>CALVZA010000001.1 GCA_944372415.1 uncultured Bacilli bacterium
AAAAATACTCGCATAAAGTCGTGAAATAATTTCACAAAAATCAACTATAAATTAACATAGTGAGACATTTTCCTAAATTAATATAAATATAATTATTAAAAAATCGTAAAAAACCGAAACTCAAATTATATAATGCTTGTAAATTAATAAAAAAATTTATATAATTAACTTAAAGAAGGAGAAAATATGGATATAGTTGAAAATACAGAATTAAAAATGATTGCATCTTTAGAAACTTTACAAAATAGATTAACTACAATTAGAGCAGGACGTGCAAACCCTGGAATGTTAAATGGAATAAGTGCAGAAGCTTATGGAGTAATGACACCAATTAATCAACTTGCTAATATAACAGTACATGATGGTAAACAATTATTTATTCGTCCATTTGATAGAGGTAATTTAAAAACAATAGAAAAATCTATTAATGAAGCAAACTTAGGGATAAACCCAACAAATAATGGAGAAACAATTATTCTAACAGTACCAGATTTAACAGAAGAAACTAGAAGAGATTATGTTAAACAGGCTAAACAAATGGCTGAAGAAGGTAAAATATCTTTAAGAAATATAAGACAAGATGCAAATACTCAAATTAAAAATGGAGAATTTACAGAAGACGAAAAAGATAACTTAATGGAAGATGTACAAGAATTAATAAATAAATATAATAAAAAAATAGATGAAATCTTTAATGAAAAAGAAAAAGAATTAATGGCTATTTAAAAAATAAATTTAAATAAACACATATCATTATGATGTGTTTTTTTTAGAAAAAATATATAATATACTTTATTTATAATTGAGATTATTTACTATTAATGATAAAATATATGTGTCTAGGAGTGAATTTTATGGATAATACAAATTTATTTAAAATAAGCGATATAGAAAATGCACTAGTTAGTAAAACTTTAATAGAAGTATATAGAAGTTTAGAAAGTAGAGGATATAATCCTACAAGTCAAATAATAGGTTATTTAATTACAGGAGACCCAGGATATATTACAAGTTTTGAAGGTGCTCGTGATAAAATGACTGACATAGATAGAGAAAAACTATTAGAAATAATATTAAAAGATTATATGAAAAATAACTTATGAAATATTTAGGCTTAGATTTAGGAACAAAAACATTAGGATTAGCAATATCTGATAATTTAGGAATACTTGCAAGTCCATATAAAGTACTAAGGTATGACGATACTAACAAACTAATAGAAGAACTACTACATATAATAAAAGTAGAAAAAATAGATGAATTAGTATTGGGCTTACCTAAAAATATGAATAACTCACTAGGTTTTGCTAGTGAAAGAAGTTTAAAATTTAAAAGTCTTTTAGAAACTAAATGTAATTTAAAAATAAATTTAGTAGATGAAAGATTAAGTACAGTAGAAGCAGAAAATATTTTAATAAGTACTAATACATCTAGACAAAAAAGAAAAAAAGTAATAGATGCTTATGCAGCAAGTATTATTTTAGATACATTCTTAAAAAGCAAGAAAGGATAAATTATTAATGGATGAAAACGGGAAAATTATTATAAAAGATATTAATAATAATGAAATAGAGTGTGATGTTTTATTTACATTTGATAGTGAAGATACAAAAAAAAGTTATATTATCTATACAGATAATACAAAAGATGAACTTGGAAATATAAAAATTTATGCAAATACATTTGATCCCTTTAGTGATACAGGAGATTTAGGAACTATTGATACAGAAGAAGAATGGAATACAATAGAACAGATTTTTGCTAGTATAAACAATAGGAAAGAAGAATGAATATGAATAGAAGAACTAAAAGACTAATTTTTGTACCCATTATATTAATATTTATACTGTTAATAAGTTTTATAATAATATTTATTTATAGCCTTTCACCAGTTGACGCAAAAAATGAAACTATAGTTACATTTAATGTTGAAAAAGGTTGGGGTAAAAATAAAATTATTAGTGAACTTAAAAAAAATAATTTAATAAGAAGTGAATTCTTTAGTAAAGTAATTATTAAATTTAAAAATAAAGAACTATATGCTGGTACATATAAATTAAGTAAAGATTTAAGTACTAATGAAATATTAAATATGATGGCAAATCAAAATAATATAGAAAATGAAGTCATAAAAATAACTTTTGTAGAAGGAAAAAGATTAAGTAACTATGTAAAATTAATTAGTGATAACTTTAAATATACAGAAGATGAAATATATAGTAAATTATCAAATGTAGATTATTTAAATAAATTAAAAGAAAAATATTGGTTTATAACTGACGATATATTTACTGAAGGAATATATTACCCATTAGAAGGTTACTTATACCCAGATACTTATGAATTTAAAAAAAATAGTACATTAGAAGAAATAATAGAAAAGCTTTTAGATAATATGGACAGTAAATTATCTGATTACAAAGATGATATAGAATTAAGTAGTTATAGTGTTCACGAACTATTAACTCTTGCAAGTATTATAGAATTAGAAGGAGTTAACAGCGCTGATAGAGGAATGGTTTCAGGAGTATTTTATAATAGACTTAATACAGAAATGTCACTAGGTAGTGACGTTACAACATATTATGCAGTAAAAAAAGATTTCACAAGTGATTTAACACAAAGTGATTTAAATAGTTGTAACGGATATAACACAAGGGGAAACTGTGTTGCTGGTTTACCAGTTGGCCCAATATGTAATCCCGGTTTATCAAGTATATCTGCCTCTATAGAACCAACAGAAAATGAATATTTTTATTTCGTTGCTGATAAAGAAAAAAAGACTTATTTTAGTAAAACAGGTGTTGAACATCAACAGACAGTTGCTAAATTAAAAAGTGAAGGTAAGTGGTATACTTACTAGAATGTAGGTGGTAAAAATGAAAGAATTAATTTTAGAAATGGAACATTATGCAAGTACTAATAACGTCCCTATAATAGAATTAGATTCTATTAAATTTATAATGAAATATATTAATCTAAATAAAGTTAAAAACATATTGGAAATAGGAACAGCTATAGGGTATTCTGCAATACTAATGGCAAATGCAAACAGTTTTTGTGAAATAACAACTATAGAAAAAGATGAAAAAAGATATAAAGAAGCAGTAAAAAATGTAAATAAAAGCGGACTAGATAAAAGAATTGAAATAGTATATAATGATGCTTTAGAAGTAAATTTATCTGGTTGTAAATATGATCTTATATTTATAGATGCTGCTAAAGGACAATATATAAAATATTTTGATAAATTTTGTAACTATTTAAACCCAGGAGGAGTAATAATTACTGATAACTTAAAATTTCATGGCTTAGTAAAAAATAAAGATTTAATTAAATCTAGAAATGTAAAAGGAATAGTTAATAAAATAGAAAAATATATAGAATATTTAAAATCAAATAAAGAATATATTACTAAGTTTTATGATATTGGAGATGGCTTATCAGTAAGCTTTAGAAGAAATGAAAAAAGAAAAGATATTGATTAATATAGAAAATTTAAATGATATTGAAAAATATAAGAAAATTGGTATAAACAATTTTCTTTTTGCAGTAGATAACTTTAGTATAGGTTATAACACGTTTAAAATAACAGACTTAATTAATCTTGATATAAAAAAATATTTGCTAATTAATAGAATATTTAATAATGAAGACTGTGAAAACTTTAAAACATTAATACCATTACTTAAAAATTTTGATGGTATAATATTCGAAGATATAGCAGTATATAATATGTTAAAGAATTATAATATTACTCTTATATGGAACCAAAATCACTTTGCAACAAATTATTCATCAATAAACTATTGGTTAGAACTTACTAATAGTGCAGTAATTTCTAACGAATTAACTATTGATGAAGTTAAAGTTATATTAAATAAAACAACAAAACCATTAATACTAAATATATTTGGAAAAAATCCTGTAATGTATTCTAGAAGAACACTATTAACAAATTTTAATACTTATTTTAATTTAAAAACAAATAAAAAAGTAATATTAGAAGAACCAATAACAAATAATGAATTTATAGTAAAGGAAACAGATAAAGGAACATTTATTTTAAATAATAAATACTTTAATATAATAGATTATTTAAAAAATATAAATGATGAAAAAATATTATTTTATTTAATTTACCCAGATGGACTTAATAGTGATGAAATAAATAAAGTGCTAGAAAATAAATCAAATATAGAAACTAATAGTGGTTTTATGAATAAAAAAACAATATATAAGTTAGGGGTGAAGAAATGATAGAATTACTTAGCCCAGCAGGAGATTTAGAAAAATTAAAATTTGCGTGTCTTTATGGTACTGATGCAGTATATATAGGAGGTAGAAATTTTAGTTTAAGAGCAAATGCTAAAAATTTTAGCAATGAAGAAATAAAAACTGCAGTAGATTATGCCCACAACTTAAATAAGAAAATATATGTAACAGTAAATATAGTATTTCATAACGAAGAACTAGAAGGTTTAAAAGAATATTTATTATATTTAGATAGAATAAATGTTGATGGAATAATAGTAAGTGATATTACTGTAATAAAATTACATAAAGAACTTAACTTAAAACTTGAATTACATATAAGTACACAGGCAAGTATAACTAATAGTGAAGCCGCCTTATTTTATAAAGACTTAGGTGCTAAAAGAGTAGTTTTAGCAAGAGAATGTAGTAAAGAAGATATAAAAGAAATAAAACAAAAAACTAATCTTGATTTAGAAGCATTTATACATGGAGCAATGTGTACTAGTATAAGTGGAAGATGTATACTATCTAATTATTGTACTAACAGAGACTCTAACCGTGGAGGTTGTGCTCAAATATGCAGGTGGGAGTTTAACTACCTAGATGAGAACAAAAATAAAATAACACAGACACCATTTAGTATGACACCAAAAGATTTAAATATGGTTCCATTTATAGAAGAAATGATAGATGTTGGTATAAACTCATTTAAAATAGAAGGAAGAATGCGTAGCGTTTATTATATTGCTACAGTAATACTTATATATAGGAGATTAATAGAAAAAATTGTAAATAAAACTATAACTCCTGCATATACTAATTATTGTCTAAATATATTGAATAGATGTGCTAATAGAGAATCTGTTCCGCAATTTTTTGATAAATTGCCTACACATAATGAACAATATTATTTAGGAAGACAAGAATTATCTAACCAAGACTTCCTAGGCTTAGTACTAGACTATAAAGACGGAATTGCAATTATAGAACAAAGAAATAATTTTTCAGTTGGAACAATAGTACAATTTTTTGGCCCAAATATAGAAACTTTTAATTATGAAATAAAAGAAATATATAACGAATTTGACAAAGTTATAGATGTAGCGAGACATCCCCAAATGATAATAAAATTAAAGGTAGATAAGTACTTAAATAAATATGATATGATGCGTTTAAAAGTGTTTGACATTTAGTCTATTTTGTAGTAATCTTATGACTATGTTAAAATTATTAACAAATGATTTGAAAGGTGATTTTAATGAGACAAAAAAAAGAATTTTTATTAACAAGTGAAGGTTTTTTAGAATTAGAAACTGAACTAAATAAGTTAAAAAATAATGAAAGACCAAGAATAATCGAAGCTATAAAAGAAGCTCGTGCACAAGGGGATTTATCAGAAAATGCTGACTATGATGCTGCTCGTGACGAACAAGCAAAAATTGAGGCTAGAATACAAGAGTTAGAATATATGTTAGAACATGCTAAGATAATAGAAAAAAAATCAGGAGACATAGTATCTGTTGGAACAACAGTAACAGTTAAATATGTTGATGATGACGAAGAAGAAATATATTCTATAGTTGGTTCTATGGAAGCAGATCCATTCGAAAATAAAATCTCAAATGAATCTCCTATCGGTAAAGCAATAATGAATAAAAAAGTAGGAGATTTAATAAGTGTTGAAAGCCCTAATGGTAGCTACGAAATTAAAATAGTTAAAATTGCATAAAAAATTAAAAAAAATTAAAAAAATTTTAAAAAAATTTTAAATTAACTATTGCATTGTAAATAATTTTTTGTTACAATTTAAATGTAGTAAGAAATTACTACGACTACTTATTATTATGGTAGTTTTCTATTCATGGGGACTATAAATCAAATTTGCGATTTATAGTCTTTTTTTTGCATATAATTAATTGGTGAATACTAGTGCTAGAAATATTTAAAAATTACTTAACAGGAGAAGATTACTATATAATAATATATTCTAATTATGTATATATATATAAATATCAAGAAATTATAAAATTTACAGATAAATTTATATGTTTAAAACTTAAAAAATTAAAAATAAATATTATAGGTAATGATTTACTAATAACAAAAATGGAAAAAAACGAATTATTAATAAAAGGTTATATAAGTAAATTGGAGAAAATATATGAATAAATTTATTCTAATTGAAGTTAATAATAATATAAAAAAATTTTTAGAAAAATGTAATAAATATAATATAGAATTATTTAATATAAATTATATTAATAAAGATAAAATAATAGTAAAAATAAATAAAAACGATTATAAAATTATTAAAAGATATAATTATTACTCTGATATTAATATATATAAAAGTTTAGGAATAGATAATATAAAAGAAAAAATATTTAAATTAAAATATTTTATATTATTATTTTTAGTATGTATTATATCCATGTATGTAGTTTCTAATATAATTTTTAAAATAAACGTGATACACAGTAATAAACACATAAGAGAATTAGTTAAAGAAGAATTAGAAAATTATGGGATAAAAAAATATAGTTTAAAAAAGGATTTTAATAAATTAGAAGAAATTAAAAAAAATATACTAGAAAATAATAAAGATAAATTAGAATGGATTAGTATTACTAATATTGGTATGACTTATGTAGTTAGAGTAGAAGAAAGAATAATTGATAATATTATAAAAGAAGACGAATATTGTAATGTTATTTCTACTAAAGAAGCATTAATAACAAATATATATAGCACTAGTGGAGATATATTAGTAAATGTAAATGATATAGTAAAACCTAATGATCTATTAATAAGTGGTAATTTAGTTTTAAATGAAGAAGTTAAAGGATATACTTGTGCTAATGGTGTAGTATTAGGAAAAGTTTGGTATAATACTAATATATCTTTAAAAAGAGAATATTTAAAAAAAGAATATACTGGTAAAACAAGATTTAATTTTACTATAAATAATAAAGTATTAAGAAGTAATAAATATAATAAATATGATAAAAAATATATAATTAAAACTAAATTTTTTACTTTATATAAAGAAAGAGAATATATAGAAAAAAAATATAAATATACTGAATCAGAAAGTATAAAAAAAGCTTTATTAGAAATAGACAATAAATTTAAATTAAAATTAAATGATAATGGTAAAGTATTATCTAAAAAAATATTAAATAAAGAAATAAATGATAATGAAATAAATATTGAAGTATTTGTTATTACAGAAGAAAATATTGGGAAAAAAATTAAATTAAATATAGAAGATATAAATAATGAAACTAATTGAATATGATATAATTTAAATATAGAGGAGTTATATATGATTGAAATAAAGTTTGATGAATATAATAATAAATCAGTTGCATATGATAATAATATTAAAATAGGAGAATGTGCTTTTATAGAAGATGGCATGTATTGGAATATAGTTCATACAGAAGTTGATAGTTTGTATCAAGGACATGGTATTGCAAGAAAATTAGTAGAAGAAGTAATAGAAAATGGCAAAAAACATAATAAAAAAATAATAGCAGATTGTTCTTATGCAAAGAAAATAATAAAATTTATGAATTAAAATTAAGTATTATTTTTTATAAATAGTACTTTTATTATAAGTTAGTGTAGAAAAAATATATAAAAAATAGTACAATATATATAGTTATTAGCAGTAAATTTTTTAAAGAAAGATGTGTTAATATGATACCAAATGAAGTTAATATTGTTTTAAAAGATATCTGGCCAATGCTTTTGTTATTTAGTATAGTATTATTTTTAATAAGAATAACAGATATAATAATTAATAAAAAAAGATTAATATTTTATAAAGATTTATATATTTTTTTATTTATTATATATATGTTTTTATTATTTGAATTAGTAACAAGTACTGACTTTGAAAGTTATTCTAATAATTTTATACCGTTTAAAGAAATATCAAGATATAATTATACAAGTTCATTATTTTATAAGAATGTGTTAGGTAATGTATTACTATTCATTCCATTTGGTTATTTTGTTAATACTATATTAAAAAATAAAAAAATAATAATATGTATGTTAATTACTACTATAACATCTTTAAGTATAGAACTTATACAAATGAATATAGGTAGAAGTTTTGATATAGACGATATATTATTAAATATATGTGGTGGAATATTAGGTTATATTATATATAGAATTATAGATTATATAAAAGATAAATTACCATTATATTTAAAAAAAGAATGGATATATAATGTTTTATGGATAATTATTTTATTATTTAGTTCATTATTTTTATTAAATTATTATGGTATTTTGGAGGTATTATGAATACAGAATATGATATTATAGATAACTATGGTTATAGTAATTATGAATATTTATATAAAGTTATAGATTATACAATAAAAAAATTAAATATATGTAATAGTGTATTTTGTGTAATATTTATTGATGATGAAGAAATGCACAAAATAAATTTAAGTTATAGAGGTATTGATAGAACTACTGATGTATTATCATTTGCGTTAAATGATAATAAACATATTGAAACAGAAGTTAATAGTTTAGGAGATATTTTTATTTCAATACCAAAAATGATCAGTCAAGCAAAAGACTATAATCATTCTGAAAAAAGAGAATTATCATTTTTAACAGTTCATGGTTTATTACATTTATTAGGCTATGATCATATGAACAAAAGTGATGAAGAAATAATGTTTAACTTACAAAAAGAAATACTTGATGAACTAGGAATATAAGAGGTGGAAAAATGTATAAAAAATTGTGTGATTTAATAAACAACAGCTATTCAAATATTAGTGGATATAAAGTGGCATGTATCGTAAAAATGAAAGACGGAAAATATTTTAATGGAGTAAATGTAGAAAATGCTTCGTTTAAAGATGGGCTTTGTGCAGAACAAGTAGCAATTGGAAGTGCTATAACAGAAGGGTATACAAAAGATAGTTTTGATAAACTTTATCTACTCGGGAGTAGTAAACACCCAATAACACCATGTTTTCTATGTAGACAACTGCTAGTAGAGTTTTTCTCTAAAGATGCTGAAATAATAACTTACGACCAAACAGGAGAATATACAAAATATAAAATTAAAGACTTGTGTCCATACTCATTTAAAAGTGGTGATTTATATGATAAGTGAATTAAAAGAACTACTAAAAAATTCTTACTCTCCTTATGATGATAAATGTTTTGCTTGTATTGTCTTAATGAAAGATAATAAAAAATTTAAAGGTGTTACTGTAAAAAATGCAACATATAGAGACGGAATATATGCAGAACAAATAGCAATAGCACAAGCAGTAACAGAGGGTTATAAATATGGAGACTTTGAAAAATTATATTTAATGACCAGTTCAGATGAAATAAGTGATTTAAAATATTTAAACGAAAGAGTAATAACAGAATTCTTTGAACCAATGAAAAGTGTTATTTTATATACTCATAACGAAGATAATAGAGTTTTAAAAGTAGGAAATTTATATAATAACATATACTAAAGGAGGAAAAAAATGAAGAGTGGATTTGTAAGTATTATAGGTAGACCTAATACTGGTAAAAGTACACTACTAAATACTATTATAAACAATAAAGTTGCTATAGTTAGTGATGTAGCAGGAACTACTAGAAATTCAATACACGGAGTTTATAATGATAAAGATACACAAATAGTATTTGTTGATACTCCAGGTATACATAAACCAGTAGATAAGTTAGGTAGAGAACTTAATAAAGAAGCCTATAGTAATTTAGAAGATATAGATTTAATATTATTTACAGTTGATGCCTCAACTGGTATTGGTAAAGGAGATAAATTTATTATTAATGCATTAAAAAATAATACTATACCAGTTATATTAATATTAAATAAAATAGACAAATTAAATAATGAAGGTATCATGAATGCTATTAATAGTTATAAAGACCTGTATGATTTTGCAGAAATTATTCCCGTATCAGCATTAAAAAACGATAATATAGATAGACTTATAAAAGTTATAAAAAATTATATAAATGATAACGTAAAATATTATGATGACGGAGTTTTAACAAATGCTAGTAAATACTTCTTAGCAAGTGAATTTGTAAGAGAAAAAATATTAGAATTAACTAATGAAGAAGTTCCCCATGCAGTTACTTGTGTTACAACAAAATATCAAGAAAAATCTAATATAATTACTATTAACATAGATATAATAGTATCTCGTGCATCATTAAAAAAAATAATAATTGGTAAGGGTGGAAAAATGTTAAAAGAAATAGGCTCACGTGCAAGAGTTGATTTAGAAAACACATTAGGAAAACCAATATATTTAGAATTATATGTAAAAACTATCGAAAATTGGCGAGATAAAGAAAAATACTTAAAAGAATTTGGTATAAAAGATGCATAAAAAAGAAACTTACTTAAAATTTTACATAGATTCTAAAGGTAATATAGATTTAATAAATAAATTTATAAAAAAAGAAAATATTACACTAAATGAATTTAATGATGTAGTAACAGATTACTTAAAAGAATTAGAAAAAGCAAAAAAAAATAAAGATAAAGTAAATAAACTTTATTTAGAATATTGTTTAAAGTATGGAAAAAATATAAATAAAGAAAATAAAAAAATTAGCAAAAGAAAAGAAACAGAAACTATTATTAACATAATTAATAACTATATAAAAGAAGATAAACATAATATAAAAGAATATGTGTCACTTAGTAACATAACTTATACCGACTTTAAAAAATTTATAAATAACTATAAAAATTATTATTTAAATAATATAGAAAAAGATATACTAAAAGAATTTTTTAAAAGAGAAAATAACTTTAATAAAGATAACTTAGAAAAAGTAACTAAAGTTGTAGATAAAATAAGTGATGACTTAGTAAATGATAAACCATTTGATATATATAATTACTATGTTGAACTGGGTTGGGATTCTAAATTGCTTATATATTATTTAAATAATAATAAAGATAAATTTTCTAACTTTGTTATTGATAACGTAAAACTATATCTAAAAAAATATAACTTTAACGATAAAAAATATAAATTAAATGAATTTATAACTTATATAAAAGATAATGATAAAAATATAACAACTAACCAAATAGAAACTATAATAAACTATATGAACGAAAATAAAATGCCATATAATTATTACTTATTTAAAAGTATAAAAAAAATATTAAATAATAATGAATAAAAGAAATTTTTTAATACCATTATATCTATGAGAATAAGAAAGGGTGTTAAAAATGACAAAAAAAGAATTATGGGAATTATTTAAAAAAACTGGTAAAATAGAATATTATTTAGAATATAAAAAGAAATGAAAAAAATGTAATTCAAGAATTAATTAGATAAATAGTAATAAAACACATGAAAAATATTATTAATTCAGTAATGTTATGGTAAAAAGCAATTAAAAATATAGTATAATATGTATAGATTTTATTTACAAGTATAAAGAAGGGGGGATGAATAGATGAAAGAAAATTCCGATAAATATTCTAGTAAAAATTTTGAAGATATAAAAAATATTGATGATTATGGAAATGAATATTGGTTTGCAAGAGATTTGCAAAAAGTATTAGAATATAAAGATTGGAGAAATTTTAAAAAAGTTATTGATAAGGCGATTATATCTGCAAATAATAGTATTTCTAATAAAGAAGATTGGCTTGTTGAGGTTAACAAGCCAATAAAAACTGGAAAAGGCAAAGAAGAAATTATTAAAGATTATAAACTTTCAAGATATATATGCTATTTAATAGTACAAAATGCAGATCCTAGTAAAGAAGTTGTAGCCTTAGGACAAACATATTTTGCTATACAAACAAGAAAACAAGAGGTAACAGAACAAGAATATGATTCCTTATCAGATGATGAAAAAAGATTTTATCAAAGAAAATTAACTAGATATGGTAATTATACTTTACAAAAGATTGCTTCTTCTGCTGGTGTTAAAAATATGGCTGAATTTCATAATGCTGGGTATAAAGGATTATATAATGGTGAAACTGCTGATGATATTTTTAAAAGAAAAGAATTGCGTTATAGAGAAGACATTCTAGATAATATGAATGAAGATGAATTGGTTGCTAATTTATTTAGAATAAATCAAACTAAACAAAAATTAATAAAAGATAATATAAAAGGTGAAAAAGAAGCAAAAGATGTACATTACGAAGTTGGCAAAAAGGTGAGATGTGCAATTGCAGATATTGGTGGAACGATGCCAGAAGATATGCCAACTCCAAAGAAAAGTTTAAAAGAACTTGAACGAGACAAAAAACAATTAGAAAATAAAGCAAAAAAACTATTAGAAGAAGTTAAATAATAATAAAAAGAAGTGATTAAATTGATAGAAGTAGAAGGTTTTATATTAAATGAAATATCATATGGTGATACTTCTAAAATAGTTAATATATTTACTAATAAAGGTGTCATAGGTTGTATAGCAAAAGGGGCTAAAAGTTTAAAAAGTAATTTAAGGGTTAATACCACAAAATTTACCTATGGTAAATTTTTAATTAATATAAAAAAAGATAAACTAAGTATATTAACAGAAGTAAGTATAATAAATGAATTAGTTAATATAAAAAAAGATTTATTACTAATTAGTTACTTAAGTTATATAGTAGAACTTACTAATCAAATAGTAAAACAAACTGATGAATACGAAGAATTATATAATTTATTTATTAATATAATATTAAAATTAAATGATAAATTAAATCCTAAAGTATTAATTAATATATATGAGATTAAAGTATTAGATTACCTAGGAGTAGGTATTAACTTTAATAGTTGTTCTAAATGTGGAAGTACAAAGAATATAATTACTATTAATGGAGATATAGGTGGATATATTTGTTCTAATTGCTATACTAATGAAATAATATATGATTCTAAAACAATTAAAATGTTAAGATTATATTATTTAATAGATGTTAGTACAATAAGTGAATTAAAAATAAGTAATAATGTTATAGAAAATATAAATAATTTTATAAACATATATTATGATAGATATACAGGATTATATTTAAATAGTAAAAAGTTTTTAAAAGATTTAGATGGAATGTATTGAATTAAATACATTTTTTTATTATAATTTTATTAAGGTAGAGAGTAATTATTTGATAGGAGTTGAAATAATGAGCAGGAAGCATAGAATAATAATAAGCATAACAGGAATATGTATAATAGCACTTATTCTATTAAGTTTAACATATGGTTATTACTTAACAAATATAAAAGGAAATACAAATACAAAAAGTATAACTGCATCTACAGCTGATTTAAAATTAGTATATGGAGATGGTAGTGGAACACTTGCTCCAACTGGTGTAATTCAACCAGGAACTACAATAGGGACTAAAACATTTACAGTAACTAATGACGGAAATAGAACAGTAAGTGATTATGTAGTTGTATTAGAAAATGTTTATAATGAATTTTCTAGACCAGAAGATATAGTTTATACATTGACATGTACTTCTACAAGTGGAAACTGTAATGGAGTTAGTGAGGAAACTCAATTTCCAAGCGGTGGTGGTACAATAGATGATGGTGATGGTTTTGGAATAGTAGTAATCAATACAATAGAACCAGATGTAACTCATAACTATACTATAACATTAAAATACTTAGAACCAAATGTAGATCAAAGTGAAGATATGGGTAAAACTGTAACAGGTAAAATAAATATAAAAGATGCTCAAGACATAAATCCATATAAGAATCAAGATGGAACATTAGCAAAGGCAATAATAGATAATGCAATAAATGTAACAAATGAAGAAAAAAATAACGGGCATGCAGTATTTAGAACAACACCACTTACTAAACCAGCTGAAGAAACTACAATGTATTATAATGAAGGAACACCAGGAAGTGAAACAACAGCAAATTATCAAACAGTAAGAAATCCAACAACAAGTTACTATTTTACGTATGGAGATACATTCACATTGTCAGGGTCTAGTCATACTATAAAAAATAATGATGGAAGTGCATTAAAAGCAGTAAAATATTCAACTGGATATGCAACATTAAAAGGGAAATATATTGTAAGTTATAGTGGTAGTTCATCATCAACTCCAGTATCAGGCGCTAATAAAAAAACAATATATTATGTAGTAAATGCTACCTCAACACAACTTACTTATACAACTGTCTCTTCTGGATTAAAGCAAAATGAAAGATATATAACATATGGAGACAGTTATAAATTTAATAAGAAAACAGGGAACTATGACATAATAAATAAAAGTGGTAGTGCATTAAAAACAGTAAAATATAAAGATAATATAAGTAAATTAGTAGGTAAATATATAGTTAGTACATCAGGTTCAACAAGTTCAACCCCAGTATCAGGAACTAATAGAAGCACAATATATCAAGTAACTTCTAACTCAACTGAATCACAAATTAAATATAAATCTATAACAAAATCTTCATCATCTTATAATAGTGCGGAAAATACATTAAGTATAACAAATGATGATTATGGAGTATCATACTACTATAGAGGAGGAGTAGAAGATAACTATGTAAACTTTGCAGGAATGTGTTGGAGAATAGTAAGAATAGAAGGAGACGGTTCTACAAAAATAATATTAGAAGACCAAGATAGTACTTGTGCTACAAGTAATGGTAATTGGGTTATACCAACTACAACAGGAGGTACTACTAAAAAAGGAAATTTTGGGTTTACACAATATGCAGCAAATACATTAACTGCAAGTGATGGTACAAAAAATTCAAGTACAAGATATTTAATGAACTATTTAAATGGTGGAACAAATAACGATAAATCAATGTCAACAGCATTTAAGAATTTTCAAACAGGGCCTTTATCAAGTTACTTATCTTATTTAAAAGCAGGAGACTGGTGCTTAAATGATAAAGCTTATGCAACCGGAAGAGATAATACAACACCATTAAGTAATCAAGAAATGTTAGATAAACAAATTAAGGGTACAACGTTCTATTATGATTCATATGTTCGTTTAGATGGAAAAACACCAAAAGAACCAACATTAAAATGTAATGGAACAAATATGAGTAAGTTTGCAGATAATATAGACATGTATGTAGGAACATTAACAGCAGACGAAATAGTATATGCAGGAGGAAAAGTATCTACTAGCAATTCAAATTTTTATTTAATAAATGATTATCAAAAATCAAATAGTTTATCCTTTTGGTCTTTGTCGCCTTACTACTTCTTCAGCAGCCACGATTACGCATTCTACGTGGACTTCAATGGGAATTTGAACGACATCAATGTGGGCTACGGCTACAACTCGTTCCGTCCCGCAGTTTTTCTGAAATCTAATGTTCAAATAACTGGTGGAGATGGAACAAAGGCAAATGCCTACACAATAGGATAAAAATAAAGATAAGAATTTTTAATTCTTATCGTCCATGAACTGAAAACTGATTAGTTATCCAGCGAAAACCCTTTCGCTGGATGAACTATAAAATACGTTAAAACAGTATTAGCGTAAGCGAGAATATATAAATAATAAAAAAAAGAAGACAAATGCATCGTTAGATGCATTTGCGGATTTTATGAAAAATTTATGTTATAACTTTAAATTAAATAGGTGATAGTATGAAAAAAATAATATTGTTTATTTTGTTGTTATTTCCTATTAATGTATTTGCTATAAAAATAGATAGTTTAAGTGCTATAACAGTTAATAGAAATACAGATGAAATATTATATGAAAAAGATATTAATAAACAATTACCTATTGCTAGTCTTACTAAAATAATGACTACTATAGTATCTTTAGAAAATATAAAAGATTTAAACGAAACTATAACTATTACTGATAATGATATTAATAATTTACTTGGTTATCAAACAATAGGACTTAAAGTTAATGATATAATTACTTATGAAGAATTGTTATATAGCACTATGATGTATAGTGCTGCTGATAGTGCACAGGCACTATCAAATCACATATTTGATAACAAAGATAAATTTATAGATAAAATGAATGAATTAGCAAATAAAATAGAAATGAATAATACCCATTTTTCTAATTCAGTAGGAAAGGATGAAAATAATTATTCAACTAGTTTTGATTTATATAAATTAATTGATTATGCGTTGAATAATAAAAATTTTTATAAAATATATACTACTAAAAATTATACTATTAAATCTTTAAATAAAACTATAAATAATAACGTTAATAATATTATAAAACAAAATAATTTAGAAAATAATAATATTAAAATAGATGGATATAAAGGTGGATATACTAATAAAAGTGGTTTATCTTTTAGTGGTATATCTAATATTGATAATAATGAAATTATAGTTATTACTCTTAATGCTATTGATAATATAGATACTAATAAACATATAATAGATAGTTTAGAAATATTAAATTATATTAAAGATAATTATTCTAATAGAGTTATATTAGAGAGTAATAAGTTAGTAGATAATATTGTTTATAAAGATAATAAAAAAGAAAGAAATTATGAAATAAAATCAAATAGTACTATAAAATATTTTTTAAAAAATGATATAAATTTAAATTATTTAAAAGTTTTTTATGAAGGTATTACTGTAATAGATAATAGTATTAAAGAAAATGATAAATTAGGAAGTATTAAAATATTTTATGAAGACAAATTATTAAGTGAAGTTCCTGTCAAATTTAATAAAAAATATATAGTAAAAGAAACTAAAGATTATACAAATTTAATTATATTTTTATGTATTTGTATTGTTGGTTTAATTGTATTTAAACCTAAGAGAAAACGTTAGTTAATTATTATGTCGATGATGAAATAGTAGTATTTCAATGGAATAAAATAAAAAATTGATAATTAAATTTTATCAATTTTTATTTGCTTGATTACAAGTTATTGCAATTACTCCAACTATATCATCACTGTTACAACCTCTAGATAAATCATTAATTGGTTTTCTTATTCCTTGAGTAATTGGGCCATAAGCCTTAGCATTAGCCATTCTTTCAGTTATCTTATAAGCAATATTTCCAGCATCTAAATCAGGGAATATTAGTATATTAGCATCTCCTTGAATAGCACTTATTGGAAATTTAGATTTAGTTACACTAGGTACTATTGCAGCATCTAATTGTAATTCTCCATCTGCAATTATATTAGGATATTCAGTTTTAAATTTACTTACTGCATCTCTTACTTTACTTACGTCATCGCATTTGCTAGAACCATTAGTAGAGTGAGATAGAAATGCAATTTTAGGTATATCTCCAACTAGGTTTTCAAAAGTTTTACTTGATGAATAAGCGATACACACTAACTCATCACTAGTAGGATTTTGTATCATACCACAGTCAGAATAAATAAATATTCCGTTACTTCCTAAGTTTTTATTATCAAGTTCCATTAAGAAGAAAGATGAAACAACTTTTGAGTCAGGTGCAGTTTTTACTGTTTTTAAAGCAGCTCTTAAAACATCACTAGAAGAGTGTGTTGCACCAGCAACTAATCCATCTGCATAATCTAAGTACACTAACATACAACCAAAGTATAAGAAATCATTCAATATTGTATTTTTTGCCTCTTCGTAAGTTAAACCTTTAGATTTTCTTATTTCATAAAACTTATCTATTAATTCATTAGTTAACTCACTTGTTTTAGGATTAATTATTTTGATTCCGTCAATATTTATATTATTTTTAAAACATAATTTATTAATATTAACAGGTTCTCCAACTAAAATAATATTAGCAAAATCTAGTTCTATTACTTTACTAGCAGCCTTTAGTGTTCTTATATCATCTGTTTCAACTAAACAAATAGTCTTTTTATTATTCTTTGCTTTTTCAATTAATTTATCTATTATCATTTTAATCACCTTTATAATTTTATCATATGTTATTCATTTTGTTATATTTTTTTGTTTAGGAGTTTTTGTTAATGCTTTATAAAATTCTAAAGTTAAAATTCCTAATTGTGAATCTGATAAAAGAGTTCCTTCTAAAAATAGATTACTATCTACTTTACTAAATTTTAGTTCGTAATCTGCATCTTGAAAATAGTAATTTTTCGCTTGAACATATTCTCTTATAAATTCTCTTATAGTTCTACCATTTCCTTCTCTAAAGGGATGAATTCTAATTAATCTGTGATATACGCTAGCTAAAGCTTCTGCATATAAATAATCACTATATGCATTATTTATTACTCTTTCGTCAATATTATTAAGTAATTCGTTTAAAGATAATTCTATAAGATTAAAGTCAGTAAAAGAAGTTTGTTTTGCTATATTAGTTTTTCTATACTTTCCAGCAAAATCATATATATCTTCAAAAATAAATTTATGAATATTGCATAAATGTTTTGCATCAAAATTTCCTTCTATTGGTTTTAAATTTAATATAGTTAATTTTTTCAATGAAACTTCTTTTTCTATTTGTTTTAGTTGTTCATTATTAGTTATATTTAATTTATTTTTTAATATGTCGGTATTAGGAATAAAATAATTATTCCATTCATCATTATTTATCATTTATATTACTCTTTTCTTTTTGTGTTAGAGTTATTATTTTTTCATCATTTACAATTTCTTTTTTTAATTTTTTTATATTTGTTTTTTCTAATTTTATATCTTCATCTATATTTATAATTGATGCTGCTTCTTTGATTGCTTTTGATAATATTTTTAGTTCTTTTATTTTTTCTTCTTTTTCCATTTAATCCTCCTATTTATATAATAATTTTAACATAATTTATATTATGTTTGTAAAAAAAACAAAAAATTAGCACTCATATATTGACAAGTGCTAAGCATAATATTATAATGTAGTTAGCACTGGTGAATAATGTGTGCTAAGGAAGTGATCTTGTGGGTGAAAGACAAAAAAAATTGTTAAAGGCCATAGTTGAGTCTTATATAAAAAATGTTAAACCTGTTGGGTCTAAATCGTTGTGTAAAAAATTTAATTGTTCATCTGCAACAATTAGAAATGATATGATGTATTTAGAAGAGTTAGGTTATTTGGAAAAAACTCATACTTCAAGTGGTAGAATACCTAGTGAAAAAGGATATCATTATTATGTAGAAAATTTAATGAAATTAAAGGATATTACTGGAGAAGATGTACTAAAGTTACAAACAATACTTAATAATAAAGATTTAGTATTAAGTGATGCAATTAATAAATGTATGGAAATAATCAGTGATATTACCAATTATACTAGTATAGTATTAGGAAAAAATAGTTATAATAATGTGTTAAAACAAATTAGTATAATACCAATTGATGAAAAAAAAGTTGTTTCTGTATTAGTTACAAATACTGGACACGTTGCTAATAGACAAGTTATTATTCCTGAAGATATAAGTGTTAAAGAAATAGTAAAAACTTGTGAAATAATAAATAAATCATTAGTTGGAACTCCATTAAATGAAATATTAGAAAAATTAGAATTTGTTATTAAACCTGAGATTGCTAAAACAATGCAAAAATACGAAGAATTATGTAGTTTCTTCTATGATGCTTTTTATGAATTCAAAGACTTAAATAAAGATGATGTATTCTTTGGAGGAAAAACAAATATACTTAAGCAACCAGAATATAATGAACCAGAAAAAATAAAAGAAATTATAGAAAAGTTAGAAAATGTAGAACTAGTAAAAAATATAGAAACAGATGATAAAGAAATTAAAGTTTATATTGGAGAAGAAAATAATTTTGATCCTGATACAACAGTAATAAAAACTAGCTATAATGTTGACGGTGAAGTTGGAACACTTGCTATCATAGGTCCTAAGAGAATGGAATATGATAAAGTTGTAACATTATTAAACTTCTTAAAAAACTACATAGAAAGGTAATTTTATGAAAGAAGAAAGTAAAAAAGAAGAATTAAAAGATATTAAAGAAAAAATAGAAAACATAAAAAAAGATACTGCAAAGAAAAAAGAAGTTAAAGATAAAAAAAATGATAAATTAATTAGTGAAATAGAAAAATTAAAGAGTGATTTGGCTAGTGCTAATGAAAAAGTTTTACGTACTCAAGCAGAAATGATGAATTTTAAAAGAAGAAAAGAAGAAGAAACATCTAATATGTTAAAATATGCAAATGAAGATGTTATGAAATCATTATTACCAATAGTTGATAATTTTGAAAGAGCAATAAAATTAGATGATAATGATTTATCTGATGAACTATCTAAATTCTTAAGTGGTTTTAAAATGATATATACTAGTGTAATAGATATTTTAAATAAGTTTGAAGTGACTGAAATAGAAGCTGAAGGCATAGAATTTAATCCAGTGGTTCATCAAGCAGTTTTAATGGAACATGATGAAACAAAACCTCATGGAGTAGTATTAGAAGTATTACAAAAAGGTTATAAATATAAAGAAAAAGTTATTAGACCTGCCATGGTCAAAGTAAATGAATAAGGAGAGTGAATAATATGGCAAAAATAATAGGTATAGATTTAGGTACAACAAACTCTTGTGTTGCTGTACTAGAAGGTGGAGAACCAAAGGTTATAACAAATGCAGAAGGAGATAGAACAACTCCTAGTGTTGTTGCATTTAAAAATAATGAAGAAATAGTTGGTATTACTGCAAAACATCAAGCAGTTACTAACCCAAATAAAACTATTGCTTCAATAAAAAGAAAAATGGGAACAAGTGAAAAAGTTGAAATTGATGGCAAAAAATATACTCCAGAAGAAATAAGTGCAAAAATTTTAATGAAGTTAAAAAAAGATGCAGAAAGTTATTTAGGAGAGAAAGTTACAAAAGCAGTTATTACTGTTCCAGCATATTTTAACGATGCAGAAAGACAAGCTACTAAAAATGCAGGTAAAATTGCAGGGTTAGAAGTTGAAAGAATAGTAAATGAACCAACTGCAGCTGCTTTAGCGTATGGACTTGATAAACAAGATAAATTACAAACTATTTTAGTATATGACTTAGGTGGAGGAACATTCGATGTTTCAATTCTTGAATTAGGTGATGGTGTATTTGAAGTTAAATCTACTAGTGGTAATAATAGACTTGGTGGAGATGATTTCGATAAACGTTTAATGGACTATATGGTTGATGAGTTCAAAAAAGAAAATGGCATAGATTTATCTAAAGATAAAATGGCTATGCAACGTATAAAAGATGCTGCTGAAAAAGCTAAAAAAGATTTAAGTAGTATGACTACTACAAATATTAATTTACCATTCTTAACTCAAAATGCAGATGGACCAGTTCATTTAGATATGACAATTACTCGTGCTAAGTTTGAAAATTTATGTAAAGATTTATTTGATTCAACTTTAGATGCAGTTAGAAAAGCATTAAAAGACGCAAAATTATCCAATAAAGATATTGATCAAGTAGTTTTAGTTGGTGGTTCAAGTAGAATTCCATATATCCAAAATTTAATTAAAGAAGAATTAGGAAAAGAACCAAATAAGAGTGTTAACCCAGATGAAGTAGTTGCTATGGGAGCTGCAATACAAGGTGGTGTATTAACTGGTGAAGTTGATGATTTAGTATTATTGGATGTAACACCACTTTCATTAGGTATTGAGACATTAGGAAATGTTATGACAGTTTTAATTCCTAGAAATACTACTATTCCAGCGAGTAAATCTCAAGTATTCTCAACTGCTGTAGATAATCAACCTGCTGTTGATATTCATGTATTACAAGGTGAAAGACCAATGGCAGCTGATAATAAAACATTAGGAAGATTCCAATTAACAGATATTCCTGCAGCACCTCGTGGAGTACCTCAAATTGAAGTAAAATTTGATATAGATGCTAATGGTATAGTTAATGTTACTGCTAAAGATTTAGGAACAAATAAAGAACAACACATAACTATTACTTCAAATACTAATTTAACAGATGAAGAAATAGATAAGATGATGAAAGAAGCAGAAGCTAATAAAGAAGCTGATGAAAAGAAAAAAGCTGAAGCTGATGCAAGAAATGAAGCAGAACAAACTATATTTACAACAGAAAAATCTATTAAAGATTTAAAAGATAAATTAACTGATGATGAAAAGAAGACTACAGAAGATTTAATAAGTGATTTAAAAAAATCTCTTGAAGGTAATGATGTAGAAGATATAAAGGATAAAACTTCTAAATTAAATGAAAAAGCAATGGAATATGCTACTCGAATTTATCAAGAACAAGCAGCACAAAATAATCAAACAAATGATAATTCAAATGATGATGCAGATAATGCAAGTGAAGCAGAATTTGTTAATAAATAATAAAGATAAGAGATTAGAAGTTATCTAATCTCTTAATTTTAAGTTTTGGAGGAAAAATGAAATATAAATCAAGAAATGAAGTACCAGAAAAATATAAAGTTGATACAAGTGATTTATTTAAATCAATAGAAGATTTTAATAAAGAATTAAAATCATTAGATCAATTATCTAATAAAATAACTGAATATCAGAGTATTGTTTATGAAAACTTATTAGAAGTATTAGAATTTGATAATAATATTAGTAAACGTATTGAAAGATTATTTATTTATGCACACATTAATAATGACGTTGATTTAAGTGATAACACATATAATATATTGTATGGACAAGTAATAAAATTAAATAAAAAGTATGAAGAAATGTCTTCTTATATTATTCCTGAATTACTAAAATATGAATATAGTGATATAGAAAAATTATATAAAAATAATGAATTATTAAAAGAATATGAAATAACTTTAAAAAATATTTTTAGAGAAAAACAACATTTTTTATCTAAAGAAGAAGAAACTATATTAAATAAAATTTCTGATACTTTTATGGTCCCAGAAGATGCTTTTTCTAAATTAACTGATGTAGATTTAAAATTTGGTAAAATTAAAGATGAGTCTGGTAAATTAGTAGAAATTACAAATAGTAATTACGCTACTTACTTAGAATCAAATAATAGAAATGTAAGAAAAAATGCTTTTAAAACTTTATATAAAGGATATGAAAGTATCATTAATACAAATACAGAACTATTGTCAGGAAAAGTAAAAATAAATAATTCTATTGCAAATATAAGAAAATATTCTTCGGCATTGAATGCATCTTTAAGCAGTAATAATGTTGATAATAATGTTTATAAAACTTTATTAAAATCTATTAATAATAATTTAAATATTATTCATAAACAATGGAATGATAGAAAAAAAATAATGGGAGTAAAAGAATTACATTTATATGATACTTATGTACCAATGATAAATGAATTTAATAAAAAATATACTTTTGAAGAAGGTAAAAATTTAGTATTAAATTCATTAAGTGTACTAGGAGATGATTATATAAATATTCTTAAAAATGCCTTTAATAATAGATGGATAGATGTATATCCTACTAAAAATAAAAGAATGGGTGGATATTGCACAACATGTTATATGACTCATCCTTATGTATTTTTAAATTTTGATGAAAGATTTGATGAAGTATCAACTATTGCTCATGAATTGGGGCACGCTATGCACTATTATTATGCAATGAAGAATAACAATTATCAAAATTATGGTTATAAAATTTTTGTTGCAGAAGTTGCAAGTCAAGTAAATGAATTATTACTATCTTATTATATGTTAGATAATAGTAAAGAGAAAAATGAAAGATTATTTATAATTGATGAATTAATTAAAAGATTTAAAGCATCAGTTATAAGACAAACTATGTTTAGTGAATTTGAACTAAAAATACATGAACTAGATCAAAATGGAGAAATTTTAACAAAAGATTTAATGTGTGATGAATATTTTAAATTAAATAAAAAATATTTTGGTTCACATGTAGTTGTAGACGATGAAATTAAGTATGAATGGTCTAGAATCCCACACTTTTATTATAATTTTTATGTATATCAATATGCTACAGGATATATTTCTGCTTTGAAAATAGCCAAAGATATTTATAATAAAAAGAGTGGTGCGTTAGATAGTTATAAAGAATTCTTAAAATTAGGATGTACAAAAGATCCTGTGTCATCATTAAAAGTTGCTGGTGTTGATTTAAATGATGAAAAAGTATTTAATGAAGCATTTAATGAATTTGATAAACTTTTAAGTGAGTATAAAAATTTATTATAAAAGGAAGTGTAAAAATGGCTAAAGATTATTATAAAATATTAGAAGTAGATAAAAATGCTACTGATGAGGAAATCAAACGATCATTTCGTAAATTAGCAAAAAAGTATCATCCTGACGTAAATAAAGAACCAGGTGCTCAAGAAAAGTTTAAAGAAATAGGAGAAGCATATAGTGTTTTATCTGATCCAAGTAAACGTAAACAATATGATCAATTTGGTTCTGCTGCATTTGATGGAAGTGCAGGTGGAGGTTTCTCTGGTTTTGGAGGAGGTTTTGCTGGATTTGATGACATTGATTTAGGTGATATTTTTGAAACATTTATGGGTGGTAGTTTTGGAGGAAGACGTAGTAGAAATACTAAACGACCTACAAAAGGAGAAGATGTTCTAGTACATATAAATTTAACTTTTGAAGAAGCAATATATGGTTGTGAAAAAGAATTTAGCATAAACATAAAAGATAAATGTGAATCTTGTAATGGTTTAGGGGGGCATAATTCTAAAACATGTCCAACTTGTAATGGTCGTGGAAGAGTAGTCCAAGAACAACGTACTATATTAGGAATGTTTCAAACTGAATCAACTTGTCCAAAATGTAATGGAAGTGGTACTGTATTTGAGACAACATGTAACTCTTGTCGCGGTAAAGGACTTGTTATTAGAAAGAAAAATTTAAAAGTACGTGTTCCTCGTGGAGTTGATAATGAAGACCAATTAAGAATGTCTGGAAAAGCTTCTAGTGGATTAAATGGTGGACCAAATGGAGATGTATATATTGAATTTACTGTTAAAGATCATCCATTTTATCAAAGAGATAAAAGTGATATTTATATAAAAGTACCTTTAACTATTGCTGAAGCAATTATGGGTTGTAAAAAAGAAGTAAATACAATTCAAGGAATAGTTAAAGTAGAAGTAGAACCTGGTACTCAAAATGGAACTAAAGTAAAATTAAGAGGAAAAGGTATAGATGATGAAAAACTAGGCAAAAAAGGAGATACTTATATAATTTATAATGTTATCATTCCAACTAAATTAGACAGAAAACAAAAGAAAATAATAAAAGATTTAAGTGAAACTCCATTAGATGATGAAGAAGCATTTAAAACTTTTAAAAGATATAATAAATAGTACTTGATGTAAGTCATAAATATTTTAAAGTTAAAATGTCATAACTTTAGATATTTATGACTATTTTTTTGATACAGTTACATCATCTAATAATAGAAGAAGTGATATAAGCATGAGAAAAGATATTACATTAGAAAGATTAATGTTTAGAAAAAATATTAATAAATCTACTTTAGCAAGACAGTATAATTGTTGTTGGAAAAATATTGATAGAAGATTAAATACTTAAAAATATAAAACCAGATTTTATTATTTTTATTAGTAAATAAAGGCTTTTTTTGTTATAATTCTTTTAGGACGTGATATTATGAAAAATATAGTAGTTTTTGGCGGAGGAACAGGGTTGTCAAATTTATTATCTGGACTAAAACTTTTTCCAGTTAATGTTACTGCTGTTATAAGTGTAGCAGACAATGGAAGTTCAACTGGCGCTTTAAAACGTGAATTAAATATACCTGCTGTAGGAGATATAGGTAAAGTAATGTTAACTATGTCAAATGCAGATGATGAACTTATTAATTTATTATCATATAGATTTAAAAATCCATCACTTGAAAATCATCCTATAAGAAATATTATGTTAGCAGCACTTATAGATCAAAAAGGGAATTTAACAGATGCTATAAATTTTATGTGTAAACTTTTAAAAATAAATGGCACAATATTACCTAATACAGAAGATAAAGTAGAATTAGTTGGAATTATGGAAGATGGAACTAAAATAATTGGTGAAGAAAATATAACTAAAAGTTATAAAAAAATAAAAGAATTAAAATATGATAAAGATTTTAAAGTTAATAAAGAAGTAATAAAAAGTATAAAAAATGCAGATTTAATAATTTTTTCATCAGGGTCATTATTTACAAGTATTATGCCTCATTTAATAATAGATAAGATAAAAGAAGCAATAAATAATTCAAACGCAAAAAAAATGTATATATCAAATTTATTTACTCAACCTGGTGAAACAGATGATTTTAAAGTAAGTGATCATATAAAAGTATTAAATAAATATATAAATAATATAGATGTAGTCATTGCTAATGATAAAAAAATACCATATAAAACTGCTCAAAAATATATGAGAGAAGAAGAAAAAGATCAAGTTAAAATAGATAAAAGAGAAATAGAAAGATTAAATTCTAAATTAATTAGTGATAAATTATATCATTTTTCTAAAATAGATGGAACTATAAAACATGATCCTTTAAAAACTTCATATTTAATATTTTCATATTTAATGGATGAGGTATAAAATGACCTTTACTACAAGAATTAAAGAAGAAATAACATCTTTCATACCAAATGTAATAGATGCTAGAGTAGAATTATTATCATATTTAAATTTTGCAGCTTCATTTGAAGAAAATAAAATAACTTTATATATAGAAAATGGTGCAGTTGCTAGATATATTTTTAAACTTATAAAGATGACTTATAATATAAATATAAATTTAACAATAAGAACTCAAAAGAAGTTTAAAATTAAAAAAATATTTATATTATCTATAAATGAAAAGATAGAAAGTATAAAAAATGAAATAAGAGAACTTACTAATGATATAATAAATTGTAGTAATGAGGAAATGTCTTCGTTTTTAAAAGGTGCATTTTTATGTGCTGGTTCAATAAATGACCCTAGTAAAAGTAAATACCATTTAGAATTTTTAGTAAACGATTTAGAAAATGCTGATTTAATAAATAATATATTATTGTTACTTAAATTTAATAGTAAAATTATTAGAAGAGATAAAGGATATATGGTATATATAAAAATAAGTGAAGAAATAAGTGATTTTATAAAAATATTAGGAGCAACTAATTCTTTATTTTATTATGAAGACATAAGAATATATAGAGATCATAAAAATATGGTTAATAGACTAAATAATTGTGAACAAGCAAATATAGAAAAAAGTATGAAAACGTCAGTTGAACAATTAAAAAACATAAAATATTTAAAAGAACATGATCTAATTGATTTATTAGATGATAAACTAAAATTAGTTATAAATTATAAAGAAAAATATCCAGATACAACTATGAATGAATTAGCAACAATAATATCTATGGAAACAGATATAACTTTATCTAAATCATGTATAAATCATTATTTTAGAAAGATTAAAGATTTAGTAAATAAAGATAAAAATAGGTGAGGTTTATGAAACTTATAAAACTATTAGAAAATATTGATTATAAATTAATTAAAGGTAATTTAGAATTTGAAATTGAAGATATTACATACGATTCTAGAACTGCCAACAAAACAAATTGTTTTGTTGCATTAGTTGGAATAGATAGAGATGGTCATGATTATATTGAATCTGTTATAAAACAAGGATGTAAATGTATAATAGTTTCAAAGAGTATTGATATTAATTATGACATTAATATTATTAAAGTTAATAATACTAGAAAAATTTTACCAATAATAAGTGCAAATTTATTTGATAATCCTGGTGATAAATTAATAAAAATAGGTATAACAGGTACTAAAGGGAAAACTAGTGTATCTTATATTTTAAAACAATTGCTTGAATTTAGTGGAAAAAAAGTTGGAGTAATAGGAACTAATGGAACTATTATAGGTAATAAAAAAATAGAACACAAGAATACTACTCCAGAATCTTACTTAGTACAAAAATATATGAGATATATGGTAGATCAAAATGTTAAATATTTAATAATGGAAGTATCTAGTCAAGCATTAAAAGTTGGACGTGTATCTAATATAATTTTTGATTATGCAATATTTACTAATCTTTCTTTAGATCATGTAGGAAAAAAAGAACATGAAAGTTATGAAGATTATGTATATTCAAAATCTCTTTTATTTAAACAATCAAAAATAGGAATAATAAATAAAGATGAAAAAGAATATAATAAAATAATAAAAAATGCTACGTCAAAAATAATTACTTATGGAAAAAGTAATGCTGATTATATAATAAGTGATATAAATAAGATTATAAAAAAAGATTTATTAGGAATGAATTTTAAAATTAATAATGAAGAATTTTATATAGGTATGCTTGGAGAGTTTTCTGTTTATAATGCTACAAGCGTTATTGCTATAGCTAAGATACTAAACATTTCGAATGATATTATCAATAAAGCTTTAAAAAATATATCTATAGAAGGAAGAATGGAAGTAATAAATGTAGATAATAAATATAAAGTTATAATTGATTATGCCCATAATAATTTAAGTATAGAAACTATTATAAAAACTGCAAGAGATTTTGGTAACTATATAGTAACTATAATTGGTTGTGGTGGAGGAAGAGCAAAAGAACTAAGAATAGGTATAGGAGAAACTGTAGGTAAACTATCAGACTTTACTATAATTACTAGTGATAATCCAAGATATGATGATTTAAATGAAATAAATAACGATATTAAATTAGGTGTAGAAAAGTCAAACGGAAAATATATAATAATAAATGATAGAGAAGAAGCAATTAAATATGCAATAAATAAAATACCAAATAAAGATATAATATTAATACTTGGAAAAGGACATGAAAAATTTCAAGAAATCAATGGAAAAATATATGATTTTGATGAAAGAAAAATTGTAGAAAAATGTATTAGAGGTAAGAGTGAAAATATTAGATAATGTAAAATATGATAAATTATATTATTCAAAATATAGAAAAAAATTAAAAGGATTATTAAATAGTGAAGAATTAAAAAAGTTAGGTATTAAATATAATTTAATAGGTTTTACTAAATATAATTATCCATTTGAAACAATATCTATAGGTTTTGGTGAAAAAGAAATATTTATAGTAGGTGGAACTCACGGTAGTGAAGTAATAGGTGTTGATTTTGTTTTGCAACTAATAGAAAATATTAAAAACTTTGAAGAATTTAATCCTAATTTATATAAAATAATTTTTATTCCTATGCAAAATCCTGAAGGTTTTGATATAAGTTCAAGCACATTTAAATCTATTAACGATTTTGAATATAAAGAAAAAGCATATGAATATTATAAAAAATATAGAATTGATTCGTTAATAAGTATCGCATTTGAATCATTAAATAAACTAATAAATAATTTTTTAAATTCTAATAAAATACTAGAAGCTCAAGATTTATTAGAACAATTAAAATTATTTCTTAATAATGATAAAAATTGGATACGTTTAAGCGAGCCTAGAGCTATACCAGAAGTTAAAATATTAATTAATAGTATAAATAATATAGAAAAAGTTAAAAATTTTGATGAATTAAAAAATTATTTAATAATAATATCAAATTCAATGGAAAATAATGTACTTGATAGTGACTATTTAAAAGTTTTTATAAAAGAATTTAAAAGAGGTTTTGAAAATAATTTTATATGGAATGAAATTGATAAAATAAATAAAGAAAAATTACATCAATTAATGTTTAAAGATGATAATTTTAAAAATTTAGAAAATCCTCAATTAAAAAATCAAATAATCAAATTATATGAAGATAATAATTTTCCTAAAGGTAGTCAAATAACTTATGATGCTAATGGAAGTGGAATTAATTTGAATGCTAATAATAAATTGAATCCTGGGATAAATGAGCTAAAAATTAATCAAGTATCTTATGGCAATTATTCTAAAGACAATATAGTTAGATATTTTAAAGGACCTATAGGAGCTCCAACTAATGATATAAATAATTTTAAATATGAATTAGAAAATAAATATTTGTATGATTTATTAAATACTTCTTTTAAATCTGGTAAATATTTAAGTACATTTTTATATCATGGAACTGGTGGAATGATATTTTATAAGCCTAATAAAAGTATGATTGATGAAAGAAAATATGAAGATTATTTAATTTATAATAAAACTTTAGCAAGTATATATAGTAATGATACTGATTATAAACTTTTAGATATTAGTGATACTACAGGATATGGGGATTTATTAAGAAGAACATTTCCTGGTGTATTATTGATTGAATTATCTAAAATGGGTGGTAATCCGATAGGACCTTATGGAGATGAGGATAATATATATAAAACAATAAATGATAATTTTAATGCAATAAGAAGTATATTAAATTTTTATAATAAACGATTAATAAAAGAAAATAAAAATCATATTTTATAAAAAATAATGAAATATTTATAAAATATGATAGAATATTAAAAGGTGATAAAAGTGATACATATTGTTATATGCGATAATAAAACTAATGAATTAAATAAAATAATAAATAATGAAAGAACAATACTTTTAAGAGGTAGTGCTTCAAGACGTATACCTAATTCTAGAATATTTGTAAATGATGAATTATATTTTTTAGAAAAAGGTAAAAATAAATCTTTCTATCATGCAACAGTAACAAATGCAGATAGTTACTCAAGATTAACAGAAATAGAAATAGATAAAATATTTGAAAAATATAAAGATAAACTAAATTTAACAGATTATGAAGAAAAAAAATGGAAAAAAAAGTGTTTATGTGTAATTGAATTTAATAATTTAGAAAAAATAGAAGGCTTAGATATTCCGCATTATACAGCATTAGAAGACTGGATAATGATAAATGATTTAGAAGAATTAAAAAATAGATAATAGAATAAAGGATGTGTTAAAATGAATAAAAATAAAAAAAGTAATAATAAAAAAACAAAAAATAATAAAAATATTAAGAAAAATACATCCATTAAACAAAAAAGTAATAAAACTACAGCAATTAAAATAACTAAATCTAATAAAACTAATAATCTTTTAAAAAATAAAACTTATAAAGAAGCAGAAACATTATATAAAGAAAAAAAATATAATGAAGCATGTAAAGAATATTTAAGTTTATCTGAAAAATTCCCAAAAAATAAAAAAGTTTATAAAAGATTATTAGAATGCTTAACACATGATTTTACTTATAAAGAAAAAAATAAAGAATTTAAGACTTTATTTGATGATTATATAACTACTTATAAAATTCTTGCTACAAAAAAAGAAATAAGTTACTTAGAAAAAAAATTAGAAAACTATAAAAATATAAAAGTAAAAGGAAGTAAAAGTAAATTTTTACTTATTGCATTCTTAGGTTTTTTCGGAGTACATAAATTTATAGAAAAAAAATATATTATTGGAATAGCTTATTTATTAACATTAGGGTTCTTTGGTATAGGGGTAATAGTTGATTTAATATATGATTATGCTGAATATGAAGATGACTTACAATTAGATATATTTAGATATATAATTTCTTTAATTATTATTATATTCGCATTACTTAAATATGATACTATTAATTATTATTACTTAATTATAATTGCTATAATACTAATGCCTATAGTATATGATAAATTACTTAAGTTAATTCCAAATATAATTAAAATAATTATAATAATAATATTATGTTATTTTGGATTTAAAACAGAAATAGTAATAGATTATGTTCCTAATAGTGTACTAGGTACATGGAAAACTACAAATGAATCTACAAATTATAAAGAAGTAATAATAAAAAAAGATAAAACAACAATAAAATTTAATGATAGAAAAGATCAAATAGGCAATAATGAGTATGATAAAGAAAATGAAGTATTAAAAGTATATATTAATGCAACTACTTATTATAGATTTAAAATTGATTTAGAAGAATCTATAGTATGTTCATATAATGAATCAAATAAATGTATTGTATCATTTGAAAAAGAAAAAAAATAGATTTAGATAAATAAATCAATTTTTTTAATATATTTTATTTTACAACAATCTATATTATAATAATTATATGTAGTTAGGAGACATTATGAAAACTATTAAAAATATAATAATGGGTTTTATTATTGGTGATTCATATGGTTTAAGTATACTAAATAATGAAACTGATTTTAGCACAATAAAATTAGTAAATAATAAAGTATTAAATATTGAAAAAGGATCTTTTTCATATTTGACTACAAATATGTTATTAACTATGGATTCTATTAGTAAAAAAAAATATGTTGATCCTAAAGATATTATTAATAAAATGTGTACTAGTTTGATAGTTGGTAAATATACAAATAATGGTAAATTCTATAAATTAGATAAAGAAACATTAAATATATTAGAACATTATAGTAAAAAAAATAATTTAAATTATAAATATAATGAATACGATTTAAGTGCTTATTCAATTAGTAGAGTAGTTCCTATAGTAATATATAATTATTATAATATAGATACATTAGACACATTAATACCAGTTATTTCTTTAACTAATAATAATCAAGTTGTATTATTAGGTGTATATATTTATTATAAATATTTATTAAATTTAATGAATGGTTATGATAAATATAAATCATTAAAAATTGATATTCCTAAATATTTCGATAAAAATAGTAAAAAGATTTTTAAAAATATATTAAAAGGGAATATATATTATAATGAAATAATATTTGATGATAATATAATTAATGTTTTAAAGATAGTTTTTTATGTTATATTAAATAGTAATAATATTAATGATATGTTTATGATGATTAGTAATTTAAGTGGTTGTACTAATATATATTCATCATTAATAATTACAGTTGGATGTTTAATATATAATATAGATGATATACCAAAGAATATAGTAGATGCCATAAAAAATAAAAAAAATATAAATAAATATATTAAAGATTTTGAAGGAGTTTTTTATGAAAAAATATGTTAAATATATAATTTTATTAGGGATAATAATATTTATAGTTGTTGGACTTCTTTGGCCAACAGATAGTGAATATTTAAATGGAAAAATAAATGTAGAAATAAGTATTAAAAAATATGGAAGAATGACTCTAGAGTTAGATGCAGATAATACACCAATAACTGTCACTAATTTTGTAAATTTAACTAATGAAGGTTTTTATAATGGACTTACATTCCATAGAATAATAGATGGGTTTATGATACAAGGTGGAGATCCATTAGGTGATGGAACTGGAGGAAGTGATGAAACTATTAAAGGTGAATTTATAAGTAATGGAATAAAAAATAATATAAAACATAAAAGAGGAGTTATATCCATGGCAAGAAGTAGTGATATGGATAGTGCAAGTAGTCAATTTTTCATAATGCAAGAAGATAATGAGTCATTAGATGGCAAATATGCTGCATTTGGACATGTAACAAGCGGTATAGAAATAGTTGATAAAATAGTTGAAAATGTTAGTGAATTTGGTGATGAGAATGGAACAATACCAAAAGAAAATCAACCAGTTATAGAATATATAAAAGTTGTAGAATAAATTATTGAGTAAAAACTCAATTTTTTAGTTTGTTAAATTAATATTGTAATTTTTAATTGGCTACTCCCATAATTTTATAGCATTTTCTAAACTTTTTTGATAAAATAAAAATAGTTTGTGAGGTTTTTTTATGATAGTAGCGATAGATGGTCCAGCTGGAAGCGGAAAAGGTACAATTGCCAAATTAGTTGCAAATAAATGTAATTTAGTTTATATTGATACAGGCGCAACTTATAGATGTGTTGCTTTAGCAACAATTGAAAATAATATTGATATAAATGATAAAGATAAAATAATAGAGCTTACAAAAAGTTTAAAAATAGATTTTGATGAATTAGGTAGAACTTTTTTAAATGATATTGATATTAGTAAAAGAATTAGAGATAAAGATGTAACACTTATTGTTTCTCAAATATCAAGTATTGTTGAAGTTAGAAAAATATTAGTAGATTTACAAAGAAATATGGCTAATAATAAAAATGTAGTTATGGAAGGTAGAGATATAACAACTGTGGTATTTCCAAATGCTGATTTTAAGTTTTACTTAGATGCCTCTGTCGAAGAACGAGCTAAAAGAAGATTTATACAAAATAAAGAAAAAGGTATAAATATGTCTTATGAAGAAATTTTAGAAAATATAAAAAAAAGAGATTATAATGATACTCATAAAGAAGTAGGTTCCCTATTGCGTACTGATGAACAAATTTATATTGATTCAACAAATTACACTATAGATGAAGTTGTAGATAAAATAATAAAAATAATAGGAGTGAAGAATAAATGAATTTAAAAGATTTATATATAGATTTTTTTGTAAAAAAAGGGCATAAACAAATTCCAAGTGCTCCAGTAGTACCTGAAAATGATCCGAGTGTATTATTTAATACAGCTGGAATGCAACCTTTAATACCATATTTAATGGGAGAGACTCATCCTTATGGGACTAGATTAGTAGACTATCAAAAGTGTATTAGAACAAATGATTTAGATAATATTGGAGATACATATCATCATACTTTTTTTGAAATGTTAGGAAATTGGAGTTTAGGAGATTATTTTAAAGAAGAATCGATAAGTTGGAGTTTTGAATTTTTAACAACTGTTTTAAATATTCCGTCTGATAGATTAGCAGTTACAGTATTTAAAGGTAATGATATTATTCCAAAAGATACTGAATCAATTGAAATATGGAAAAAATTAGGTATAAAAGAAGAAAGAATTATAGAAACTAGTGATGATAATTTTTGGATTGCAGGAGATATTGGTCCATGTGGTCCAGATACAGAAATATTTTATTTTAGAAGTAATGATCCTATACCTAAATCATTTGATCCAGATGACGAACGTTGGGTAGAAATTTGGAATAACGTTTTTATGCAATACAAGAAAAATGAAGATGGCAGTGTAGTAGAACTTCCTAAAAAAAATGTTGATACAGGAATGGGACTAGAAAGAGTAACTGCAATATTAGAAGGTGTAAATGACAATTATTTATCAAGTATATGGAAAGATATAATAAGTTTAATAGAAAATATTTCAAATAAAAAATATATTGGTAATGAAAAAAGTATGAGAATTATAGCAGATCATATAAGAACTTCAGTATTTATTGCTGGAGATAATGCTAGTATAAAACCATCTAATACTGATCAAGGATATATTTTAAGAAGATTAATAAGACGTGCTATTAGACATGCTAAAAAATTAAATATAAATATAAATTCAGATTGGGATATTTTAATTGCAAATCTCATTATTGATAAATATAAAAAATATTATAAAGAGCTTGAAGAAAATAAAAGCACTATATTAGAAGTTTTAACAAATGAAAAAATTAAATTTAATAAAACATTAGAAAAAGGACTAAGAGAATTTGAAAAAATAACAAATAATATCAGTAATAATGTTATTAATAAAGATTTAGCTTTTAAATTATATGATACATATGGATTCCCAATTGAATTAACTTGTGAACTTGCTAAAGAAAGAAATCTTGAAGTAGACATAGATGGGTTTAAAGAAAAATTTAAAGCTCATCAAGAGTTATCAAGAGCTGGTTCTAAAGAAAAATTTAAAGGTGGATTAGCAAGTACAGGCGAGACGGAAACAAAATATCATACTGCAACTCATTTATTAAATGCAGCACTAAAAATAGTGATTGATTCATCTGTTCATCAAAAGGGTAGCAATATTACTAATGAAAGAATGCGTTTTGATTTCTCGTGTGATCATAAACTAACTGATGAAGAAAAAAGTAGGGTTGAAAATATTATAAACGAATGGATAAAAGAAGATTTACCTGTAGTTGTGGAAAAGATGAGTAAAGAAGATGCTATAAAAAGTGGTGCTGAATGTATGTTTGTAGAAAAATATCCAGATATTGTTACAGTTTATAAAATTGGAGATGTATCAAGTGAATTATGTGGTGGACCACATGTTAAATCTACTGGATGCCTTGGTACATTTAAAATAAAAAAAGAGGAAGCATCTTCATCTGGTGTTAGAAGAATTAAAGCAATTTTAGAATAAATTAAATTAATAAAAAACTATGAAATTAAAATAATAATTCATAGTTTTTTTATTATGATTATAGTTATTTTATAACTATTGTGGTAGAATATGAAATAGGTGAGAATTATATGCTAGAAATAAAAAATTTAACAGTAAGTGTTTTAAATAAAATAATATTAAAAGATTTTAATTTAATAATAAATGAAAATGAAATACATGCTTTAATGGGGTTAAATGGTAGTGGTAAAAGTACAATATGTAAAGTTTTAATGGGGGATCCTAATTATAAAGTGGAAAGTGGTTATATATATTATAAGGGAAAAAATTTATTAGAGTTGGATACCACTTATAGAGCTAGAATGGGATTATATTTAGTTAATCAAACTCCATTAGAAATAGAAGGAGTAAAAAACTCAGAAATGTTAAGATTAGCTTTAGAAGCTCAAACTGGTAAAAGTGTTAATATATTTGAATTTTCTAAATTAATGAATAATATTTGTGAAAAAATAAAAGTAGATAAAAGTTTTATTCATAGAGGAATAAATGAAAATATGTCTGGTGGAGAAAGAAAGAAAAATGAATTAATGCATTTATGGGTTTTAGAACCAGATTTAATACTTTTAGATGAAATAGATAGTGGAGTAGATATTGATAATTTAAATACTATTAGCGAATCTTTAAAAGAATATTTTGATACACATTCTTGTTCATTTTTAATAATTACTCATCATACTAATATTTTAAAAAAATTAAATCCTAATTATGTTCATATTATAGATAATGGAAAAATTATTGAAACAGGAGATTATTCTTTAGCAGAAACAATAGAAAATAATGGATTTAATAGGGCAAATAAAGTAAGAAAGAATTTAAATCATGAATAATATAATATTAGATAAAGAAAGTATTGTTAATTTAAATATTAGTGAAGATAGTATATGTAATATAGATTCAAGTTATAATATTAACAAATTAAATATTAATATTAAAAATAATGCTAAATTAGTTATAAATCATTATAGTATAATAAATGAACATAAATTAGATATTGATATTAATCAATTAGAAAATACGAGTTTTATATATAATCATAGTTTTAAAAATAGTGATAAATATAATTTAAATATAAATATTTTATTAAAATCAAATAATACAAAGAATAATATAAATATTCATGGAGTAACTGACGGTGGTATTAGCAACATAAATATTAATGGTAAAGTATATGATAAAACCATTAATAATGAATTAAATGAAAATATTAAATTATTAAATATAAACAATGGTAAAAGTAATGCTTATCCTAATATGTTTATAGATACAAAGAATGTTTCTGCTAATCATTCAGTTAGTATAACAAATATAAATAAAGATTATTTATTTTATTTAAATAGTAAAGGTCTAGATAAAGATAATTCTACTAATTTAATAGTAAATGGATTTTTAAATGGAATAATTGAAAATAAGAATTAAAAAATATAGGAGGTGAACTGTGAAAGAGTATAGATATGACTTTCCAATGTTTAATAATAATATAATTTATTTAGATAATGGTGCAACTACTTTTAAACCAAACTCTGTAATTGACGCAGTAAATGACTATTATAAAAATTATTCAGCAAATGCACATAGGGGAGATTATACTATTAGTTATAAAGTTGATGTGAATTATGAAAATGCTAGAAAAAAAGTGGCTGATTTTATTAATGCAGAATTTGAAGAAGTTGTATTTACAAGTGGTACAACTGAATCTTTAAATATGATTGTAAATGGTTTTTTTAAGAAGCTACTAGAACCTGGAGATGAAGTTTTAATAACTAAAAGTGAACACGCATCAAATGTACTGCCTTGGTTTAAATTAGCAAAAGAAACTAATATTAAAATAAGTTATATAGAATTAGATGAAAATTTACACGTTACAATCGAAAATTTAATAAATTCTGTAAATGAAAGAACTAAAGTAATAAGTATTGCTGGAATTACAAATGTAGTTGGTGATGAAAGACCTATTGATGAAATATGTAAATTTGCTCATGCTAATAATATATTTGTAGTTATTGATGGTGCTCAATTAGTACCTCATAAAAAAGTTGATGTTAAAAAAAGTGATATAGACTTTTTAGCGTTTTCAGGACATAAAATGTGTGGACCAACTGGAATAGGTGTTCTTTATGGAAAAAAAGAATTTTTAGATAAATTAGAACCTATTAATATGGGTGGAGGAATGAATGAATCATTTGATTCTGAAAATGAAGTATATTTAAAAGAATTACCAAATAGATTAGAAGCAGGTACTCCAAATATTGCTGGAGCAATAGGATTAGGAGCGGCAGTCGATTATTTATCTAAAATAGGAATGAATAATATATTTAATTATGAAAAAAAATTAAAGAGTTATTTAGTAGATAAATTAATTAAACTTTCATATATTGATATAATAAATTTAGAAAGCGATTCTGGAATAGTCTCATTTAATATTGATGGAATATTTAGTCAAGATGTAGCGTTTTATTTAAATAAATATAATATTTGTGTACGAGCTGGTAATCATTGTGCTAAAATATTAAAAAAAGAAACTGGAATAAAAAACTCTATTAGAGTAAGTTTATATTTTTATAATACATATGAAGAAATAGATAAATTAGTAGAATTATTAAGTGATAAAGAAAAAATAATGAAAGAAATGATTTAAATGGATAATGAATTTAAAAGAGAAATAATATTAGAAAACTTCCAACACCCTTTTAATAAAGATGGAAATGATGAATTAAATTATGAAAAAGTAAATTCTAACAATGAATCTTGTATAGATAATATTGATATATATGTAAATATAAAAAATAATACTATAGAAGACATTAGATTTAATGGAGAAGCATGTGCTATATCAACTGCAAGTACATCTATTATGTTGAAAAATATTATAAATAAATCTGTTAAAGATTCTATAAAATATATAGAAAATTTTATGAATATGGTTAATGAATTAGAATATGATGAAAATTTATTAAATGAAGCAGTTGCTTTTACTGAAATATATAAACAACAAAATAGAAAAACTTGTGTAACATTACCTTATATAGGAATACTAAAAATATTAAAAAAATATGATAAACAATAAAATCCACGATATCCTTGTGGATTTTTACTTATTGTTACTATTATTATTATTTGATAATATATTAGTAGTAGGTGATAATTGTGTTAAATATTAAAAATAATTCTAATATGGTTAATAAAGGAGATACATTCGTTGCAATAAAAGGACATACAGTAGACGGACATGATTATATTAATGATGCTATTAAAAATGGTGCTACTAAAATAATATGTGAACACGGTGATTATTCAGTAGAAACAATAAAGGTTGAAAATACAGAAGAATATTTAAAAAAATATTTAAATGAAAATTATAGTAAATGTTTTGAAAATATTAAGTTTATTGGAATAACTGGAACTAATGGTAAAACAACTACTGCTTATTTAACAAGTCAAATATTAACAAAACTAAATATAAATAATGCATATATTGGTACAATAGGCTTTTATATTAATAGCAAATTTATTAAAGAACTTCCTAATACAACTCCAGATATATTATTATTATATAATTTAATATTAGAAGCAAAAGAAAATAATGTTAATGTAATAGTAATGGAAGTTAGTAGTCATGCATTATCTTTAGAAAGAATTACAGGAATTAAATTTGATGTATGTGCATTTACTAATTTGACAGAAGATCATTTAGATTATCATATTACAATGGAAAATTATTTAAAAAGTAAAAAACTTATTTTAAATTATTTAAAAAAAGAAGGAATTATGATAAGCAATATAGATGATGAATACGGTAAATGCTTTAAATATAAAAATTTTAAAACATTAGGTTTTAATAAAAGTGATTATATGATATTAAATTATAGTTATAAAGATATAACAACAAATATAAGTTTTAAATACTTAGATAAAATATATAATGTTGAAACTAACTTACTAAATAAATTTAATATATATAACTATATAACTGCATTAGCATTAGTAAATAGTTTAGGCATTGATATTGATGATATTATAAATATTACAAAAAATATATATGCTCCAAATGGTAGAAACGAAATAATAAGTTTAAATAATAATAAAGCAATAATAGATTATGCTCATACACCTGATGCAGTAGAAAAAATAATAACTTCTACATTAGAAAAAAAAGAAGGCAAAATAATTACTATAATAGGTTGTGGAGGAGATAGAGATCCTAAAAAAAGACCTATAATGGGTAATATAGCAACTGAATTATCAGATTATGTAATATTTACAAATGATAATCCTCGTACAGAAGATGAAAAAAAAATTATGAAAGATATAATTTCTGGTGTAAGAAAAAACAATTATGAAATAATATATGATAGAAAAAGTGCTATAAAAAAAGGAATTGATTTGTTAAATAATAAAGATACTTTATTGATACTAGGTAAAGGACACGAAGATTATCAAATAATAGGTCATACAAAATATCATTTAAGTGATAAAGAAGAAGTTTTAAAATATAAGAATTTATAATATTATTTACATTTTTTTGTAAATAATATTTTTTTTTTATTGATTTTTTAAAATATTTATTGTATTTTATAGCAACTTGATGTATTATTTAAATAGACAGTGGTACATTGTGGAAGAAAGTGGGGGATTTTATGTTAATGGGTGAGTATCATCATACAATTGATGAAAAAAACAGAATTATTATTCCTAGCAAGTTTAGAAACGAAATAGGAAGTAATTTTGTTATTACTCGCGGACTTGAAAAATGTTTATTTGTATATTCCTTGGTCGAATGGGAAAGCATAGTAAACAAATTAAGAACGTTACCATTTACAAAAAAGGACTCACGTGATTTCACCAGATTCTTTATGTCTGGTGCTACTGAATGCACGCTTGATAAATCAGGAAGAGCGTGTATTACCTCCCCATTGGTTAATTACGCCGGTTTAACACGTGACTGTGTCATAATCGGCGCAAATGACCGACTTGAAATTTGGGACAAAAATGCTTGGGATAATTTCTTTGATACAAACGAAGAAAACTTTGCAAGCATTGCAGAAAATTTGTTTGGGGGAGAATAAAATGCACTATAGTGTTTTAAAACAAGAATGTATTAATAATTTAAATATTAAGGAAAATGGAATTTATGTAGATGGTACTATCGGACTATCAGGACATAGTAGCGAAATCTTAAAAAAAATACCTAAAGGACATTTATTTGGCTTTGATCAAGACGAATTTGCCATTCTTAAATCAAATGAAATATTAAGTAAAATTAATAATAATTATACTTTAATAAGAGATAATTTTGTTAATATGAAAAAAAGACTTAAAGAATATGGTATAGAAAAAGTAGACGGAATACTTTTAGATTTAGGAGTATCAAGTCCACAAATAGATAATGCAAGTAGAGGTTTTTCTTTTATGAAAGACGCAACACTTGATATGAGAATGGACCAAAGAAATGAACTAACTGCTAAAAAAATAGTAAATGAATACAGTTTAGAAGAGTTAACAAATATATTTTATACATTTGGCGAAGAAAAATTTTCTAAACCAATTGCAAAAAATATAGTTGAATATAGAAAAAATAAAGAAATTACTAGTACTCTAGAATTAGTTAAAATTATAGAAAGTAGTGTACCTAAAAAATATTTTATAATGAGTCACCCAGAACGACAAATATTTCAAGCATTAAGAATAGAAGTTAATGGTGAACTAGATGTACTAATGCAAATCTTACCTGATGCAATTGACCTATTAAAAAAAGGTGGAAGACTTTGCGTAATAACATTTCATTCACTAGAAGATAGAATAGTAAAAAAAACATTTAAAAAATTCAGTAAAATAGATGATATAGTAAAAGGATTACCTAATATACCAAAAGAATATAAACCAATAATAAAACTTATAAATAATAAACCAATATTAGCAAATGATGAAGAATTAAAAGAAAATAGTAGAAGTAAAAGTGCTAAATTAAGAATAATAGAAAGGTTATAATTATATGAAAAAAACAAAAAGTAAAAGAATTAGATTTTTAAAAGGAGAAAAAATTTTCTTATTTCTTATTATATTGTTTGGAACAATAGCACCAATACTAACTGTTTCTAGTAAATCAATATTATCAAAAAGTAATATTGATTTAGAAAGATTAAAGAAAAAAGTGGAACGACAAGAAAATATAAATGATAGTTTAGAAATGCAAGTTAATGAACTTGCAAGTTTATCAAGTATACAAGATATTGCAAAAGAATACGGACTATCATATAATAATGAAAATATTATTGTTATAAAATAGATAAGGGAGGGTAATCATGAACAATGCTATAAAAATAAATAAGTTTTTTGTTATTGGCATTGTTCTTTTATTTGGTTTAATAATAGGAAAAATGATATATGTTTCCGCTAGTACAAATATAGACGGAATAAATATTAAAGAATTTGCTCTATCTCGTACAACAGGTAATAAAATTTTATATGCTTCTCGTGGTAGTATATATGATTGTTCTGGAGAAGTATTAGCAGAAAACGTAAACTCTTATACAGTAATAGCATACTTAGATCCGTCACGTACAAAATCTGATAAAAACCCTCAGCATGTAGTTGATATAGAGAATACAGCGGACGCTATAGCGCCTATTATAGAAATGGATAGAACTAGATTAGTAAATCTTTTAAGTAGAGATAGTTACCAAGTTGAACTAGGTCCAGAAGGTAGGGGAATAAGCGAATTAACAAAAGAAAAAATAGAAAAGCTAAACTTATCAGGCATAGACTTTATAAAAGAAAGTAAAAGATATTACCCATATGGTTCATTCGCATCATATATTATTGGTTACGCGAAGAAAAATGATGATGGAAAAATAGTAGGAGAAATGGGCCTAGAGTCTTACTATGATGAACAGTTAAGCGGAGAAAATGGTTATTATAAATATCAAAAAGATCCATACGGATATAAAATTGCAAATACACCAGTTCAAGAAAAAAAAGCCAAAAATGGATATAATATTGAACTTACATTAGATTCTAATATACAAATGTATTTAGAAAATGCTGTAAATGAACTAACTAGTAATTATAGCACAGACTGGGTAACAGTTACTGTAGCAGATGCCAAAACTGGAGCAATAATAGGTAGTGCATCAAACCCAACATTTGACCCAAATAAACTAAATATAACAAATTATAATAATCCATTAGTTGCATATACTTATGAACCTGGTAGTACAATGAAAATATTTAGTTTTGCATCAAGTATAGAAGAAGAACTTTATAATGGTAGTGAAACATATGACTCAGGGAAAATTACAGTTGATGATTATGAGATAAAAGACTGGAACAATACAGGTTGGGGAAGAATAACATATGATGTCGGCTTTACTTATTCTTCAAATGTAGCGGCAACATTACTTGCACAAAAATTAAAAAAAGAAAAATTACTAGATTATTATACGAAATTAGGTTTTGGACAAAAAACAGGTGTGGAACTATTTGGTGAAATGAAAGGTAAAGTAAACTTTATGTACGCATCAGAACTTGCTGCTGCCTCTTATGGGCAAGGTATAACTATAACACCTATACAAATGATACAAGCACTAACAACCTTAACAAATGAGGGAATAACTATAAAACCATATATAGTAAAAAAAATAACAGACCAAAACAATAAAACTATTTATGAAGGGAAAAAACAAGAATTAAATAAAGTGTATAGTAAATCTACTATAGAAAAAATTATAGACTTAATGGATTTAACAGTGAATGGTGACGATAACTTAGCAACTGGTAAAGTATATGAAACAGATAAAGTAAGATTAATAGGAAAAACAGGGACAGCACAATATACTTCGGAAACAGGGGAATATACCAAAAATGGAATAAGAAATATAAGGTCATTTGCTGGAATATTTCCAAAAGATGATCCAGAATACATAATATATGTTGCTGTAAAAGACTTAGATGGAACAAGTAGTGCAATAGGTAATATGACTAAAAGCATTGTAGAATCTATTGCAAAATATAAAAACTTAAGTGAAAGAGAAAGCAACAAAGACGAAACTAAATATGTTACATTATCTTCTTACTTAAATAAAAAAGTAAATGATGTAACAACAAAACTTAAAGATGTAAATCTAACTCCAATAGTTATAGGAAACGGAGATACAGTTATAGAACAATATCCTTTAAAAGATAAAAATATTATAATAAACTCAAAAGTTTATTTAAAAACAAATAGTAATAAAAAATGTATGATAGATATAACTGGCTGGACTAAATCAGAAGTTATTACATTAATGAATTTTATTGGTGTAGATTATGAAATTAATGGTTCGGGCAAAGTAGTTAATACTAATATAGAACCAAATCAAGAAATAACTGAAAAAGTTATAATAAATATGGAAGGTTAGGTGAAATATGAAAGATAAAAAGAAAAAAAAGAATTTAAAAAATAATATTAAAAACGCATTAAAATCATATAAAACAATTATATATATATCATTTCTAATAAATATAATATTATTAATTTTTACATATTATACTATTACTAGTAACAAAATATATACATTTAGTGGTAGTGATGACTATATAGAAGTAAAAGACGGTCTAATTGCTTTAAATACAGATATAAATTTAATAAATGGAAATAATATAAAATATATAAACTCTAAAGATTATAACATAAAAAGTTATAAAATAGGTTATTATGTAATGGACAATACTAAATTAGTAGAAATAATATCTAATTCTATAGAATTAGAAGAAGAAGACATTAAATTAAGTGAACTTATTAATAATTTTACATCTTTTAATATAGTAGAAAAAAATAATATAAAAAAATACTTTACACCTTATAAAAAAAGTTTAATTGATAAAGGTTTATACCTAGTATTAGAGGCAAAAACAGATACTAATGAAACAATTTTAAGTAAAGTAAAATTAAATATGACAAAAATTTCAAAATATTGAATTTTTTTCCTTGACTTCGTGTCATTACGTATAATATAATTTTATTGTAGGAGGATAAAGAAAGATGAGTACAAAACAAAAATTAACTTTAGGAATTGCAGCTATATTTATGGTTACATTAACAATAGTAGGAGTTACATATGCGTACTTTGTAACAAGAGTAACAGGAGAAACAACAGAATCAATTAATATTAGTACAGCAAATGTTGGTTCAGTTGAATACCAACCAGGAAATGGAAGTAGTGATGTAGTGACACTTGCTGATGTGTTACCAGGAACAACTTTATATAAAAGTTTTAAAGTTCATAACACTTCAGAAGATACAGCATCAAACTTTAGTATTTTTATGACATCAACACCTACTGCAAGTACACCTCAATTTGTTCATGCTAAAGATGACTCTGGTTGTTATGTAAGTACTGTAAAGCCTTCAAACGATGGAGAGGCAACAGCAACATGTTTTGATGGCACAGCTTACAATAATGTTTATGTAACATTATATGAAGTTGATGATACTGAATTTGCTACTGTTCAAAATGATGGTACAATAACAAGTCCTGATGTTTTAACAGATGTTATTACTGCTGAAACACGTGTTGCAGCAATTGCTGGCACAGGAACAACTCAAGCTACTCAGGATTTAAAAACTGACATTAGTATTGATGGTAATGCTACTAAGTATTATGTTTTAAAAGTTGAGTATAAAAATACTGGTTCTAACCAAAATATTGAAAATGATGCTGCTTTGTCTTTAAAAGCAAGTATTAAATAAAAATCAAATGAAAATTTGATTTTTTTTTGATATATTATTTGATTATATATTAAAAATTATATATAATTTAATTAGAAAATATTTGGAGGTATGATATGAAAAAACAAAATCTTTATGCTATTATTGTAACAACTATAGCAATTATTTTATTAACTATAGTAAGTATTTTATTTTTTAACAGAAACAGAAATACAGTTATTACTGAAGAAGAAGCATTAAATATTGCATTTAAAAAAGCAAATGTTTCAAGTGATGATGTAAAAGTTTTGTCATCTAATAAAATAAATAATAAATATGAAATAGAATTTAAAGATAATCAATATGAATATGATTTAGAAATTAATTTAAATACAGGAGAAATATTAGAATTTGATAAAGATGTAATAGATAAAAATATAATAAAAAATGAAGAGTCAAATAAAAATATCACTGAAAAAGAAGCAAAAAAAATAGCCTTAGATTATTTAAAATTAAAAGAAAGTGATGCAACTTTTACAAAAAGTAAATTAGATTTAGAAAATGGAATTATGGTTTATGAATTGGAACTGTTCACAAATGATACAGAATATGAAATTAATATAAATTCTAATACTAAGGAAATTGTAAAAGTATCTAAAGATATTATAAAAAATAGCAATAGTGTAAATAATTCTAATTATATTGGAGTAGAAAAAGCTAAAGAAATAGTATTAAATCATAACAATATTAATGACTCTGTTATATGGAAAAATGCAGAATTTGATTTTGAAAGAAATATAGCTATATATGAAATAGAATTTTACTATAATAATATTGAATATAGTTATGAAATTAATGCAATTACTGGAGATATTATACAATTTGAAATTGATAAGAATTAATTCTCTTTAAATAAAAGAGATTTTTTTTTATTTTGTTATTTACAAAAAAAATATTAAATATTATAATAAAAGACATTGGTGAGGAGGCAAGAATATGAAAGAAAATTTACCAATTTTACTTTTAAAAAAATTAATATTATTGCCTAATCAAGAAATACGTTTAGAAATAAATAATGATGTATCAAAATCTGGTATAGATGATTCTATAAAAAATTATAACTCTAATATTTTAGTAATAAGTCCAATTAACTTATTAGAAGAAAAACTAAGTATTAGTGACTTACCTAAAGTTGGTGTTATTGGTAAAATTAAAACAAAAATAAAATTACCAAACAATAACTATAGAATAATAATTAAAGGATTAAATAGAGTACAAGTATTAGAATACTTTCAAAATAATAATGGAATACTAAAAAGTATAGTAAAAAGATTATATATAAATTCTTCTGATAATATAAAAGAAACAGCTTTAGTTAGGAAATTAAAAGAATTAATTAATGAATATATGTTAATTAATAGTGAAGCAAGTAACTTAATTACGTCAACCATAGAAAGTGTTACTGACTTAGATCTTTTAACAGATATAATTGTTTCATACTTACCAATGGATCAACAAAAAAAATTAGTATATATGAACGAATTTGATTATGTAAAAAGAGCCGAACAATTAATTAGTGATATAAATATAGAATTAGAAGTTTTAAATTTAGACTCAAAAATAGATAGTGAAATTAGAGAAAAATTTGAAAAAGAACAAAGAGATTTTATATTAAAAGAAAAAATAAATAAATTAAATAATGAACTAGGTATATTAACTGATAAACAATTAGAAATTAATAATTATAAAGAAATGCTAGATGATTTAGTAATACCTGATAAAACAAAGAATAAGTTTTATAATGAAATCAAAAGATATGAATATACTAATGATAATAACCCAGATGCTAGCGTAATTAGAAATTACTTAGAATGGGTACTTAATTTACCTTGGAATAAATATTCAAAAGAAGAAAATAATATTAAAAATGTAAAAAAATATTTGGATAATACACACTATGGATTAGAAAATGTAAAAAGACGTATATTAGAATTTGTTAGTATAAAAAAAATAAATAAAGATATATCTAGCCCTATACTATGTTTAGTAGGCCCACCTGGAGTAGGAAAAACAACGCTAGGGATAAGTATAAGTAAAGCATTAAAAAGAGAATTTTATAAAATAAGTGTAGGTGGCTTAAATGATACCAGTGAATTAATAGGTCATAGAAAAACGTTCTTAGGTGCTAATCCAGGAAAAATAATTCAAGGTATTAGTAAATGTAATGTTATGAATCCAGTTATACTAATAGATGAAATAGATAAAATGTCTAATAACTATAAAGTTGATCCGTCAAGTACTTTATTAGATATACTAGATGAGGCTCAAAATAATATGTTTATAGATAACTATATAGAAGAACCATTTGACTTATCTAAAGTTATGTTTATACTTACTGCTAACAATATAGATGATATACCTACTGCATTAAAAGATAGACTAGAAATAATAGAGATTAATTCATATACAGAATATGAAAAAATAGATATAGCAAAAAGATATATAATTCCAGAAACAACTTTAAAATATGGTATAAAACAAATAAACTTTAAAGATGATACAATATTATATATAATTAATAATTATACAAAAGAAGCTGGTGTACGTGAATTAGATAGAATATTAAAAAGATTAATAAGAAACCATTGTTTAGATAAAGTAAAATCAAAAGAAATAAGTATAGATTTTGTTAAACAAATATTAGGTGAACCAAAATACATAAAAGAAGAAATAACTAATCATAAAGGAGTTGTTAATAGTTTGGCATGGACACCATATGGTGGAAATATACAGAAAATAGAATGTATTAGTTTCGAAGGTACTGGTAATATAGAAATAACTGGTAATGTAGAAAATATATTAAAAGAAAGTATATTAGTAGCCATATCTCTTATAAAACATAAAAAATATGTGATTAAAAATTTTAATTCTATTGATTTACATATTAACGCACTAAATGCTGGAGTAAAAAAAGATGGTTCTAGTGGTGGAGTAGCAATAACTACTGCAATACTTAGTATCTTAAAAAATAAAGTTATAAAAAGTGATATAGCAATGACAGGAGAAATTACTTTAAACGGCGATGTACTTGCTGTTGGAGGTATAAAAGAAAAAATTATTGGAGCATATAATAATATTAAAACCATTTATATACCATATAATAATGAAGTAGATTTACTAACTATACCAGATAATATAAAAGAAAAAGTAACTATAAAACTAGTTAAAAATTATGATGAAATATATAAAGAATTATTTAAATAGATTTAAATTTACTTTACAAACATTATTTACAATAACAAAATAAACTATTATACTTTAAATAGGGTGTTTATAAATGAAAATGAAACTAAATAAAAGAAAAATAATATATATTATAGTAGCGTTAATTTTATTAATTGCATTAATTGTTTTATTAATAACACACTATAACAATAAATACTTAGTTAGTGGAAAAAATAAAGAAATAAAACAACAAGAAAAAGTACCAGAAAATGTAGTTGCTACTAATGAAGAAGAAAAAATAAAACCAAAAACTAAATATAAAAAAAAGTTAATAACAAATAAAGATAATTTAGATAATATAGAAATAGAAGTTTTAAAAAATAATGAAATAATAAAAGATAATACTATTAAAGTAACAAAAGAAGATATAATTGATATTAAAGTTAAAAATATTAATACTAAATATAAAGTTTATTATGCGTTAAAAAATGAAATAACTACTACTGACTTTATTTTATTAAAAGACGGTAAGATATTCAAAGATTATACACCATATACTAAATTAAAATTATTAATAAAAATAGTTACTAAAAATAATGAAAAAATATATGAAAAAAATGAATTTAAATTATATGATATAGTATATAAATATGATAAAAATGAAGAGTTAAATGAAGATATTATAGTTGGTGAATTAGATGATAAAGATTATAAATATGATGATAAAGAAAAAAATAAAGATATAGTCATAGAAGATGTAACTAATTTAGAAAATAATGATAATAAAGTAAATATAGATGAAAAAAAAGATGCAGTAGTAAATATAAAAGGAAATATTTATTTAGTTGATAAAACTGATATTAGCGAACTCGAATTAACAGGGTATTTATATATTGATACTGATAGTGAAATAACATTTAATAAGTATGCTGAAAAAATAGATTTGAAAAATATATATACAATAAGTATATTAAGTAAAGAATTTAATTTAAATGGTAAAAAATATATTTATGAAATAATTAAAGATAATGTATGTATAAAAAAAATATTGGATGATAAAAACTATGAAGATAGTGATTTAGAAGATAACTTTAATGAAAATATAGAAATATCTAAAGATGAAAATGATAATTTAATAATTTCTAAAAAAGACAATTAAAAAAGATGAGTTTCTCATCTTTTAATTTGAGTTGTTATTCCAAGACCAGCCAGCTCCGATTATGATTACTAATAAAATAAATAAAACTATCCATAATGCTGCACCCCAACCATATCCGTTAGTTGTTCCTGCATAATATCCGCCTTGGCAACAAGGATTGTAGTTATAACCTGCATTATAACCACCATTATATCCGTAATAGTACATATTATTACCTCCTAATCTATCTAATATAGTTTATTAAAGATAATAAAAAATTGTTATTATAAATTAATTAAATATTAAAATATTTATTGATATACAAACGAATGTATGTTAAAATTGAATAAGGATGTGATAAGATGTACAGTTATATAATAGGACTAATAACAGGATATGATAAAAATTGTATAATTTTAGAAAATAATAATATAGGGTATTTAATAAATGTTTCAAACCCATATAATTTTAAGATAAATGAAACGGTTAAAGTATACTTATATAATCATATTAAAGAAGATGAAAATAGTTTATATGGTTTTAAAACATTAGAAGAAAAAGATTTATTTTTAAAACTTATTAATGTAAAGGGAATAGGACCTAAAATGGCTTTGCCATTATTTTCTGGCAATAATATTAAAGGAATTTATGATGCAATTAATACAGATAATATTACTTATTTAACTAGATTTCCTAAAATAGGAGAAAAAGTTGCTAAACAAATAATATTAGATTTAAAAGGTAAACTTACTAGTCAAACTGATTTATTCCAGTATGATTCTAAGGAATTAATAGAAGTATTAGAAAGTTTAGGTTATAAATCTAATGATATAAAGAAAATATTACCAAAAGTAGATACAGATATTGATATAGAATTACAAATAAAAGAAGCTTTGAAATTGTTAGGAAAGTGATATAATGGATGATAGAATAATATCTAAAGAATTAATAAGTGGAGATACATTAGAGAATACATTAAGACCTCAATATATAAAAGATTATATTGGACAAAATGAAGTTAAAGAAAATATAAAAATATTTATAGATGCTGCAAAAATGAGAAATGAGTCATTAGACCACGTATTATTGTATGGACCTCCAGGTTTAGGAAAAACTACGCTTGCACATATTATTGCAAATGAATTAGGTACTAATATAAAAACAACTACTGGCCCAAGTATAGAAAAAAGTGGAGATTTAGCAGCTATATTATCAGGGTTAGAACCAGGAGATGTATTATTTATTGATGAAATACATAGAATACCAAAATTTATAGAAGAAATATTGTATTCTGCTATGGAAGATTTTGAATTAGATATAGTTGTTGGTACAGAGGGAAATACTAGGAATATAAAAATAGATTTGCCACCATTTACATTAGTAGGAGCAACTACTAAAGCAGGTGACTTGTCTAGTCCACTAAGAGATAGATTTGGAATTGTTTCTAAATTAAACTATTATAGCGAAAGTGAATTAAAACAAATAATTGAAAGAACAAGTAGAGTATTAAATATGGAAATAACTCCTGATGCTGCAGAAGAATTAGCAAAAAGAAGCAGGAAAACGCCGAGAATTGCTAATAGACTATTTAAAAGAGTGAGAGACTTTGCAAGTGTTATAGGAGATGGCATTATCGACAAAGATATAACTAATAGTGCATTAAAAAGATTAAAAGTAGATAAATATGGTTTAGACCAAATAGACTTAGAATATCTAGTAAGTCTAATAACTAAATTTAATGGAGGCCCTGTTGGAGTTGAAACAATTGCAGCAAGTATAGGAGAAGAAGTTTCAACTATTGAAGATGTTGTAGAACCATATCTTTTGCAAGAAGGATTTATTAAAAGAACTCCTAGAGGAAGAATGACTACAGAAAAAGCAAAAGAACATTTAAAAGAAACACATTTAATATTTGACAATAACTCCTAATTATTTTATACTTTATATATAAAGTAGGTGGTACTTGATGAACAACAAGGGACAGGCTTTAGTGGAATATGTTTTAATTATTGCTTTAATAAGTGTTATTACTATTAGTTTAGTAAACTATTTTGGTGGTTATTTAAAAGATTCTATAACTAAATCTAGTTGTTCTTTAGTAGGACAAGTTTATGAAAAGGGTGCTAAACCTGGAGAAGGAAAATGCATTGATCCTGAGTAAAATCCTCCTGTAATGAGGATTTTTTAGCACCAATTGTAATGAGGATTTTTTAGCACCAATTTGACATTTATATTAAAAAGTGCTATAATTTATACACATGTGAAATAAGGGGGTTATTTTATGAAAGGGTTTGTTTTAGATTATATTAATGAGAATGAGTTTAAAAAATTAGAAAGAGCATTAAAAAAATATAATATGCTTGCTTATAAAAAATTAAACTTTGAATATTATCCAGAATTAAGAAAAGGTAATTTTATAGGTGAATTAATTAGTAAAAATAAAAGTGAAAAAACTGAAACTTATGAATTGAAATTACCAAGCGACAGTATGTTTAAACAAGTTCATGGGGATGTAACATTAAAATATATTGTATATAAAGAACAAAATATAGTCATGTTAGATACATTAACACCTACTGAAATTTTATTAGAAGGTCATATGGCAGAATTAACAACATATAAGGGTGTTATGATAAGCAAAGCAAATGCATCAAAAGATATGTTTAAAATTGATTTATTAAATATGTTACAAAATAAATAATAGGCAAAATACCTATTATTTTTTTTACTTTACATCTTACAAAAAAAACAAAAAATTTATCAATTTTAAATTGACAACATATTTATCATTTGATATGATTTTATTGTAGGAGGATAAAGAAAGATGAAATCAGAAAATAATGGAAAGATTGCAATAGCTGTAGTAGCAATGTTTGTTGTTGCATTATCAATAGTAGGATTTACTTATGCATACTTTACTGCACAAGTACAAGGTAATACTGCTGATAAGAGTGTTGAGGTTACAGCAGGAAGGTTAGAAATAGTTTATGCTAATGGTAATGAAATATTAGCACAAAATATTGTGCCTGGATGGGTTAGTAACGGAGATTATTATTTTGATACTGTATGTTCAAGTACTGATGAAAACGAAGATGGTATTTATGAAATCAAAGCTGTTTCAAAATCTGCTATAGCAGAAGCTAAAAATAAATGTTCAGAAACAGATCAAAGAACACCAGCAACTCTTAGTCCAACAACAGCAGATGGACTTACTGATAAAGTAACATTTTCTGTAAGTAATTCAGCAGAAAATACTGCTGATAACAGTTATATTATTAGATTAACAAATATTACTAATGGACTAGCTGAAGCAGATAGAAAAAATTTCTTTGTTACATTATATGATGGAGAAGATGCTGTAGTTTGGAGTGGTAATTTAGCTGCTTCTGGAACTCAAGTTATTGTACCAGCTGCTAGAACTATTGCAGATGATGATGAAACACAAAATTATTCTATTTCTTTAACTTATAAAAACATTGAGGGTGCACAATCTAGTAAAGGTGTTGGAGTTAAAGCTACAGTAGAAGTAATTGGTGTTGTTGAAAATGACGATTCTGAGTGGGTTGATGCAGATGGAAGAACTATAACTTTTGCAAGTCCTAATACTAACGAACCTACTAATGGTTTAAGTTAATTATTTTAAGAAAAGAACTATTTTAAAGTTCTTTTTTTTGTCAATTTATGACAAAAAATTTATTTTTATTTAATTATAAATATTTTTATGTTATACTTTATATAGTAAGGTGGAGTAGAAATGGAATTTATTGAAATAAAAAACTGTTACAAAATATATAAAAATGGTGTTACTGCTCTTGCGGATGGGAATTTAACTATTAGTAAAGGAGAGTTTGTCTTCTTAATTGGACCAACTGCAAGTGGTAAATCAACTTTATTAAAATTATTATATAGAGAAGAAAAGCCAAATAAAGGAGAAGTACACGTTGGTAATATAGATATTTCTAAATTGAGAAATAGCAAAGTTTATAAATTAAGAAGGAAAATAGGAATTGTATTCCAAGACTTTAAATTATTGCCCAAACTTACTGTATATGAAAATGTTGCTTACCCTTTAGAAAGTTATGGAATGAGAAGTAAAGAAATTAAAGACTTCGTTTTAAAAGCATTAGAAAGAGTTGGACTAAAAGATAAATATAGAAGTTACCCTCATGAACTTTCTGGAGGAGAACAACAACGTGTATGTATTGCAAGAGCAATAGTCAATGAACCAAAATTAATTATATGTGATGAACCAACTGGAAATTTAGACCCTGATACATCAAAAGAAATAATGGATGTATTAGTAAAAATTAATGAAGAATTAGGAACTACAATAGTTATGGCAACTCACGATAAAGAAATAGTGAATAGATTAAAAAAACGTGTAATTACTATTAAAAATGGTGTAATTGTAAGTGATAAAAAGAAAGGAAAATACGATAATGAAGCTGATAAGAATATTTAATAGAAGCATACGAGATTCATTTAAAAGTATATTTCGTAATTTCAGTTTATCTGTTGCCAGTATTTCTTGTACTGTAATTACATTGATTTTAGTATCTCTTGCAATATTAGCAACAGAAAATGTAACAAATATGACAGAAAAAATAGAACATGATTTAACTATGGTAGTGTTTGTAGATAGTAAAGCATCTACAGAAGAATTAAAAAATATAGAAAATGAACTAAAAGCAATTAATAATATAGATACAATAACTTTTAGAAGTAAAGATGAAATAAAAAATAATATGAGTAGTGAAAATGAAGCTTTTAAAAATATAATGGACAGTTGGAATGAAGATGAAAATCCTCTACAAAGTACATATATATTAAAAGTTAAAAATATAAAAGAAATTAAAGAAACAGCAGCTACAATAAAAAATATAGATAAAGTAACCTTAGTTAAATATGGTGAAACTATGGTTGATAAAATGATAAATACTTTTGATATTATAAAAAAATGTTGCTGGGTAATAGTATTGGCATTAGTATTAGTCACTATATTCTTAATAACTAACACTATAAAAATTACTATATTTAGTAGAAGGAATGAAATTGGTATAATGAGATTAGTAGGAACTAGTAATAGTGTTATAAAATTACCATATTTATTTGAGGGTTTATTATTAGGAGCATTTGGTAGTTTAATTCCAATTTTAATAACCATATTTGGTTATACATATTTTTATGAGGCTATGGGTGGTGTAATTTTTTCAAACCTAGTAGAATTAACTAAACCATCTAGTATAATATTTACAACTTCACTTGCTTTATTTATTATTGGAGCGGTAGTAGGTATGTTTGCAAGTTTAAGAGCTGTTAGAAAGTATTTGAAAATATGAAGAAAATAAATAAACTATTAATAATAACATTTATATTATTTATATCATCATATACAGTGATAGTAACTAACGCATCTACTAATGCAAAAACTTTAAGAGAATTAAAAAATGAATTATCTAGTCTAAAATCTAAAAAAGCACAAAAAGATAATGAAAAAACACAAACTCAAGGACAAATAGCCGCTTCTAATCAGTCAATTGCAAATGCAAAAAACGAAATTAATATAAATCAAAATAAAGTTGAAAAAGCAAAAGAAGATATTGTAGAATTAAATAAAAGTATAAAAGAAACAAATGAAAGTATTAAAAAAACTATAACTGCATATCAAGTAACTGACGGTCAAAACGTTTACTTAGAATATGTATTTGATGCAACAAGTTATGAAGATTTAGTTTATAGATATGCTATAGTTGAACAAATATTAGACTATAACAATGAACAAATATATAAATATAATGATTTGATCAAAAAAAATGAACAATTACAAATAGATTTGGCAAATAGAGAAAAAGAATTAAATAACCAAATAAATTCATTAAGTGATAAAATAGAATCTCTAGGAGATAAATTAGAACAAATATCTGAAGATACAATGGACGTACAAGATGAAATAAATTCTACACAAGAATTAGTAAATTATTATACTAATTTAGGTTGTGGGTTAGACCAAGATTTAAATGACTGTGTTTCTATAAAAGGAGATACTTCATTTAGAAAACCATTATCTAAAGGAACTATAACTAGTTACTTTGGCTATAGGATAAATCCTTTAACTGGTGCTGGTACAAAATTCCATAGTGGCGTTGATATTGGAGGAAATAAAGAGGGTACAAACGTATATGCAACAGCAAATGGTATGGTAGGAAAAATAATAAGAAGAGCATCTTGTGGTGGAAATCAAGTTTACGTATTCCATACAATTAATGGTAGACAATATACTTCAATGTATATGCATCTTCTTACAATAAATGTATCAATAGGAGATCAAGTTACAAGTAATACTGTAGTAGGTACCGTTGGTGGTGGCGCTGGAACAAGAAGTTATGATAGCTGTTCTACGGGAGCCCACTTACATTTCACACTTGCAAATGGTTGGTATGGAAAGACATATTTAACGTATAGCAAATTCTTAGCAAATACATTTGACCCTAAAAAAACATTAGGTTTACCTAGTAAAGGAAGATACTGGTATAGTAGGTAATTAATAAAAAGACCACGTTTTAAGACTAAACGTGGTTTTAAAAATATAATTTATTTTATATTTCTCTCATAAAATCCTTATTTTTAAAAGGATTTTTTTTATCTATTCTATCTACAAATAATATTCCATCTAGATGATCTAGTTCATGTTGAAATGCAACCGCAATATCTTCACGAACTCTTATTGTAAATTTATTTCCATCTATATCATACGCTTCAACAGTAATTCTAGCATTTCTAGGAACTATTCCTGTAACAGGTCTGTTTACACTTAAACATCCTTCCCCCTCACCAACATAAATTAATTCCTCACTTCTAGAAATTACTTTAGGGTTAATTAATACATATCTTTTAAATTCAGAATTTTCTAATTCTTCAGATATTACAAATATTCTTTTCAAAATACCAATTTGAACAAACGAAAGACCCATTCCTGCTCTTAAATCATATTTTTCTATATATTCATCTATTTGACTCATTTCCAAATAAGTTAAAGAATCATCAATTAATTTTTTAGTTTCATCATCTAATGGAAAAGTAACATCTTTACTTTTTTTTCTTAAAATTTTATTAGACTCATCTAATATTTTTATATTTGGTAACTCCATATTGCTCCACCTCTTACGTGAGTATTTTAGCAAAAAAATATTCAATTTGCAAATTAAAATAACTGATAAACATTATCTTAGAAAAAGATAAAAATAAATATTGAATAAATAAAAGAAAATCATTTTAATTTGCCAAATAAATTTAAATTAAAAAAAGGGTAAATTAGTTTTTATATGCAATAATTTATAATAAAAAAGGAAAAAATATGATTTAATAGTTCATTTAATCATATTTTTAAAATTATTGTTTTTTAAGTTAATAACACTGGGAGCATCCTAGATTTATGAGTTATAATCCTCATTCAGCAATATCAAAAATTGTGTAGAAAAACATTAAATTTTTGAAAAAATAATAAATTTTTGTACCATAAAAAGTGTTAAATTTTAATATTTAGCATATTTTTTTTATTTTTTGTGATAAAATTAATTAAAGAAAGAGTGATAGTATGTTTGATAAATTTGTACCTGATATATATGCTAAAAGTATTTATACAATTGATTATAAGAGTTTAAAAAAAAGTAAAGTTAAATGTTTAATATTTGATTTGAATAATACTATTGCACCTTTGACATTAAAAAAACCAAATAAGAAGTTAATAGATTTATTTGAAGAATTAAAAGATATGAAATTTAAAATATATATAGTTAGTAATAGTACTAAGAAGAGAGTAGAACCTTTTAAAGATATTTTATGTGTTGATTCATCTTATTTATCTATGAAACCTAGTTTAAGAAAATATAAAAAAATATTTGAAATAAATAAGTTTAAAGATAATGAAATAGCATGTATTGGAGATGAATTAATGACTGATATATGGGCTGCTAATAGAATGAATTTTGTTAGTATTTTAGTAAATCCTATAGGGACTAAAGAATATGTTTCTACTAAATTTGGTCGTTTATTTGAAAATTTTATAATAAATAAATTAACTAATAAGAAACTTTTTAGAAGAGGTAAGTATTATGAATAAAATATGCTTTGGTTGTGGTAGTACTTTACAAAGTATTAATGAATTAGAACAAGGTTATGTTAGTACTGATAAAATAAATGATGCTAAATATTGTAAAAGATGTTATAGACTTACACATTATGGAGAACTTATAAATAATGATAATGAAAAGAGTATTAAAACTATAATAGATACTGTTAATAAAGACAATACTTTTAAAATATACATAGTAGATTTTTTAAATATTAATAATAATACTATAGATATTTATAATAAGATAAAAGGTAATAAATTATTTCTAATTAGTAAAATAGATTTAATTAGTAATTCTATTAATATAAATAGAATAATAGAAAATATTAAGAAAGTTTATAATATATATAGTGTTAAATGTATTAGTACATTAAAAAAATATGGAATAAATAATTTAATTAATTATTTAGATATTAATAATATAAAAAAATGTACTATACTAGGTCCTACTAATAGTGGTAAAAGTAGTTTTATAAATAAATTAATTGAATTATATAATCCTAAATTAAATAAATTAACTATTTCTAATAGAAGAAATACTACATTAGAATTTATAAATATTAAGTTAAATAATAATTTAACTATTATAGATAGTCCTGGTTTTTTAATTAAAGATTATGGTCTAAAAAGTAAATATAAAAACATTATTAAACCAATTACTTTTAATATGAAAACTAATGAAGTATTATGTATAGATAAATTTTATATTAAGTTTAGTAATAATACTAGTATTACTATATATAGTTATGAAAATATTTATGTTAAAAAATATTATAAAGAAATAAATTTTGATTATAATATAGATATTGATAAAAATACAGATTTATGTATTAATGGATTTGGTATTTTAAGTATTAAAGAAAAGAATAATATTAGTATATTTAATTTAGATAAAGAATTATTTAGTATTAGAAAAAGTATATTTGGTGGTAATAATGAATAATAAGATACATATAATGAGCGAAAATCTTGCCAATAAAATTGCAGCAGGTGAAGTAATTGAAAGAGTAAGTAGTGTTGTTAAAGAATTAGTAGAAAATAGTATTGATGCTAAATCTAATAGTATTAGAATAGAACTTATAGATAGTGGTATTAAAAGTTTGACGGTTATTGATGATGGAATAGGAATGAATAAAAGTGATGCTCTTCTTGCTTTTTCTAGACATGCAACTAGCAAATTATTAAAAGATGATGATTTATTTTTTATTAATACATTAGGATTTAGAGGAGAAGCGCTGCCTAGTATAGCGAGTGTTTCTAAAGTGAAACTAAAGACTAGTACAGGTAGTGTTGGTACAGAAATTATTATTCATGGAGGCAAATTAATTAGTCAAATAGATAGTGATGCTAGAATTGGTACTAGCTTTGAAGTAACTGATCTATTTTATAATACGCCTGCGAGATTAAAATATTTAAAAAGTGATACAACTGAATTATCTAATATTGTTATGTATGTTGAAAAACTTGCTCTAACACATCCTGAAATTAAATTTAAACTTATAAATAATAATAAAGAAATAATTAGTACTAGTGGTAGTAATAATTTGCTTAAAACTATTTATGAAATATATGGTTATTTAGTTAGTAGCAATATGATTAAAATAAGTGCTAGTAATGAAGATTATGATATAGATGGTTATATTTGTAAACCTAGTATTTTAAAATCTAATAGAAATCATATGACTACTATTGTTAATGGAAGAATAGTTAGAAATGTGGAGTTAAATAAAGCTATTAATGATGGTTATTATACATATAAACCTGATATTAAATACCCTATAGTAGTATTAAATATTAGTACAGATCCCACTATAATAGATGTAAATATACATCCTACTAAACAAGATATAAAGTTTTCTAAACAAATAGAATTAAATGAGTTAGTTACTAAGGCAATAAAAGATGCTTTATATAAGTCTATGTTAATCCCTAAAATAGAAGTAAAAGAAACTAGTAGTAATAATGAAATAAATATTTTGAAAGAAGATGTTAAAGAATATGTTGTAAATAAAGAAATAAATGTATTAAATGATGAACAGGTTAAGTTTGATTTTAAAAAAGTTACTAATGAAGTTGACGATAATACAGATACTAATACTCTTCTTAAAAAAAACGAAAGTATTAAAAAGTTAGAATTATATGTATGCGGTTTAGTTATGGGAACTTATATTATATGTGAAAATGAAACTAATATGTATTTAATTGACCAACACGCTGCTCAAGAAAGAATAAATTATGAAAGGTATTTAGAACACTTAACAAATACTAAAGTTAATACTACATCGCTTTTGATACCAATTACTATAGAACTTAGTCCGAGTGATTATATAAAGTTTATAGAGAGAAAAGAAATATTAGATAACATGGGATTTGTTATAGAAGAATTTGGAATAAATACCATATTAATAAAAGAGCATCCTACTTGGTTATTAAGAGGTTTTGAACAAGAAAGTATAGAAAAACTTGTAGATTTAGTAATTAATGATTATAATGTTGATAGGATAAAGTTTAACGATTCTATTGCAAAAACTTTAGCATGTAAAATGAGTGTTAAAGGTAATACAAGAATTACTAATGATGATATGCAAAGTATAATAAATGAACTTGTATTATGTGATAATCCTTATAATTGTCCTCATGGAAGACCAACAATAATAACATTTACAAAATATGAGTTAGAGAAAATGTTTAAAAGAGTAATGAATTAGAAAGGGTATGTTATGAAAGATATATTAGAAGATGATAAATCATTTTATTTTATAGTAGGTTTAGCTTTAATAATTCCTATTATAATAGGCTTAGTTTATGTTTTTTCAGTTGTTTATTTATAAAATAATCATATTTATATATGTAAATATATTTATTTTATCTTTTTTTTTAAAATAAAGTATAGTAAAATGATTATAGTAAGGTGATACTAATGTATGAAATTATAAAAAAACAGAAATTATTTTTTATTTCTTTAATTGGCATAGTCGTTATAAGTATGATTCTATTAACAACTTATGCGTATCAAACATTAGAAGTGGATTATAAAGGTAATGAAGAATTGAATGTTAATGCAGGAGTATTAGATGTTGCATTTACTTCTACTAGAAGAATAAATTTACAAAATATGCCTTTATTAAATGATTATAATACATCTGATTATACTGAATTTATAATTGATAATTCTAAAAGTACAGGTGATGTTTCATATAAGATAAGATTAGTAAATCTAGAATATAGTAATGAATTGATTTCTAATGATTTTAAATATACTATAGTTAAAGTTGATAAAAATAATAATTTAAATGTAATTGGAGAAGGGGACTTTTCAGATTTAGTTTCTAATGAATATGATTTTAAATTTAACGATGGAAATTATATAGAAATAAAACAAGGTAATAAAGATAAAATAAGATTATATTTATGGTTAAAAGAGAGTGAAAATGATCAAAATTATTTAGAAAATACTAATTTTAAAGGAGTAATTGAAATTAATAGTGTGTTTTCTAAAGATTTAGATGAAGAAGTATTTACTAAATTTAATATATATGGAAATACTGTTATTAATTACAAAAATAATACAAGCGAACAGTCAGTTTTAAATCCAGCAGAAATAAAGTCTTTAGGTACTTTAGTAGAAGATCAAAATAGTATTTATTATGGCAAATATAAAATAAATATTATTAATATTGACGGCAAAGTAAATTCTATTTATTTAAATGAACCATTAAGATGTATTAATGAAGTATGTGATTATATTGATGCTATTAAGAAAAAAGTAGTTAGAAAAATTGGTGTTAAAAAATTAAATGAGTTTGAATGGAATTTAGAAAATGATAATAATTTAAAAGTATATGCTAATATACCAACTGATTTAAATATTAAAAATGATGTAATGTATACAGAAATAACTAAATATAACCCTAATACTAGTGATTATATTAATGGAGTTGGTAATAATACTGTTTATTTAGATAATAGTATAGGATTATCTATAACTGATTTTAAATCTTTAGAAGAATTTAATAATTATATTAGTAGCAATAATGTAAGTTTATATTATCAGTTAGCAAATCAAGATGAAACAGAAAATATTATAGCTGATTTATATTCAATTATTAATAGAAATATAAAAGTTAATGATGGAATTATAGATTCGTCTAATATTGAAATTAAATAGTAAATGATAGATTGATTTAAAACTATCATTTTTTTTATTTGTATTGTATAATTTAATAGGTGATTAAAATTGAAAAATATTGATATAAAAAAAGAAAAACATACTTATAAAGATTCATTAAGAGAACTAATACCATATGCTGTTATAATAATAGTTGTTGTTTTAATAAGAACATTTTTAGTAACTCCTATAAAAGTAAATGGTACAAGTATGACTAATACTTTACAACATGGAGATACTATGATTTTAAATAAAATTGGTATGAAAATAAGTGATATTAAAAGATTTCAAATAGTTGTTATCAAAACAGATGAATCATATTTAATAAAGAGAGTTATAGGTTTACCTGGAGAAACTATAAAATATAGTGACGGAAAGTTATATATAAATAATAAAGTAATTAATGATCCATATTATAAAGATAATACAGAAGATTTTGATGAAGTAAAAATTCCTGAAGATAATTATTTTGTAATGGGAGATAATAGAAATAATTCTAAAGATAGTAGAATTATTGGTACTATAAAAAAAGAAGATATTTTAGGAACTACTAAGTTAATTATATTTCCAATAAGTGATATAGGTATAGCTAAGTAAAGTATAAATGGTAGTATATATGTTTTATTTAGGTCAATTATTAGGTTTTATAGCCTTATTATTTTTAATATTAAGTTTACAAAAAAATAATAAAGATAAATTATTAAAATATCAAATTTTTGCTAATATATTTTTTATTTTTCAATATTTATGTTTGAATGCAATAACTGGTTCTTTTATATACTTAGTAGTTTTAATTAGAAATCTTATATTTAAAAAGTTAAAAAACAATATTCCGATTTCATATTTACTTATTATTTTGTTTTTAATTATTATATTATCTTATTTTTCTTATAAAGATATATTTAGTTTATTGCCAACAGTTGCTTCTATTATGTATAGTTTTGCTTTATGGCAAAAAAAATTATCAATAACAAGACTTATAGAAATTTTTTCGTGTGTATTATTTATTATATATAATATTCATGTATTGGCAATAGGAGCCTTAATATCTACATTATTAGAAATGATATCTGGATTTATTGCAATATACAGATATGATATAAAAAATGAAAAGTAGGTGAAGTTATGAATTTTAACGATTTAAGTTTTAAAGAAAAATTAGGACAAATGTTTTTAATTGGACTTGGTATAGATGAAGTTAATGATGAAATAATTGAATTAATTAAAGAATATAAAATAGGTGGTATTGTTTTATATAGAAAAAACTATAATTCTGTTTCTAATATGATAGATGTAATTAATAAATTAAAAAAAATAAATAAAGCTAATAATATACCTTTATTTATTGCGATAGATCAAGAAAATGGTAGAGTAAATAGATTTCCTAAAGAATTACATCGTATTAAAAGTCCATTAAACCAGGCAAAAACTAGAGATATGAATATTATTAATGAAGTAAATGAAATAACAGTTAATATATTAAAAAGTGTTGGTATAAATATGAATTTTGCCCCATGTTTAGATATTATTAGGGATGAATATAGTAAATCAATTGGAAATAGAAGTTATGGAAAAAATAAAGAAGATGTTATTAAATATGGTATTCCGTTTATGAAAATGTTGCAAGATAATAATATTATTTCTGTTATAAAACATTTTCCAGGGCATGGAGCTACTAATATTGATAGTCATTATTTTATTCCTAAAATAAAAGATTTAGATAATTTATTAAAAAATGATATTAAAGTATTTGAGAATGCTATTAATAATAATGCTGATGCAATTATGATTGGACATTTAAAGTTAAAAGGATTTGGTTTAAAACCTGCTACAATAAATAAAAAGATAATAAAGAAATATTTATTGAATGAATTAAATTATAAAGGATTAATTGTTACTGATGATTTAAAAATGAATATATTACAATATATTTTTGGTATTAAAAATGTAATTTTTAATGCAATAAATGCTAATAATGATATTTTAATGATTAAATATAAAAATAATGATATAAATAAAATATATAAAAAAATATATAGAAAATTAGTAAACAATAAAAAATATATTGACAAAATAGAAAAAAGTGCAAAAAAAATATATGATATAAAACTAAAATATAATATAAGTGATAATGCTATAAATACAAAGATTAATTTAAATGTAATTAATAATAAAATTGATAAAATTAATGATAAAATAGAAAAAAGATTATAATTGTATAGTAATTATGTTAGGTAATGTTTAAAATGAATAAAAATAAAATAAATATCAATTGGTTGATTACGATTTAATTAAGCACTTTCTAAAACATTGATAAAAAATGATTTGTTTGAAATAACATCTTACAAAATTTGATATAAAATTAATAAAAATAGTAAAAATTCATATAAATTTATTTAAAAAATCCATATTTATTATAGAAAATATAAAGGTGATTATGACAGTTAAGAATATATGAAAAGGAGGTAAACATGAAGAAAAAAATGAAATAACAATTAGGTCTAGTGCAGCAAAATATTTAACTTTTATTGCGGCAACTGGTGATGATAAAGAATAGATTGAGGTAAGATATGAAGATGAAAATATATGGTTAACTCAAAAAATACTATCTATTTTATATAATATGGAAGTTAATACAATAAATTACCATATAAAAAAAATATATATAATGATAATGAATTAAATGAATATTCAACTGTTCGAAAATTTCGAATAGTTCAAAAAGAAGGAAATAGAGAAGTTTCAAGAGATGTTGTTCATTATAACTTACAAATGATTATTGCTTTAGGTTTTAAGGATTTGCAATGGACGATAAAAGGCTTAAAAATAGTGTGCCCATTTTAACCGAAAAGTATTTTGATGAGTTACTTGAAAGAATTAGAGAAATAAGAATATCCGAAAGAAGATTTTATCAAAAAATAACAGATATATACGCAATAGTATCGATTATGATAGAAACTCAAATACTACTATAGATTTTTTAAAAAAATTCAAAACAAAATGCATTATGCAGCAACGGGTAACACAGCGGCAGAAATTATATATAATAGATTTGATTCTAACAAAGAACATATGAGGCTTACTAATTGGTCTGATGCTCCAAATGGTAAAATAATTAAAAGTGATGTTGTAATTGCAAAAAATTATTTGAGTGAAGAGGAATTATACTCACTAAGAAGAATTGTATCTGCTTATCTTGATTTAGCAGAAAGTAGAGCAATGAGACATATACCAATGACAATGGAAGACTGGACAAATAGATTAGATGAATTTTTAAAACTTATTGATAGAGAAATTTTACAAGAAGCAGGAAAAATATCATTTAAAATTGCATGTGATAAAGCGGAATCTGAATTTGAAAAATATAGAATTATACAGGATAAATTATTTATAAGTGATTTTGATAAATATTTAAATGACCTTGAAAAAATAGAAAAAAATGAAAAAAGAAATAAAATGAAAAAAGGAAGTGACACAAATGAACGAGAATAAAGATAAAGTGTTTAATAAAACGAGTATCAATTGCTTGATACCAATTTAGTAAACCCCTTTGCGAAATCCTTATAAATAAAGGGATTGTGAGATTTTAAATCTTGCACATTTTCTCAAATAAACTGCAAAAATGAACTAAACAAGTAAATTTTATTAAAAAATAGGGTAAAAATTTTTAGTTGATACCGCATGGTAAACCCTGCTTAAAGATTATTATAATTCTGTAAAGAGAGGAGATGATATGATGGTAAAAGATTTAATGATTAGA
>CALVZA010000002.1 GCA_944372415.1 uncultured Bacilli bacterium
AACATTCAAAATAAATTAACAAATTAATTTTATCATATATATTACTATAATACACGAAAATTTAAAAAAATGTCTATTTTCGTGATTTTTGACATGGTATAATATTTTTATAAATTTAGTATTGACAAAACTTAGATAGTCAAGTATTTGGTTTTAAAGTCTGAATAGTGTTAAATTCAAGCATAAAAAATGTCCTCCTTCCTAGAAAGAAAACATTTAAGTTTCATATATAAAATAAAAACTTACGAACTTTAATTAGTCCGTAAGTTGTATTCAAATGGAGCAAGTGAGCGGAATCGAACCGCCGTCTCAGCCTTGGCAAGGCCGCATACTAACCGCTGTACTACACCTGCGTTCTTAAATAATATATCAGAAATGTTAAACTATTTCAAGTGTTATTGACTTGTTTTGTTTTAAATAATATAATTTTGTTAATGGAGATGTATATATGTTTGGAAGTATTGTAAGTTTTATAGGGCAGAGTTATGAAAGTAGTAGACATATTTATAATATTATAGGTGCTGTTTTAAGTGCTATGTTAGCATACAAAGCTTTTTATTATGCAATAGGTTTTTTATTTACTAGAAAATTTAAACCTGCTAAAAATAATCATAAATATGGTATTTTAATTGCGGCAAGAAATGAAGAGGCTGTTATAGGGAATTTACTTGATAGTATTAATAAACAAGATTATCCTAAAGATTTAATAGATGTTTTTGTTGTTGCTGATAATTGTACAGATGATACGGCTAGTATTGCAAAAAGTTACGGTGCTAAATGTTACGAAAGATTTGATGAAGATCATAAGACAAAAGGATTTGCATTACAATTTTTATTTGAAAATATAAAAAAAGATTATGGTATAGAACACTATGAAGGTTATTTTATATTTGATGCTGATAATTTATTAAATAAAAATTATATAACTAAGATGAATGATGCTTTTGATTCTGGAGAAAAGATTATTACTTCATATAGGAATACTAAAAATTTTGATGAAAATTGGATAGCATCTACTTATGCATTGCATTGGTTAAGAAGTATACGTTCTAATCATAGAGCACGTAGTATATTGCGTTTGGCAACTAATATACAGGGGACAGGTTTTTTATTTTCTAATGAAATAGTTAGAAATGGATGGAAATATACTGGTTTAACTGAAGATAGAGCATTGACTGCTGATGCAGTAGCAAGGGGATATCAAATTACTTATCAAGATGAAGCAGAATTTTTTGATGAACAACCTATAAGTTTAAAAATTGCTTTAAGACAGAGATTACGTTGGAGTAAAGGACATTTAATGGCGTTTGTTGAATCAGGGCCTCAGTTATTTATAAATATATTTTTTGGTAAATTATTTATAAAAGATAAATGGGGTAAAAAGAATGAACAAAGAACATTTTTTGGAAGAGTATTAGAATCTATTAGACATCGTTTTGCTTCGTATGATACTTTAATGCAATTGACACCATTAGTAGTATTTAACTTAGCAAGATGGTTGTTAGTCAGTGTAATTATTTATGGATGTTTTTCTTTCTCTAATGGAATTAATGATTTATATGTATTTGGTGGTAGTACTGTTGTTGCTAAATTATTATCATTTATATTTAATAAACCTCATATAAGTTTAAAACCAGGTATCAGTGCTTTCTTTGTATCAATGTTAATTGCTATATGGTTAAGAATTTTATATAGATTAGGAATGTATATTACTAATATGTGGGCTGCAGTATATGTATTTATAGTTGAAAGAAAAAGAATAAATAAAATTTCATTTTTAAAAAAAGTATTATTTACTATTACATGGCCAACGTTTGATATAATCGGTAGATATACTACATATATTGCATTATTTGTAAAAGTTACTTGGAAACCTATTCCTCATGTTAGTAAAGTTACTATAGATGATGTTGATACATCAAATGGGGTGAAATAATGAAAGAATATATTAATCAAATATTTTATGAAGGTCTTGGTACAAGTTTATATATCCCTATAGAAAATAAGATAAAAAAAATTAATAATAAAAAAATAAATAAAATATTAATATATTTTTATAAAGTAATTTATTTTATAGTTGCTATAGCAATTGCTGTTGGTATATTTTATATTAAAATTTAATTTTGTAAACTTTACTAATATATAATAAAGTTGATTTGCATCAACTTTTTATTTTTAATAAAATATGCTATAATGTTTTATACAAAGAGAGGATTAACTTAAATAATAATTATAATTTTTATAATATTTAACTGTAAACTTATTGAAAGGAATGACTCTTACTATGAAAAAAAATAATATTAGTAAAAGATATATTATAGTATTTTTTAATAAATGTATAAAGAATATTATAAATTATATTAAACATAATAGATTGTTTTTATCTTATTTACTGTTTAGTTTTTTTAATTGTTTTTTAATTAGATATTTAACAGTAGGTAATTGGTATAATTATAAAACTTTATTCATTGATTTATCTATTGCAGGTTTTTTTGGTAGTTTTACTTATTTTATTAAACCTGATAAACAGTATTATTATTTATTAACATTATTAATTATTAATACATTAATTTGTACGATTAATGCTGTATATTATACGTGGTATTCTTCTTTTGCGTCATTTAGTTTATTAGCAACATTAGGACAAGTTGGTGAAGTAACAGATGCAGTGTTTGAAAAGTTAACTATATTACATTTTATATATATATTACCTTTAATCTTTTTTATATATATTAATAGTAGATTGAATAAAAAAGATTATTATAATTATATGAAAAAGGTTGAAAAAAGTAAAACAATGTTTATATTTACTATTATGATTTCTATTTTAGTATTAGGTTTAAATTTATCTATGATTAGTAAAACTAGTTATGGAAGTTTAATTAAGCAATGGAATAGGGAATCAATTGTTAAAAGTTTTGGTATTATTATTTATCAAGGTAATGATTTAGTTCAAACTACTTATAGTAAAATGAACAGTCTGTTTGGGTATGATGAGGCATCTCGAAAATTTGTTGATTATTATAATAATAGAGAGAAAGAAGAAAGTGATAATAAATATACCGAAATGTTTGAAGGTAAAAATGTTATAATGATGCATTTAGAAAGTATGATGACATTCTTTGTAGATTTAAAAATTAATGGCATAGAGATTACACCAAACTTAAATAAACTTACAAAACAAGGGTTGTATTTTAGTAATTTTTATCCTGAAATTAGTGTTGGTACTAGTAGTGATACTGAGTTTACAGTTAATACTTCTTTATTGCCTGTTTCAAGTGGTACTGTTTTTGTAAGTTATTATAATAGAGAATATGTAAGTTTAGAAAAATTATTAAGTGATAAAGGATATTATACTTTTAGTATGCATGGTAATAAGGCTGGTATGTGGAATAGAGATAAGATGCATCCTAGTTTAGGTTATAAGAAAATGTATTTTGAAGAAAGTTATGATATTGATGAAGTTGTTGGATTAGGTTTATCAGACCAGTCATTTTATAGACAAATAATTCCTATATTAACTGATATTGAAAATAATAATAACAATTATATGGGAACAATAATAACATTGTCTAATCATACTCCTTTTGATGATTTAGATAAATATCCTGAGTTAGATTTAACATATAAGACTAGTAAAGTTAATGATGAAACTGGAGAAACTGAGGAAGTAGTTTTTGATTATTTAGAAGGAACTAAATTGGGTAATTATATTAAAAGTGCTCATTATGCTGATTTAGCATTAGGAGAGTTTATTGATAAATTATATCAAGATAATATAATGAATGATACAGTATTTGTAATGTATGGGGATCATGATGCTAAGTTATCAAAAAGTGAATTTAATTACTATTATAATTTTGATTTTGAAACTGGAGAGGTTAAAAATGAAGATGACCCAACATATATAAATTATGATTATTATGAAAATGAATTAAATAGAAAAACTCCTTTAATTATATGGAGTAAAAATAAACAACTTAAGACTGAAGTAAAATATTATATGGGAATGATAGATGTTTTACCTACTATTTCTAATATGTTAGGTATAAAAAATGAATTTGCTTTAGGACACGATATTTTTGAAACTAAGTGGAACAATATAGTACCTTTCCCAAATGGTAACTTTTTAACAAAGAAAGTTTATTATAATGCTAGTAAAGAAGAGTATAAGCCTTTATCTAATGAACCTATTGATGAAGGATATATTGAAGAATGTAAGCAGTATACTGAAAATATTATAGAAATATCAAATGATATTATTATATATGATTTAATAAAAAACGAAAAAGATAGAGTTGGAACTTATGAAGAATAAAAAAATATGGCTTGTTATATGTTTAATTTTATTAGTTTATTTTATTGGTGGTATTGTTTATAATGTTTTAAAAAAAAATGATGGTAATAAAAATAAAACTTTTGAAGTAGATAATAGTGTTCAAATTAAAGGATTTGATTATATATTATATGATGATGATTTGATTATATATAAAAATGAATTTAATAAATTAAAGAAAAATTTAGAGAGTAGTAATATAAATTATTTAGAATATGCGCATAGTATTAGTAAGATGTTTTTAATAGATTTATATAGTTTATCTAATAAAAAGAATATGTATAATGTTGGAGGGTTAGAGTTTGTTTACCCTGATGCTAGAGATAATTATAAGTTAAATGTTACAAATACTTTATATAAGTATATGAAAGACAACAGTGATGGAAAAAGAAATCAAGTTTTACCAACTGTTTCTAATGTAACAGTTAGTAGTGATGAAGAAACTACTTATAAAATTGGAGAAACTAATTTTGAAGGTTATAAATTAAAATTAAATATAAATTATGAAAAAGATTTAGGATATGATAAGTCAGCAGAAATTTTTTTGGTAAAACAAGATAAATATTTATATGTTGTTGAAAAAAATTAATATTAGGGGGATGCTATGACAGATATAGAAATTACTAAAAAATATAAAATGAAAAATATAGAAGATATATGCGGTAAATTAAATATAACTGATTATGACTTGTATGGAAAATATAAAGCAAAGATAAATAGAGTTAATTCTAAAAATAATGGTGAAGTGGTTTTAGTAACGGCAATTAATCCAACTCCTTATGGTGAAGGTAAAACTACTGTTGCTATAGGTATACATGATGCATTATGTAAAATGGGAAAATCAAGTATGCTTGTTTTAAGAGAACCCTCTATGGGACCAGTTTTTGGTATAAAAGGCGGGGCAACTGGAGGAGGATATTCACAAATTGTTCCTATGGAAGATATTAATTTGCATTTTACTGGAGATTTTCACGCTATAACTAGTGCTAATAATTTAATTAGTGCTTGTATAGATAATAGTATTTATTTTGGAAATCCTTTAAAAATTAAAAAAGTTTTATTTGAGAGATGTTTAGATGTTAATGATAGAAGTTTAAGATATGTTAATATTAATTATGATACTAAATTTAATATTACTGCAGCAAGTGAAATAATGGCTATATTCTGTTTATCAAAAAATATGGAAGATTTAAGAAATAGACTTGATGATATTATAATAGGTGTTAATAAAGATGATGAATTTGTTTATTTGAAAGAGTTAAATATAACTGGTTCGTTAGTTGTTTTATTAAAAGATGCTTTTAAGCCAAATCTTGTTCAAACTTTATATAATAACCCTGTTATAGTACATGGTGGTCCTTTTGCTAATATAGCACATGGTTGTAATAGTGTTGTTGCTACTAATATGGCTAAAAATTTATCTGATTATGTTATAACAGAAGCTGGTTTTGGTAGTGATGCAGGGGCAGTTAAGTTTTTTGATATAAAATGTAGAGATAATAAAATAGATCCTTTATGTGTTGTTTTGATATGTACAGTAAGGGCTTTAAAATATAATGGTGAAGATATATTAAAAGATGGATTAGTTAATCTAGGTGTCCATATAGAGAATATGAAAAAATTTAATCAAAACATTATTGTTACATTGAATAAATTTAGTGATGATAAAGAAGAAGATATCGAAGCAATTAGAGAGTATGTTAAAGAATATTATGTACCTTTTACAATAAATACTGCGTATATGGACGGAGAATACGGAGCAAAAGATATTGCATTAGAAATATTAAAATGTAAAAAGAAAAAATTAAATTTATTATACAATCTTAATGATAATTTAAAAGATAAAATAGAAATTATGTGTAAAGAAATATGTAGATGTAGTGAAGTGATTTTTACTGACAAAATTTTAGAAAAAATAAAAAGATATTCAAAGTTTGAATATCCTATATGCATTGCTAAAACCCAATATAGTATAAGTGATGATCCTAAAAAATTAGGGGCTCCTAAAAATTATTCTTTATATATAAAAGATATCAAAGTTAATAATGGAGCAAAATTTATAACTGTTTATTTAGGAAACATACTAACTATGCCAGGTTTAAGTAAAAAGCCTAATGCATGTAATATAGATTTAAATGATAATGAAATAGTTGGTATTTTTTAATAAACTATTAATGTTCATCTAAATCCATTAATAAAATACCAATGTTTATAAGTCCTGTTAAACCTACTAATGAATATATAATTCTTGGAATAATAGACTCAGTACCAAAAATAGCTTCTACTAAATTAAAGTCTAATAAACCTATTAAACCCCAGTTAATAGCACCTATAATTGTAATACTTAAACATATTTTCTGTAATGTACTCATAATAACCTCTTTTCTATTTTTATTATGGTTTATATATTTATTATTATACATATTTTTTTAAATATGTATTTTATTTAGAATAAAATGGTTTTATATAAAATATATTTTATTAGAAAAGGGGAGTTTATGAAAAGATATTTTGTTGTATTATGTATGTTTTTATTATTATGTGGTTGTGGTAAAAGTGATGAAAACGTAGTAAAAAAATTTCAAGATAAAATAGAAAAAAATGATAGTTATATATTAAAAGGGAATATGTCTATTGTTAGTAATGAAGATACTTTTGTATATAATGTAGAAGCTAGTAAAAGTAAAGATGATTATTATAAAGTTAGTTTAGTAAATCAGACTAATGATCATGAACAAGTTATTTTAAAAAATAAAGATGGAGTTTATGTTGTTACACCAGATTTGAATAAAAGTTTTAAATTTCAAAGTGATTGGCCAAATAATGGGAGTCAGTCTTATTTGTTAGATATATTAGTTAAAGATGTTTTAAATGATGATAATATTCATATAGGTAAGGAAGATAAAAAATATATTCAATGTAGAGTAAATTATCCTAATAATAATGTTTTATATAGTGAAAAGATATATCTTGATAAAGATTATGGTGTAGAAAAAGTAGAAGTTTTAGATCAAGATGGCAATGTTAAAATAACTTTTAAAGTTAGTAGTATAAATTATAAACCTAAATTTGATGATGATTATTTTAAATTAGAAAGTTTAATTACAGAAACTGAAGAGGAAAAAGATAATGATATAAAGGAAGAAAGTGATAAAGAAATAGAAGAGAATAAAGAAGAACAAGATAAAAGTGAGAATACTAGTAATATGTTAGAAGATATTATTTACCCTCTTTATATACCTGAAAATACAGAGCTAAGTACAGAGGATACTATAAGTACTGATAACGGGAATAGAGCAATATTAACTTTTAGTGGAGATAATCCTTTTGTATTAGTTGAGGAGGTTAGTCAAAGATTTGATGAATTAGAAATAATACCAGTTAATGGAGACCCTTTAATTTTAAGTGATTCTATTGGAGCAATATCAAATAATTCTTTATATTGGACAAGTAACGGAATTGATTATTATATAAGTAGTAATAGTTTAGATAGTAATGAGTTAGTGACTATTGCAGAGGGTTTAACTGGTAGTAGTGTTATTGTTTCAAGTGAAAAGTAATATTTGTAAATTAGGCAAAAAGTATTTGACAAATTTTAATTAAGTAGAATATATAGTCTTTATTTTGATTGTCTACTTTAATGGTTTACACCTACAATCAAGTTGTGGGTTTTTTCATTTAACTAAATTACTTTCTATAGTAGAATTATTAGCAAAATGATTATCAGTATATCTAATATATGAATTATAAAATTCTTTTTATACATATTATTTGACTTTCTTTTTTTATTGATAAAAGTAAGAAGGTAGACACTAACTTCGATGTTTTTTATATAATAGGTTAATATTACAATAATCACAATATATTCGACATAAGTAGATAAAATATGTTTGTTTTAAATATTTGATACATATTATTTAATATGGGAATATTAGATAATGATATAACTAGGTTAAATTTTGAAGATTTTCTATTTATTATTTTTATAGTTGTAATATCATTTAATATATATGCTAATCAGTTACAAAAAGATTTTATTAAAACTAATAATATAGAAGCAGAAAAGAAAGCAAATGATATTTATTTGTTTGTTTTAGTTATTACATTGTTTATATATTTTTATTTTTTATATAGAAATTATAATGCTTATAAGAAAGCGTCTAGTGAAGAAAAAAATATTTTTACTATAAAAGTTTTGGGTACTGTTTTTTTAATTTCTGGTGCATTATGTTTAATATATTTTCAAAGTCATAATCCTGATTTTGTTGGCTCGCCATCAATATAGTGTAAACTATTATTATTTAATTATGATAATAGTTATGTTTTTATATTATAATTTAATTATAGTATAAGGGAGGAATTATATGAAATGTGTTAGAATAAAAAATTCTAAGGAATTAGAAGTTGCTCAAGAAAATGAACCAGTTAGTAAGAATGGTAGTGTAGTTTTTAAAGTAGAGGCTTGCGGAATATGCGGTAGTGATATTCATTATTGGGAAAGTGGAGAACCAAATGAGTTAATTATGGGGCATGAGTTTGCTGGTACTGTAATTGATCCTGGAAGTAGAACTGATTTAAAAGTTGGAGATAAAATTACAGGTTTACCTATTTCTCCTTGTGGAGTTTGTCAGGCTTGTAAGAGTGGTAATCCACAATATTGTAAATTAACTTGGTCTAAGGCAGTAGGTTTGTCTTTGATTAATAGTGGAGCTTATGCAGAAGTTTCTAGTTGCAGAGCTGATATGGTAAAAAAACTTCCGGATACAATTACTTTTGACGAGGCAGCAATGGTAGAACCTAGTTCTGTGTCTTTACATGCTGTAAATTTGGCAAATGTTAAAAATGGTGATAATGTTCTTATAATTGGTGGAGGAATTATCGGTTTAATGTGTGCTGAATTTGCAAAGTTAAATGGTGCAAAATATATTGCAATGTTAGAAACTAATGAAATGCGAGGGAAAAAAGCAGTTAATTATGGTTGTGTAAATGAATATTACAATGCTATAGACGAAAAAACAATCCCTACTTTAGTAGAAAAAACAGTTGGTGGTTTTGATGTAGTACTTGAGTGTTGTGGTAATAGTCCTGCAGTAAGTGAAGCAATTATGGCTGTAAGACCTGGAGGTACTGTTGTTTTAGTTGGTGTTTCATTAGGTCCAGTAACTGTACCATTAGTTATGGCTGTTATGGGTGAAGTTAAAATGCAAGGTGCTATTGCTTATACAGTTAAAGAATTTGAAGATTGTATAGATATGATAGCAACTAAGAAAATTAATGTTGATAAATACATTGATGATAGAGTATCTTTAGAGGACGTTCAAAAATCTTTTGAAAGATTAACTAGTGGAAAAGATGAGGCTGTTAAAATTATAATAAAACCATAATATATTTATGGTTGTTTTAAATGGAGTAGATATTATGTTAGAAAGTAATATAAGTTTTGATTATATTGATGATGAGGGAAATTCTATAAAGTATGAAATAATAGATAGATTTAATAAGAATGGAAAAAATTATATTGTATATAGTGAAGAAGATAAAGAAGAGTTATATGCTGCTTTGTATGAAGTAATAGATAATAAAATTAAAATTATACCTATCATAGATGATAAAGATTATGATATAGTCGATGAATACTTGGAGAATTTATAATGAATACAATAGAATTATATGTTAAAGATAACGGAAAAATAGTTTGTGTTTTATATGATGAAAATAAAAGTACTCATTATGTTTCTTTTGATGAATGTCTAGGTATAATAAAAAAAGTTTTAAATATTTCTAAATATATTAAATTTTGTGATGATAATGTTATTTTTAAAGCAAATCAAATTAATGTTTTAATAAAATCATATAATAATAATATAAGTATAGAATTAGATGAAATTATAAAAAAAGCTAGAAAAAAATTTATTACAAATAAAAAAGAGAGACTTCGTAAAAATAAAATAAAAAGAATAGCTACTTTTTCTTCTACATTTATTTTATCTTCTAGTTTAATATTCTTATCGTTTTCAAATAGTACTAAGGGAAGTACAGTTAATGAATTTGATACTAAAAATTCTTATGAAGTTAATGATTTAAATATTAGTCATGATGATAGTAAAAATGATATTTATTTTTTTGATAATCAGAAAGGTGATGTTTATAATAATTTAATAAGTTATGATTTGTATTATGAAGATAGAACATATACAGATAAATTTATTGAAACTAAAGATAATTATTTTAATGTAATAAAAAGTATATCAGAAGAATATGGAATAGACCCTAAAATAATGCTTGCTATTGCTACTCAGGAAAGTGGAGAACATAGAGTAGATACAAATACTCCAGCACTTGGATTAATGCAAATAGAATTATCTGTTTGGGACGGTGAAAATGTAACTGCATTTAATTATAAAAATAATAAGGAAGAAACGTTTAAAATTACTAAAGAAAAATTAAAAGATTTAGAATTTAATATTAGAGTTGCCTGTATGATTTTTCAAAATTGTTTAAAAAATTCTAACTATAATTTAGAAGTTGCTATTCAAATGTACAATTATGGGTATGGTAATATTTTAAAAACTTTTAAAATGTATTATGGAAGTACTGATATAGATTTAGATGATGTTTTAAACAATTATGATGATGGGTGGTTAGATTATAGAGAAAAAATTAATGTTGGAGATAAATTATATTTAGAACACGTTTTATCATATATTGAAGATGCTAGTAATTTAGAATGTATTAGTGGAAGTGAAAGAGTAACATTTTCTTTTAATGATAACGTAAAAAAATTATAATATTAGGTTATAAAACGATATTTTTTGTTTTAGATATTTAAAATATATGTTAGAATAATTTATAGGTGGTTATTTATGGTAAAAGGAAAAAATAAATTAAAACAAAAAAAAGTTATTAATGAAGATATAACTAATATAAGAAATTTAATTATTTTATTAATTATAGTTATTCTAATATGTATTGGTTTATATTTTTTTACTGATAGCATGATTAAGAGAGATAATAAGGTAGATGATACTAAAAGTGAAGTTAATATAAATTATGATACTGCTACTGTTGGAACTATGTTTAATAGAGTAGAAGATGAGTATTATGTAATATTATATTCTAGTGAAGATGATGGTTCTAGCTTGGATAGTGTTGTTGCAACTTATAGAAGTAGTGATAATTATATTGCAACTTATTTTATTGATTTAGATAAAAAAATTAATAATAATGTTTTAGGAGATGAACTTATAAAAAATCCTAAAAATAGTTCTGAAGTTAAAGTTAAAGGAGCTACTTTATATAAGATAAAGAATGGGAAAGTTATTAACTGTTATAGTGGTGTTGATAATATAATTGAAATTTTAAAATAGATGTTAAGCATCTTTTTTTTAGTTTAGATATATGTTAGAATTTTATTGTGGAGAGAATTATGAAGAAAATTAAATTAAATTTTTTACAATTATCGTTATTAGTATTTATACCAAGTATAATTTTATCTATTGTTAGTAGTTCATTAGTGTATAGTAGTTTAAGTAATACTGGTAAAGTAACTACTACTAATAATAAACATGTAAATGAATTTATTAATACTTATAATAAATTATTAGATGAATATTATGAAGATTTGAATGAAAATGAATTAGTTGATGCAGCTATAAATGGGATGCTTTCATATGTTGGAGATGATTATACTATTTATATGAATGAAGATGCAACTGATACTTTGAATGAAAAATTAAATGGTACTTATGAGGGTATTGGTATTCGTATTAGCTTAAATGATAATGGAGATATTTATGTTTTTGAAGTGTTTGATGAGTCTCCTGCAAGTAAAGCTGGAATAATGGTTAATGATATTATAAAAAGTATAAATGGTGAAAGTGTTGTTGGCAAGACAACACAAGAGGCTTCTTTAATAATACAAAATAGTAAAGAAAGTAAAATTAATATTGTAATTGGAAGAGAAGGCCAAGAAATGTCTTTTGATATAGAAAGAAAGACATTGATTGTGCCAGCACTAAATAGTTCTATAAAAGAAGTTAATGGTAAGAAAATTGGGTATTTGTATTTAGAAACTTTTTCTAGTACTGTTGATACTCAGGTTGAATCTACTTTATTAAAAATGGAAAATGAGGGTATTGATTCTTTAATTATTGACGTTAGAAATAATACTGGAGGTTATTTAAGTAGTTGTACAAATATTATAGAGTTATTTTTAGAAAAGAATAAGTTGATGTATAGTATAAAGTCTAAAACTAGTAGTGAAAAGTTTAAAGATAAGACTGATACTAAAAGAGATTATCCTATAGTTGTGTTAGTAAATGGTGGTAGTGCAAGTGCTAGTGAAATTTTAGCAGGTGCTTTAAAATATAGTTATGGGGCTACTTTAATTGGAACAAAAACTTATGGCAAAGGTAAAGTTCAGTCAACCGATACTTTAGAAGACGGTACTATGATAAAGTATACAAGTGCTAGATGGCTTATGCCTAATGGAACTTGCATAGATGAAATTGGAATTACTCCAGATGTAAATATTGAACCAAGTGAAGAGTTTCTTAAAAACTATACTGAAGAATATGATAATCAATTAAATGAAGCTATTAAAATATTGTCGGAGTAAATCTATTCGACAATATTTTTCTTTTATTGACAAAAATTTACAATACTTTACAAAAAAATTTCTTTATATTTGTCATTTATTATACTATAATTAATTTGCGTGCAGTAAAGAGGGAGACAATGTTATGAAAAATAAAATACGTGTATTATTGGTTGATTCTGATAAGGATCAAATAAGTAGTATAGAGAAGTATTTTAGTAGTCACGCAGTAATAGATATAGTAAAAATGTGTAATGATGGTAATAGTGCTATCAATTATATTGAATCAAATTCTAATAATTTTGATTTAGTTATTATGGATTTATTATTACCAAATAAAGACGGTTTAAGTATTATTAAAGATATGAGGGATAATGGTATTAATAAGAATATTATAGTACTTACTGGTTATAATTCTTTAGATGTTATAAAACAAGTAAGTTTGTATAATATAAATTATTTTATGCTAAAGCCTTTTAATTTAAATGATTTAGAATATCAAATACTTAATATTAAAGGTATTAGAGGAAATGTTTTAGATATAGATAAAAAACTTCAGTCTAATATATCTAATTTATTACATTCTTTAGGAGTTCCTTCTCATATAAAAGGTTATGAATATATTAGAGAAGGAATAGGTCTTATGTATAATAAACCATCTATGTTAGGTGCTATTACTAAAGAAATGTATCCTGAAATAGCAGTTAAGTTTAATACAACAAGTAGTAGAGTTGAAAGAGCAATTAGGCATGCTATTGAGGTTAGTTGGAATAGAGGAGACTATGATTTAATGGAAGAAGTTTTTGGTCATAGTGTAGATTATGATAGAGCAAAACCTACTAATAGTGAGTTTATTGCTACATTAGCAGATAAGTTAAGATTAGAAAATAAATAGTGAATAAAATATAAATTTTATCCTCATTATATTCATAAGATTTATAAGGAGGATTTTTTTATGGACAAAAAAAATAGTGATAGTTTAGATAAAATTTTAAGTTTAGCAGAAAAAGAAATGTTGAAGTTAAATCATCCATATGTTGGTAGTGAGCATTTATTATTGGCACTTTTAAAAGATAAAAGTATTAAAAGTATTTGTGACGAATATGACTTAACTTATGAATTATTTAAAGAAGAACTTATAAATGTTATTGGTAAATCAAACGTAAAAACTACAACTATTTTACATACACCCCTTTTAAAAAATATTATAAATGATGCAAAAAAGGATGCAAAGGAAAATAATGATGGAATTGTTACTCCCAATCATTTAATGATAAGTATTTTAGAAAGTGGAGATGGAATAGGAGTTAGAATTTTAATTAGTTTAGGTATAGATTTAGAATCTATTTATAAAGATTTAAAAAGAACATATAATCCTATTTTTAATAGTTTAAAAAAATATGGTTATGATTTATCTATAAATGATACAGTATTAGTTGGAAGAAATGATGAAATTAACCAAATAGTAGAAATCTTATTTAGAAAGAATAAAAATAATCCTCTATTAGTAGGAGATGCTGGAGTTGGAAAAACTGCAATAGTTGAAGCGTTGGCTACTAAGATATATAATGGAGAATATGACAAATTTAAAAATTATAAAATATTTAATTTAGATATGTCATTATTATTAGCAGGAAGTAAATATAGAGGAGATTTTGAGGAAAGATTAAACACTGTTATAAAAGAAGTTATTGATAATGGGAAAATAATTTTGTTTATTGATGAAATACATACTATTATGAATGCTGGTGGTAGTGAAGGAGCAATTGATGCCGCAAATATTTTAAAACCTTATTTATGTAAAGATAAATTAAAAATAATAGGAGCAACAACAACTAGTGAATATAAAAAATATATAAGTAAAGATAAAGCATTAGTAAGAAGATTTGATATTGTAAATATAAATGAACCTACAATAGATGAGACTAAAGATATTTTATATAAAGTTAAAGATAATTATAAAAAATATCACGGAATAAATATTACTAAAAATAATTTGGAATTAATGCTAAATTTAAGTAATAAATATATGGTAGATAAAAAAAATCCTGATAAAGTTATAGATTTATTAGATAGTGTTTGCTCTTATGTAAAAAATAATAATAAAAAATCAATTTCTAAAAGTGATATTGAAAGTGTTTTAAGTAGAAAAATTAATAGAAAGTTTGAGTTTAATAAAGATTTAATTTTAAAAAATTTATTAAGTAAAATTTATGGACAAGATAATGCTATAGAAAAGATATTAAGTATAATGGAAGATAGAGGGACTTTTAAAAGTATTTTATTATTAGGAGGTATTGGAGTTGGAAAAAGTATAAGTGTTAAAGAGATTGCAAGTGAAGTATGTATGAATTTTATTTCTATTGATATGGGAGAATATAGTAATTATTATAGTATTAATAATATATATTCTGGAGAGTTTAGTTTATATAATAAGTTAGAAGATAATAGTATAATTTTATTTGATAATATAGAAAAAAGTAATTTATGTGTTCTTGATGTTATTTTAAAAATAATTTATGAAAAGAAAATAAAAGATAAGAGTATAGATAATAGTATAGTATTTTTAAGTGCTACTAATAAAGTTAAATACCCGATAGGTTTTAGTAAGAATATAGATAATGTTAGTTATAATAATAAAAAAGTTTTAGAAACAGTAGATTATATTATTAATTATAATGATATAAATGAAGAAGCTATAAATAAGTTTATTGAGTTTAATAATATAAAAGATTTTGATTATAGAAATTGTGATTATGTTAATTATGGGTTTAGAGGTGTTAAGATAAGTTTGTCTAGTAAGAATTTTATGAAATAAGTTTTATATATTAGATATCAATTATAGTGGTATCTTTTTATATATATTTTAGTTAATAAGATTATATTATTTTCATATAATTTTCATATAAAATATGATAGAATATTGACAAGGAGTTGAGTGTTATGAGATTTTATAATACATTAACTAGAAAGACTGAAGAATTTATTCCTAGAGATAGAGATAACGTTACCATGTATACTTGTGGACCAACTGTTTATCATTATGCACATATAGGTAATTTAAGAACTTATATTATGGAAGATATTTTGGAAAAAAGTTTAAATTATATTGGTAATAAGGTTAATAGAGTTATGAATATTACTGATGTTGGTCATTTATCTAGTGATGCTGATACAGGTGAAGATAAAATGATTAAAGGTGCTCAGAGAGAACATAAATCTGTTATGGAAATTGCTAGTTATTATACGGAATGTTTCAAAAATGACTGTAAAGAATTAAATATTAAGTGGCCAGATACAGTTATTCCTGCAACAAGTATGATTGATGATTACATAGAGTTTATTAAAGTGTTAGAAAGCAAGGGGTATACTTATTTTGCTGGAGGCAATGTATATTTTGATACTTCTAAATTAGATAATTATTATGTACTTACAAATAATGATGAAGAGAATTTAAAAGAGGCAGTTAGAGATGATGTTTTGGTTGATAAAAACAAAAAGAATAAAATAGATTTTGTATTATGGTTTACTAAGTCTAAGTTTGATAGTCAAGAACTTAAATGGGACAGTCCTTGGGGTGTTGGGTATCCTGGTTGGCACATTGAATGTAGTTCGATCTCTTTAAAATGTTTAGGAGAGTATTTAGATATACATTGTGGAGGAGTTGATAATAAATTTCCACATCATACTAATGAAATTGCTCAAACTGAAAGTTATTTGGGACATAAGTGGTGTAATTATTGGTTTCATCCAGAACATTTAAATGATGCGTCAGGTAAGATGAGTAAATCAAAGGGTGAGTTTTTAACAGTTTCTTTATTAAAAGAAAAAGGTTATAATCCATTAAGTTTTAGATATATGTGTTTAAATAGTCATTATAGAAAACAATTAGTGTTTAGCTTTGACAATTTATCTAGTTCAGAAAATGCTTATAATAAGTTATTAAATAAAATAAATTCTTTAAGTGAAGAGGGTGAGATAGATACTAATAAGTTTGATGAGTATAATAATAAATTTATAGAATATATTAATAATGATTTAAATACTGCTAATGCAATTACTTTAATTTATGAGTTATTAAAAAATGATATTGTTAATGGTAAAACAAAATTAGAATTAATAAGAAGTTTTGATAAAGTTTTAAGTTTAGATTTGATAAGAAAAGAAAAAGTAAGTGATAAGCATAATTATATTATGTCTAAAATAGATGAGAGAAATAATGCTAAAAAGAACAAAGATTATGCATTAGCAGATAAAATACGTAATGAATTAGCAAAAGAAGGAATAATATTAGTTGATACAAGAGAAGGTACAACTTATAAATTGGAGGAATTGTATGAGTAATATTGGTTTATATTTTTTAGCACTTATTATACCAATAGTGGCACAGTTATATGTTTCTAGCAGTTATAATAAGTATAAAAAAATAAATAATCGTAAGAAGTTAACTGGATTTGAAGTAGCTAGAAAAATTTTAGATAAAAATGGGTTAAATGATTTATATATTGTTGAAACTGAAGGAAATTTAACTGATCATTATGATCCTAGAAGAAAAACTGTTAAGTTAAGCAGTGATATTTTTCATGGTGATACTATTGCAGCGATGGCTGTTGCAGCACATGAATGTGGTCATGCTATACAAGATAAAGATGGTTATTTCTTTATGCGTGTACGAAGTTTTATATTTCCAATTGTTAGTTTTGGTACTAAGTTTGCTTATGTGGTTTTGTTAATTGGTTTATTTGCAAATTTAATGAATTTGATTTGGCTAGGTATTATATTGGTTGGCTTAGGATTAGTTTTTCAATTAGTTACATTACCTGTTGAATTTGATGCTAGTAAAAGGGCATTAAAAGAATTGGAAACTACTATTTTGGTAGATGAAGATGATAAAATTGGTACTAAATCTATGTTAACTGCTGCTGCAATGACTTATGTTGCAGGTGTTTTATCAAGTGCTTTAGAAATATTAAGGTTAATATTAATATTTACAAATAGAAGGGATTAAAGATAACAAAGTGATTAATTCTTTTTTTTATGTAAATATGCTGTATAATTTTTGATGATAAGTAAAATAAAATTGCTTTTGTTTTATTAAAAATATAAAATTATTATAAGAGGTGTTATAATATGGCAAATGATAATTATTTTTCTGATTATAAAGAAATGTTTGAAGTTATAAATCAAAATAGTGATAGAGTTAGAAATATGGAACAAAGAAAAAAAATAGCTGAAGCAGCATATCAGTTACATAGAGAGAAAAAAGATAAATTTAAGAAAAGAGTAAGACTGATTTTAGTAATTGCTGTTTTGGTCACTGGTATAGGTTTTGGAACAAATATTTTAGATGATGTTATAGAAAGACAGAAACAATTAAATGAAGCAAATAGTTATATGAATTATGCTATAAATTTTGTTTGCCCTGAGTTAGATAGAGGTGTTCTATCTGATAAAGCTATTGTATTATTTAATAATGATGAAGAATCATATAGAAAAATATGTGATGAATTACAAACTGAGTTTGGATTATCTAGGGATTGTGCTATTTATTGTATTGCTAAACAATATGGAGATGATGCTTTTGATAAAGTAACTAAATCTTATGGATATGAAGGTAAAGATAAATTTTTATATGATTATTATTCAAGACCTACTTCTATTTCAAATTCTGGAGAAACAGTTTATACTAAGGAAGGGTCATTTAAAGTTTTTGAAAATAATGTTCAAGTAGAATTAGTGAATAAAGTAAATTTGATTAAAGAAATGATGGAAAAAAAAGTTGTAGAAAGTAAGGGTATGGTAAAATGAATAGTGATGAAATATTAGTTAAATCGTATAATATTGATGGCAAAAAATATATTGTAGTAAATGAATTAGATTATAATAATATTCATTATTTATATTTATCTAATGAAGAAAATATTAAAGATATAATGCTTATGAAAATTATAGATGGTTATTTAGAACCTTTAGATAGTGAACAGGAAATAAAAGAAGTATTAAAATTATTGGTTAAATAAGTTGCTAGTTATTGGCAATTTTTTTAATTTTTATTAGTTAATTAATTTTTTTATAAAGATTGTTTATAATATTAAAGATTGCTTGTTTTATAAAAAAATAAATGTTAGAATATTTTGGTAATAAAAGGCGCAGGTTAGGAAGGAATGATATTATGTTTGAACTAGTTTCTAAGTATAAACCTAGTGGTGATCAGCCTGAAGCAATAGAAAAGTTAGTTAATGGTATAAATTCTGGAAAAAGAGATCAAGTATTATTAGGAGCAACTGGAACTGGAAAAACATTTACTATTGCTAACGTTATAGCTAGCGTTAATAAACCAACTTTAGTTTTAGCACATAATAAGACTTTAGCAGGGCAATTATATAGTGAATTTAAAGAATTATTTCCTAATAATCATGTTGAATATTTTGTTTCTTATTATGATTATTATCAACCTGAAGCTTATGTGCCTAGTAGTGATACTTATATAGAAAAAGATGCAAGTATAAATGATGAAATTGATGAATTAAGACACAGTGCTACTGCATCTTTATTAAATAATCCTGATACTATTGTAGTTGCTAGTGTTTCTTGTATATATGGTATTGGTGATGTAGAAGATTATAAGGAAAAAATGTTAATAATAAATTTAGGGGATATTATTAAAAGAGAAGATATACTAAAAAGATTAATAGATATGACTTATGAAAGAAATCAATTAGATTTTCATAGAGGAACATTTAGAGTTAATGGGGATGTAATAGATATTATTCCTATTTCTGAAAAGAAAAATGGTATAAGAATAGAATTATTTGGAGATGAAGTAGATAAGATAAGTGAATTTGATATTTTAACTGGGGTTGTTAAGCAGAATAAAAAAAGTGTTACTATTTTTCCTGCAAGCCATTTTGTAACTAGTGAAGATAAATTAAAAATATCTATTGAAAGAATAGAACGTGAATTAGAAGAACGATTAAAATACTTTAAAGAAAACAATAAATATATTGAAGAGCAAAGATTAAGAGAAAGAACATTATATGATATAGAAATGTTAAAAGAAACTGGTTTTTGTCACGGTGTAGAAAATTATTCAAGGCATATATCTTTAAGAGATGAGGGAGAAACTCCTAATTGTTTGATAGACTTTTTTCCTAAAGATTTTCTATTAGTAATTGATGAATCTCATGTTACTGTTCCACAAATTAGAGGAATGTATAATGGAGACAGAATGAGAAAACAAACGTTAGTTGACTATGGTTTTAGACTTCCTAGTGCATTAGATAATAGACCTTTAAAATTTGATGAATTTGAAAACAAAATAAATCAAGTTATTTATGTTTCTGCAACGCCTGGAGATTATGAGCTTAATTTAGTTGATAATAAATATATTGAACAAATAATTAGACCAACAGGACTTTTAGATCCTACAATTGAAGTACGAAAAACTGAAGGTCAAATAGATGATTTAATTGGTGAAATTAATAAAAGAAAAGATCTAAATGAGAGAGTTTTAATTACAACATTAACTATAAGGATGGCTGAAGAGTTAACTAATTATTTAAAAGGAATAGGAATTAGTGTTGCTTATCTACATAGTGAAGTTAAAACTTTAGAAAGAATGAAAATAATAAGGGAATTAAGATTAGGTACATATGATGTAGTGGTTGGTATAAATTTGTTAAGAGAAGGTATAGATATACCAGAAGTTAGTTTAATAGCTATAATGGACGCTGATAAACAAGGTTTCTTAAGAAGTGAAAGAAGTTTAATTCAAACTATTGGAAGATGTGCTAGAAATGAGAATGGACATGTTATTATGTATGCTGATCATATAAGTGAAGCAATGGATAAAAGTATAAAAGAAACAGAACGTAGAAGAGAAATTCAAGATGAATATAATAAAGTTCATGGAATAGTACCAAAAACTATAATTAAATCAGTTAAGGAACTTATAAGTAATGAAGTAGAAGAAAAGATGGAAAATGTTAAATTATCTAAGAAAGAAAAAGCTGATATGTTGATAAAGATAGAAAATGAAATGAAAGAAGCTGCTAAAAATATGGATTTTGAAAGGGCAATGGAATTAAGAGATATCTTATTTGAGTTAAGGAGTGAATAAAATATACTCTCTTTTCTTATTGACGAAAATGTTAATTTGTAATAAAATATTTTATATTAAATGGAGTTGGTTATGTGAAAAAAACTTATATTTTTGGGCATAAAAATCCTGATACGGATAGTGTTTGTTCTGCAATAAGTTTAAGTTATTTAAAGAATCAATTAGGTTATAATACAGAGCCTAGAATTTTAAGTGATATTAATGAAGAAACAAAATTTGTTTTAAATTATTTTAATATAAATATTCCTAAATATTTAGAAGATGTTAAAGTAAAAATAAAGGATATTACTTATCATAAAGATTATATAATTAAAGAAAGTACTAGTATTTATGATACGTATAATTTTATGAATGAAAAGAATATCACTGGTATTCCTCTAGTTAATGATTATAAAAAATTTGTTGGTTATGTTTCTTTAAAAGAGATTGCTAGAACTATGATCACAGATAATAATAATTATTTAGAAACTACTTTTGATAATATTGTTAGTACTTTAAAAAGTTCGAATTTTATAAAAGTAGATGATGAAATAAGTGGTAATATTGTGGCTGCTACTTTTGATGATAATACCTTTATTAATAATGTAAAATTAAATAATGATAGTATAGTTATTGTTGGTGATAGACAAATTATTATTGATTATGCTATTAAGTCTAAGGTAAAATTAATTATTTTGATTGGGGATCAAGAATTATCAACTACTCAGTTATTAATTGCTAAATCTAATAATGTTAATATTATTTGTACACCTTATACTAGTTTTGAAACAAGTAAGTTATTAGGATTAACTAATAAAATTAGTACTATAAAACGTAATGAGAACTGTATTTGTTTAGATACTGAAGATTATATGACTGATTTTATAGAAATTTCTAATAAAACTAAACATACAAATTATCCTATAGTTAATAAAAGGGGAATTTGTTATGGGTTATTAAGATTAATAGATATTAATGAATATGAAAAAAATAAAGTTATTTTAGTAGACCATAATTCAGTAAAACAAAGCGTAGATGGACTAGAAGAAGCAGAAATATTAGAAATAGTAGATCATCATAATATAAGTGATATTAATACTAGTAAACCAATTAATTTTAGAAATATGTCAGTAGGAAGTGTAAATACAATAATTTTCTATTTATATAAGGAAAATAATATTAGTATTCCTGATGATATTGCTGGGTTAATGTTGAGTGGAATTATTTCAGATACTTTGCTTTTAAACAGTCCTACAACTACTTATCACGATACATTTGTAGTTTTAGAACTTTCTAAACAAATTAATATAGATTATAAAGATTATGGTATGAAACTTTTAAAAAGTGGAATGAATTTTAAAGGTTATAGTATTGAAGATATAATTTATAGAGATTATAAAACATTTACTGTAAATGATTATAAATTTAGTATTGGACAATTATTAACAGTTGATTTTGATGATTTTAAAGACAATATTGATAGTTATGTTAAAGCATTAGATGAAATAAGTTTAAAAAATGGTTATAAAATAACTGCTTTATTTATAACTAATATATTAACTAAACAATCAATGGTTTTGTATAATACGTCTTCTAAAAATATTATTAAAGAAGCATATTCATTAGATGAAGTTTATGAAGGTATAATAATTGAAGGTATACTATCTAGAAAAAAACAAATAGTTCCTAATATTATGGGAGTTTTAGAGAGAATGTAAATGATATAAAATGTTAAATGTTTATATCATTTTTTGTTATATTAAAGTTTATATATTTAAATTATTAAATTAATATAAGTTAAAATAATTTAATAAAAAGTGAATGTTTTATAAGATTTTATAAAAAAATAAAAATCAAGGTTTAGATTATTGTGATTTGTTTTCCCTTAATTTTTATATTAATAAGTTTTTAACTATTTAAACCGTCTATGTAACCAATAATTTTATTTTTTTTATCTTTTGTCATTTTATCAAATAAATCTAATAACATTAAATCTGTTACATCAAAACCATTCTTTTTAATACTTAACAATGGCATATCGTCATTAATTCTACCTAATAAATAATCTGTAGATGTTCCTAGAAAATCTGCTATTTTTATTAAAGTTTCTACTGAAGGGTATGCTTTCCCTGACTCATATGCTGATATAGTTTCTTGGCTTACTTCTGCTGCTATACTAAGACGTACTTGAGTTATTTTCTTTTTCTCTCTTATTTTTTTTAAATTCTCCATATTACACCTCTTATATATATTATTGTATAGGAAATATTAATATATTTAAGATATAGAAAATATATTAATGTATGTATCGTATTTGTTTTTTTATTGCATTTATTTCAACATTTTGTTATAAAAAGTATTATTTAGTCGAAAAATAGTTATTTGGTTTTAATATTATTTTTGTTTCATAGATTTATTTAGGAGGACAAAGATGGAACTAAATGGACTAAATGATGAACAAGTTATTAAAAATAGAAAAAAGTATGGTATAAATTCAGTTACAGAAACTAAACAAAATAGTTTTTTGTCATTAATGATAGAATCTTTAGGGGATCCAATAATAAAAATTCTTTTAGTTGCTCTTGTAGTAAAGATAGTTTTTTTATTTAGAAATTTTGATTGGTTTGAAACATTAGGAATACTAATAGCAGTATTTTTAGCATCTTTTATATCAAGTATTAGTGAATATGGTAGTGAAAAGGCTTTTAAAAGATTACAAGAAAAATCAATGGACATAGAGGTTAAGGTTAAGAGGAATAATAATTTAGTTAAAATAAATATAAAAGATGTAGTAGTAGATGATCTTGTTTATTTAGAGAGTGGTGACTTAGTTCCAGCTGATGGAAAAATAGTGTATGGTGGGGTTAGTGTTGATGAGTCTGCATTGAATGGTGAAACTAAAGAAAGTTTAAAGAATTTGAGTGATGAAGTGTTAAAGGGTAGTATTATTTGTGACGGTAGTTGTTATTTAAAAATTTTAAGAGTTGGTAAGAATACATTATATGGCAATATAGAAACAGAAATTATGTCAAAGACTATAGAAAGTCCTCTTAAATCTAGATTGCACGTATTGGCAAAAACTATTAGTAAAATAGGTTATATTGGTTCTTTTTTAGTAGTTATAAGTTATTTATTTTCTCAAATTGTTATTAATAATAATTTTCAACCTGATTTGATAATGGAAACTGTTTTAAATCCTAAGTTAATGATAGACTATCTTATTTATTCTTTGACTTTATGTGTTACTGTAATAATTGTTGCAGTTCCTGAGGGTTTACCTATGATGGTTGCTTTAGTATTATCTAGTAATATGAAAAGAATGTTAAAAAATAATGTAATGGTTAGAAAAATGGTTGGTATTGAAACTGCTGGTAATATTAATATTTTATTTACTGATAAAACTGGTACTATAACTAATGGAAAGTTAAATGTAAAAAATATAATTAATTATAAAGGAATAGAATGTAATAATACTAAATATAGAAAAATATTTTTAGAAAGTTTATTATATAATAATCAAAGTAGTTATAATAATGGAGAAATCATAGGTGGAAATACTACTGATCAGGCTATAATGAGATATTTAAAGTTAGTTAGACAAGAAGATTATGAACACGTAGTATTATTTAATAGTAAAAATAAATATTCTGTTACTAAGATGGTTAATAAAGATATATTTTATTTTAAAGGTGCTAATGAAGTAATTATAGAAAATAGTGAATTTTATTTAGATGAACTTGGTTATAAACAATTAATAAGAGATAAGAAAAAATTTTATGAAGTTGTAAAAAATTTAACTAAGGAAGGTTTGCGAGTTATAAGTGTAGCATATAAAAGCAAAGATAGTAATTTAAATAGTTTATGTTTTATAGGGTTTGTTGTTATTAAAGATGAAATACGAGAAAATGCTAGTGAAGGAATTAATTTTGTTAATTCTGCTCATATACAGACAGTAATGATTACAGGTGATGATAGAGAAACTGCTTTATCAATAGGAAGAGAAGTAGGTTTAATAAAAAGTATTAATGATTTAGTTTTAACTCACGATGATTTAGAACATATGAGTGATGATGCAATAAGTAATATTATAAAAAATTTAAAAGTTGTAGCTCGTGCTTTGCCAACTGATAAAAGTAGATTAGTTAAAATTTGTCAAAAAAATGGTTTAGTTGTTGGGATGACAGGAGACGGAGTAAATGATGCTCCAGCGCTTAAATTATCTGATGTTGGTTTCGCTATGGGAAGCGGTACTGAAATTGCAAAAGAAAGTAGCGATATAGTTATATTAGATAATAATTTAATATCAATTGGTAATTCAGTATTATATGGAAGAACAATATTTAAAAGTATAAGAAAATTTATTATATATCAATTAACTGTAAATTGTTGTGCTTTGATATTAAGTATCGTAGGACCTTTTATAGGTATTCCAACTCCTATTACTGTAATACAAATGTTATGGATAAATATGATAATGGATACTTTAGCAGGGTTAGCATTTAGTTATGAGGCTCCTTTAAAATTTTATTTAAAAGAAAAGCCTAAGAAACGTAATGATCCTATTATAAATAAGTTTATGTATACACAGATATTAGTTTTAGGTATATATTCTTCCTTTGTATGTATATTATTTTTAACTAATAGTTCTATAAAAAGTTTGTTTAGAAGTGGTGTAAATAATATATATCATATGACAGGTTTTTTTGCTCTATTTATATTTATGGGTATTTTTAATGCTTTTAATGCTAGAACTACAAGATTAAATTTGTTAAATAATATAAAAAATAATAAAGTATTTATAATATTATTTATGTGTATAAGTATAGTTCAGATGTATTTAATTTATTATGGAGGTAGTTTATTTAGAACTTATGGTTTATCTTTAAAAGAATTATTAATTGTATTAGGGGTGTCTTTTACTGTTATACCAATAGATTTTTTAAGAAAACTATTATTTAAAAGAAAAGGTGTAATTGATTACATATAACCATTTATAATAGTGCGTGTTTCTTTAATTGTTATGAATGCAGTATTATCTAATTTGTTTAAAAGATTAGTTAGTTCACTTAATCTTTTTTTATTTGTTTCTATTAGCAACATAGTTTTGTTTGCATCTTTATTTAATATTGAAACTCCAAAGTCTGAATCTTTTATTTTTTTAGTAGTTTTAATTTTTGTAGATATTACTATTATTTCTAAATTAGTTTTAATAAATTTATCTGTTATTATAGTGCCTATAATAGTCCCAGTTGTATAGCCTCCTGAATAACTTAATACTATAAATATATTTAGTTCTGTATTTAGGGCAGTTCTTGCAACTAAGAACCATATAGTTATTTCTAAGAATGCTATAATGGCTACTATAAAAGTCTTTCCTCTTAGTACAAATGTTGTTCTTATTGTATTAAGTGATACATCTAGAATTCTTGCAAAGAATATTTTTAAGCATATAAATAGTAGAGTCATATAATCACCAATATTAGTATGAAGTTTATTTTTTTAGATATACTAATAAAGGTGAATGATATGTATTTAATAAATGTCTTTTTATTTTATTCTATTTTAGGAAATATATTTGAAAGAATACTAATGTACTTTGTTGATAGAACTTATGTAAGTGGTTTTATGGGGACTATATTTACTCCTATATATGGAATTGCAATGCTATTAGTTTTATTTGTTCATAATAAATTAAAAATAGGAAATAAGTTTTTAAAAATAATAGTTGAATTTATAATATTTTTTATATTATTAAGTTTAATTGAATTATTAGGTGGGGTGTTAATTTATAATATTTTTAATAAGGTATATTGGAATTATGATAATTATAAATTTAATTTAGGAAAGTATATTAGTTTAGAAAGTGGTTTAATATGGGCTAGTATGTCTTTAGTAATATTATATTTAGTACACCCGTTATTTAAAAAAATAGAGAATCATATTCCTAAATTTATTACTATTTTTGTAAGTGTGGTATTTATTGTGAATATAATTTTTGTATTTTTAGTTAAATAACCTAAGATATTATATTTAATAAACATAATATAAGTTGGAGGTTATATTATGTTGTTTGAACTAAATGATAAAGATGTTTATGATATTGATTTAGATTATTTTAATTTAAATAAAAATGATATAAAAAATTATAATTTTATAAATAATAATTATGATAATATGTATGATTATAATAAACTTAGTAGTTATGAAAATAAAAAAAATAATATAGATGTAGAGAATGGATATTATTTGGGAAATATGTTTGTAGATAGCTATAACCCTTATAAAAATTATAAACCAAAAAGAGTTAATGCTTATAGTGAACAACAAAAAATGTTATTGCGTATTTATGAATTAGATTTTATGTTAAATGATTTAAATTTATATTTAGATGTTAATCCGAAAGATAATAGGGTATTTGAAATGTTTAAAAAATGTTCAAAAGAGTTAGATATGTTAAAAAAGAAATATTATGAAAAGTATCAAGTATTAGAATTATGTTATGATACTAAAAATAGATATACGTGGTTAGATAATCCGTGGCCATGGGATGGAGGTTATTATGTTTAAGTATGATAAAAAACTTCCTTATCCAGTTGATATAAAGAAAAAAGATTTAAAAATGGCTAAGTATATTTTAACGCAATTTGGAGGTTCTAATGGAGAGTTAGGTGCAGCATTAAGATATTTTAGTCAAAAGTTTAGTATGCCAACGGAAGAAGGTAAAGCGTTATTAAATGATATTGCAACTGAAGAGTTGGGACATAATGAAATGATTTGTACTATGGTAAATCAATTAGTAAGTGGTGCTAGTTTAAAAGAATTAGAAAATGCTGGTTTGGCTAGTCAATATACTGAGCACGGGTATGGTATTTACCCAACCGATTCTAATGGTGTACCATTTACTGTTAGTTATTTTGCAAGTGTAGGAGACCCTATTGCCAATTTAGTAGAAGATATGGCAGCAGAACAGAAAGCAAAAGTTACTTATGAACATTTAATTGATTTGGCTAGTGATGAGGATGTTATACAACCTTTATTATTTTTAAGACAAAGAGAAATTGTACATTTTAATAGATTTAAAGAATTATATGAAAAATATTTAAGTCAAGGTTATTAATCTTGATTTTTTTCGTAAATATACATTTTTAAATTTATTTTGTTAATTTACTTCTTATTATGCTTGTGGTAAAATATAATTAATGAAAGGGACGAAAACTTATGAAGAAAGAAAGGGTTGTACCTAAGAAAAATTATTTATATTTATTAATTATGATAATTTCGGTAGTATTTGTTACTTTTCTTATTTTTGAAATAAATGAAAAGTATCAGTCTAGAAAATTAGAAAGTAGTTATTTAGATGGTTATGTTAATAAAATAAGTTTAAATGAAGTAAATGATATTTTAACTGAACCTAGTAGTGAAATGTTTATTTTAGTTACTAAAACTAATGATGAAGAAGTATATAATTTTGAAGTGGAGTTAGCAAAAGTAATAAAGAAAAATGATTTGAGAGATAATTTTATTTATATTGATTTTACTGATGGAGATATTGCTGAATTAAATAAAATGTTAGGAAGTAATATTAGTAGTATTCCAGCAATAATATATTTAAGAAATGGTGAATTTGTTAAGAATATTGATAGTAGTATTTCGAAATTAAAGGTTGCTGATTTCCAACAATTACTAGATGAATATGAGGTAAAATAGTGATAAATATAGTTTTATTTGAACCTGAAATTCCTGGTAATACAGGAAATATAATGAGAACTTGTGTTGCAACTGGTACAAAATTACATTTAATAAAACCATTAGGCTTTAGTTTGGATGATAAGTATATTAAAAGAAGTGGTGTAAATTATATTGAAAATTGCCATTACATTGTTTATGAAAATATAGAAGATTTTTTTAGTAAGAATAATGGGACTTATTATTTTTTAACAAGATATGGCAAAAAACCTCATACTAGTTTTGATTATAGCAACAAAGATGAAAATATATATTTTATATTTGGAAAAGAATCTACTGGAATACCACCTAAAATTTTAAAACCTTATATTGATAAGTGTATGAGAATACCTATGACAGATAAAGTTAGAGCATTAAATTTATCAAATTCTGTTGCTATTATGGTATACGAGGCTTTAAGACAACAAGATTTTAGAGATTTATTGTTTACAGAGCCACATAAAAGTGAAGATTTTATTGTGGAAAATGGTTAAGGATAATTAGTTTATTCTTTTTTTATTAAATTTTGTAAAAGGTAATATATAATTTGTGAAAAAAAATAAAAGTAGTGTATAATAAAATTAGTAATTTAGATAAGGAGAGTTTATGAAGGGTGAATTAAAAATACCTAATCACGTTGCTATAATTATGGATGGTAATGGAAGGTGGGCTAAGGCTAGAGGAAAAAATAGAAGTTTTGGTCATTTAGAAGGAAGTAAAAGCTTGGAAAAAATTGCACTTTATGCAATGTCAAGAGGTGTTAAAATATTGAGTGTTTTTGCTTTTTCTACAGATAATTTTAAAAGAAGTGAAAGTGAAGTAAATTATTTAATGGATTTATTTATTAATATGTTTACTAAAAAGATGAATAAGATTATTGCAAATGATATAAAAGTTGTTTTTTCTGGTAGGAAAGAAAATTTAAGATTAGATGTATTAGATGCTATGAATATTATAGTTGATAAAACTAAGAATAACCAAAGTGGAATATTAAATATTTGTTTAAACTATGGTGGTCAAGAAGAAATAGTAGATGCTGTTAATAATATAGTAAAGTTGGTTAAAGAAAATAAATTGAGTGTAGATGATATAGATAAAAATACTTTTTATAAATATTTATATCAAAATTTGGGCCCAATTGATTTATTAATAAGAACTAGTGGAGAATATAGAATTAGTAATTTTATGATGTATCAAAGTTCTTATTCTGAATTTTATTTTACAGATGTTTTATTTCCTGATTTCAATGAAGAAGAGTTTGATAAGGCTATTATAAGTTTTAATAATAGAGATAGACGCTATGGTAATGCAAAATAAAAAACTAGATAACTAGTTTATTTATTTTGGCAACTACATGAGCAAGTTTCATCGCAGTCGCATTTTTCATTTTCTTTGCAGTTACATTTATCATCTATTAATATTGCGCTTACTGGACAACCTTCACTCGCTTCTATTGCTTCGTCTGTAATTTTATCACTTATCATATTTGCTCTTCCTTCATCATCACAAGTAAAGTTTTCTTGTGCAATACTAAAGCAATATCCACAACCGATACATCTATCTTTTTCAAATATAATTTTTCCCATTCTTTTTCCTCATTTCTAAAAATATTATAAATCATAAAAATATATTATTCAATGAAAAAAATGTAGAATAATGTTGTAAACTATGATATTATTAACATGATAGGTGATTGGCTATGAATTCAAGAATGGATAAATATACAGAAACTCCAACTTTAAAAAGTAGATCAGAAAAAAATAAATCTTTATATGAACAAATTAAAAATAGTGAGATAGAAAAGTTTGATATAAATAGTAATGCTACTATTATAAAAGAAGATGTAAATAGAGTTGATATTGATAAAGTAAAAGATATGCTTGATAAAAGATATAGAGATGAATTTACTAAGAGAAAATTTAGATTAAAAGAAGAAGAGACAGAAGAAATTCAGGAAAAATTTATAGATACTAAAGAATATGATATTAATGCTATTTTAGAAAAAGCAAGAAAAAATTTAAATGTTGATTATGAAAAAGAACGTTTAAAAAAAGTTCACGATACTCAGTATGATATATTAAAAAATTTAAATATTAATGATAATACTGATGAAGAACTTGAAGATAATGAAGAAAATATAGTTAATTTAATAAATACTATAACTCATTTAGAAATGCAAAATGCTAATAAGTCTTCAACTGGTAATACTACTGCATTAGATTTATTAAGTGATTTAAGTGATAATGATACTAATACCATATATAAAACTATGGAATTAGATAAAGAAAATATATCACAAAAAACTAAAGAAAACTTAGATGAAGAAGATTTAAGTATTGAAGATAAATATGATGACTTTAAAGAATTAGAAAAAGATTTAAAATCTAATAATATTGCAATAAAAATAGTTGGTATAGTATTTTTGATAATATTATTAATATTGATTTTTATATTTGCAAATAATTATTTAAACTTAGGACTATTTTAATATAGTTCTTTTTTAATTCATATTATGTAATATGAAACGTTTTTATATAAAAAAGAAATTTAAATTTAAAGATTTACTTTTAATAACTATAATTATTGTTTTTATAATAAATTATATTGTTTTTAATACATTGGGTAAAAGTTTAGGAGAAAGTGTTTCTTATTTAACTAAGTTAAAAATAGATGAGATTACTAAATATTATTTAAATGATACTATAAAGAAATATTTAAATATAGATAGTAATGATTATATAAAAGTTAATTTTGTCAATAATAATATTGTTAGTGTTGATATAGATAATGAAAGTTGTAATGTGTTATTAAATAATATATTAGTTGATTTAGAAAATGTAGTAAAGAATATAGAATTTGGTAAAATTGTTAATTATCATAATTTAGAAATATTAAAAGGAGATAATGGTATTATTATTTTTATGCCAGTAGGTGTAGCACTAAAGAATTCTTTGTTTTCTGGATTAGGTCCAAAAATACCTATTAAGGTTAGTTTTTTAGAAAATATATATGCTTATGTAGATGTTGAAGTAGAAAATTATGGGATAAATAATTCATTAATAAAATTATATATAAATATAAGTATAGAAGAAATATTAGAAATGCCTATAAAGAATAGAATAAGTACTATAGATTATAAATTTTTAATATCTAGCAAAATGGTAAATGGAGAAGTTCCTAGTATTCTTGGAGGTAATGTTAGTAAGAGTTCTTCTATAGTAAAAAGTGATGTAAACTAAATATATTAGAATAGATTATAAATTGAATTGGTGTTATAATTTTTATAGTAGGTGGTGATTACTTATGAATAATATTTTTATAAATGATAGTATTAGTAGTGGTATAAGTAATTACTTACTTATAAAACAAGAAAAAGATTATGATAAGGCTCATATTTTTGAAGTATATATAATTAGATGTTTATGTAAGATATATGGTGATATTAATATATTAAATCCATATAGAATTAATAATGAGAATAGTTTTAAAAGTAATTTGATTATGTATGGTTTGTCAGTTAAAGAAATGGAAGAATTTATAAATTTAATGAATGAGTATTCAATTTGGTTAAATAGTGAAAAAAAGGTTGGTAAAACAGATCTAACTAGTAAAATAGAAATAATACTTATAAATATGATTGTTGAAAGAAATAAAGTTATAAAATTTACTAAGAAAGAAATAGAATTCTTTGATAAATATTTTGATCCTAAGAATAATAATTTTTCTAATTTACATAATTTAATTACTAAGGATATTAATATAGTTCCTATATATTGGAGTAGAAAAAAAAGTCTACTTAATAGCAATGTTAAGTTTAAACTTATTAGACATGATTTATTAAGTTCTTCTACATATGATAAATATGGAATTGATAAAGATGATATTTCAAAAATGAGTGAAGAAAAAGTAAGAAATATAAATAATAGAATATTAGAAAGCGAGAAGGAAACTAATAAGAGAAATAAAAAGTTTATTCCTAAAAATGTTATAATAACTAGTGGTAATGGTTTTGTTGATACTTTGATGTTATTAAGTATTATGACTACTGAAATTATGGTTGGAATTATGGTAGCTTTATATTTTTTAAGGAGATAGTATGATTAGTTTAGAAGATAAGAATTATGAATTAATAGAAAATTATAGAGACTGTTTTGATTTAGAAGAATTTAAAGAGTATTACACTGATTATTTTTATGATTATGATTATATAATTGGTGACTATGCTTATTCAAAATTAAGATTAAAAGGTTTTTATGATAGTAATAATAAAAAATGTAAGAAATATAATAATTTTAGTTGTAAAGATGAGTATTTAGAGAAAAAATGTGCTTATAATTGTAGATATTTTATTTTAAAGAAAATTTAGTAAAGATTTAATCTTTTTTTTTATTTTATTTTGTGTTAAAATGTTTTTAGAATAGAGAGGGATTAGTATGAATAATGTTAATGTATTAGATTATAATGGACAAAATATTAGTATTGATTTAGTAAGTTATTTTAAAAGTGATAATAAAAATTATTTATTCTATACTAAAAATGAAATTGTTCAAGATGGTTTAATAAAAATGTATGTTGCTAGTGAATTTAATGGAGTACAAGTCGGAATAGATGATAATGAGTGGGCTAATTTAAAGAAAATTATGCAAAGTATTATTATGGGAGGAAGTAATGTAACTTTTTTACCGTTTAATAATTCTATAAAATTAAATGAAAGTAGAGCAATTGCATTGAATGATAAAAACATTAATTTAATAAAAGACGTTTATAAGAATGAAGTTAATAAATCAACATCACAAGGTAATTTGAATAAAGATTTATTAGCTCAAAGTTTTGGTGGTAATAATATAGATGTTCCAAAGGTAGAAAAACCTGTTCAAATTAGTTCTATTCCTAATGTTCAAAATAGTTTTAATATGGAATCAACTCCAGTAAATTTAAATATGAATCCTGTTAATTTAGATTCTAATAGTAATATTAATAATAGTATTAATGATAATCAGTTAAATAATAATCAACCTAATAACATACTTGATACTGTTCCTAGTATAGAACCTTTACCTACTCAAGAAATAAGTGGTACACAAATTTCTAATGAGGTTCCATTAAATATAAATTCTATTAAACCTGGTGGAATAGATAGTGGTTTTAAAGTTACTAATGAGCCTAATATATTTGATCAACCAATGGATACTAATCCATTTAATATAACTCAGGAAGAGATTAATAAACCGTTAGATGTAGTTAATAGTGTTGATTCTACTAATGTGATTAAAAGTGATAATAATATAGATTATAGTAAACAAATTGCTTTGAATGAAAGAAAAATTAAATTATTTAATGAATTAGCAGAAATATATAAAGAAGAAAATGAGTTGTTAAAAGGCTCTGGTGATAGTCCATTAGAAAAAACAGCATCTAATTTATTTAATAATGATGGAACTTTAAATGGTATTAATTAACTTAAGTATAGAAACTTAAGTTTTTTCATATTATTTATTAGTTATAACTTAAGAAATAACTATATTATTCATTACTATGTGTGTAATTGTATGCACTGAAAGGAATGAAGTTTAATATGAAAAATGTTATTTATAATTATTATAATATTTTAGTTAGTGATATTAATAAAGATAATAATAATTATTTTTTCTATTTTAATAATGAATTATATTTATTTTATTTAGTTTTAAATGATGTAAATGTTGTTAGAGATATTTACACTTTTTTTAAAGAAAATAAATTAGAATGTTTTGATATAGTATTAAATAAAGAAAATAATTTGTTTTGTGATGTTGATAGTAAAAAATATGCTTTGTTAAAAATTAAAGGTATTTTAAAATATGAAGTGAAATTTGAAGAATTTAAGTTTTATCCGGTAGATAAAATTGGAAGTGATTGGGGAAAACTTTGGGGAGAAAGATTAGATTATTATGAACTTCAATTAAGAGAATTAGGCTATAATTATCAAACTGTTTTAAATTCGTATGGTTTATTTGAAGGAATAGCAGAAAATGCTATATTGTATTTTAATATGACTAAAAGTAAATTTAGTGATGAGGCTTTTGTTGGTATTGTTCATAATAGAATGAAGTATCCTTGTTATTTGATAGATTATTATAATCCTATAAATTTTGTTGTTGATTATAGTATAAGGGATATAGCAGAATATATTAAGTCTTATATTATGTGTGAAGATTATGATGTTTTAAATGTTATTGAACTTATCAATAGAATGAATTTAAATAATTTAATGTTTAATTTATTATATTCAAGATTATTGTATCCTACATTTTTCTTTGATGTATTTGATAAAATTATATTAGAAGATGGAGAAGATAAAGATATTGTTAGTGTGTTAAATGTTGTTGATAAATATTTATTTACTCTTAAAATTATATATAATAATTTTAATAAAAAATATGATATGTTTAGAATAGAATGGTTATATAAAATAAAAATGTAGATTATATTTCTACATTAATTATTCCTTTAACATTTGGTATTTTTTCTTGTATCATTTCTAATATGCCATCATTTATAGTGTAATCTTGATAACCGCAATTGATACAAGCTCCAAATAATTTTATATATACATAATTATCTTCATATTTTATAAATTCTATGTCTCCACCATCTGCGTTTAGATATGGTCGTGTTTCTTCTATTAGTTCTTTTATAATTTTTTCTTCGTTCATTTTTTTCACCAGATTTATTATAACTAAAAAATTTTACTTAGTAAATAAAATTTGTTATAATGTACTGTGAAGAGGTGCAATAATGGAAGACTATACAGTTGGAAGTATTGTAAAAGGAGAGGTAACTGGAATTGAACCTTATGGTATTTTTGTTAAAGTAGATAATTTAAATGGTTTAATTCATATAAGTGAAATTGCTAATAATTATATATCAAATATTACAAAATATGTTAAAGTTGGTGAAAAAATATATGCTAAAGTAATTGATGTTGATAATGAAAATAATAGATTAAAGTTATCAATAAAAGGTTTAAATTATAAGGAATTTTATAAGAATAGAAAAGTTAGGGAATCTGTTAGGGGTTTTTCTCCTTTACAAGAAAATTTAGAAAAGTGGATGAATGAAACTTTAAAAGAAATGGAGCATTAGAATAAAATGCTTTTTTATTTGAAATTAATTTTTAGTTTTTGTAATATAGCTTCTTAATTTTCTTTATAATTAATTTGTTCTAATAAGCATATGCAAGTTACTCCATAATGGCATTGTTATATATTTAATTGGATATATAGTATATTTTTTAATATTTTTAATCTTAGTTTATTTTAATGTATTGTAAAAAGTTTGTTTTATTAAAATTTTTATACAACAAAAAAACTAGATAATATTTCTAGTTAAAAATTTATTAAGCTTGAAGTTTCAAGTTGTTTATTAATATGGTGGCTCCAGCGGGAATTGAACCAGCGACACAAGGATTTTCAGTCCTCTGCTCTACCGACTGAGCTATGAAGCCATAAAAAATGGCGGTCCGTACGGGATTCGAACCCGTGATCTTCTGCGTGACAGGCAGACGTCATAGGCCTCTAGACTAACGGACCATTTGGTTGCGGGAGAAGGATTTGAACCTACGACCTCTGGGTTATGAGCCCAGCGAGCTACCGAACTGCTCCATCCCGCGATGACTAAAATTAAATTGGCGGAGAAAGAGGGATTCGAACCCCCGCGCCGTTGCCGACCTCCTGGTTTTCAAGACCAGTCCCTTCAACCGGACTTGGGTATTTCTCCGTTTGTTCTTCAAGGAACAAATTGATTATAGCATATAAATAAAAAAATAGTCAAGAAATTTCATAAAAAATATTACTTTTCTATAAAAAAATATTGTTTTTTTTATTGTTTTCGTTAAAAAATGAAAAAAAATTAAAAAAAGTATTGATTTAAAAGAAATTTTAGGTTATACTCAAATAGTCTTAATTAATTAAGACGACCGAGTGGTGTTGCCCAAGTGGCGGAACAGGTAGACGCACAGGACTTAAAATCCTGCGAGATTTAACCCTCGTGCCGGTTCAAGTCCGGCCTTGGGCACCATTTATTTGATTATCTCTCGGGCGATTAGCTCAGTTGGTTAAAGCACCTGCCTTACAAGCAGGGGGCCATAGGTTCGAGTCCTATATAGCCCACCATCTTTTTCCGACTTAGCGTAACTAGCAGCGCAACTGACTTGTAATCAGTAGGTTGGGGGTTCGACTCCCTCTGTCGGCACCACTTATTATGGAGGGATAGCGAAGTGGTCAAACGCGGCAGACTGTAAATCTGTTCCTTCGGGTTCCATGGTTCAAATCCATGTCCCTCCACCACTTTAGATTGCCTCGTAGCCAAGTGGTAAGGCATCAGACTTTGACTCTGACATTCCGGTGGTTCGAACCCACCCGAGGCAGCCATCTTATTTATATGTCTCGTTAGCTCAGTTGGTAGAGCATTTGACTTTTAATCAAAGGGTCATGCGTTCAAGTCGCATACGAGACACCATTTGAAATCCAAGTTTGCATATTGTGCAAACTTTTTTCATGCCATAAAACTGTCTATAAAAACACAAAAATTTCTACCACTGAAGTCTTAATAAAGTATTCAATTTACTTTTTTTATATCGATTATGTCATTTATGTTTATTAATTTATTATCTATAGTAATTAATTTATTACCTGTTTTTCCAATTAAAGTACAAGTTATGTCTTTGTCTTTTAAAGTAATATTAACTTTTATTTTATAAATATAATCTGTTGATTTAAATATATAATCTATTTTTTTATTTATTTCGTATTTACTTGGTTTTATAATTTTTTTTTCTTCTGTACTTATAGTTGTATATTCTTGACTGTTATCTATTTTTTTATCAAATGTATTTGTAAAAAGATTTGGTAATTTATTCATATACTCACCCTAGTATTAATATATGAATAAATTTTAAAAACATTAACAAAATATTAATATGAAAAAGATTTTTTTAAAATATTTTATTCCAATTATTTTATTATGTATTATAGGTATTACTACTATATATTGTTCTAAGAATATAGTTAGTAATTATTTATATTTTTTTAAAAGACAAATAATATATGTTTGTGTTGGTGTATTTTTTTTGTTTTTATTTAAATTTATTAATTTTAATTATATAAAAAAGTATAATTTTTTATTGTATTTGTTCAGTGTATTTTTATTAATATATGTATTGTTTTTTGGTGATGTGATAAATGGTAGTAAAAGTTGGATTAATTTATTTGGAGTTAGTATACAACCTAGTGAGTTTGCTAAAATTGGTTTACTATTGTGTTTAGATAGATATATTAAAACTAAATATGGTTTTATTAAAAGTATAATATTATTATTAATTCCTAGTATTTTAACTTTTTTACAACCGGATACTGGGACTGTGCTATTTTATATAATTATATATTTTAGTATTTTTATTTCTATGGGGCTAAAGAAGAAATATTATATTGGTTTATTTAGTTTAGTTATTATATTTATTGGTGCTTTTTTCTATTTATATTTTTTTCAAAGTGAGTTATTTATTGATGTATTTGGTACAAGTTTCTTTTATAGAGTTGATAGAATAATTAATTTTATAGATAATGAAGGATATCAAATTAATAATGCTTTGATAGGAATAGGGAATGGAAGAGTTTTTGGTAATGGTATAAAGTATGTTATTTATATACCTGAGGCTATAACTGATTTTATGTTTGCTAATATTTTAACTATATTTGGCTTTTTTGGAGGAATATTAGTTATTGGTTTATTTGTATATTTAGATATTATTTTAATAAGAGATATTTATGATTTAAAAAAACATAAATTTTTTGTAATAGGTTTATTTGGGTTATTTTTATATCAACAAATTCAACATGTATTTATGGACGTAGGTTTATTGCCTATTACAGGTATAACTTTACCTTTTGTAAGTTTTGGAGGTAGTAGTTTAATATCATATTTTATTTTATTTGGAATACTTTTAAATATAAAAAAGTATCAAATTGATACTTAGTAATATCCGCCTGAAGAGTAATTGTAATATCCTCCTGGTCTATATGGTCCTGGATATGGTTGATATGGGTATGGATATGGTGCTTGCATTGGTGGATTAACATAAACTGGTCTAGGACGTGATACTCCAACTAAACCTGCTCCTGCTAGACCTCCTAAAAGAAATGGTACAAAAAATCTGTCATCATTTTTTTGATAAATATTATTATAATACATAAAAACTCCTTTCATTTTATTATATGTTATAGGAGTTTTTATTCTAATAGGCGTATAACCTATATAAATTAATACTTGGTTTAGAATTAAATCTAATATTTAGTATAGATGTACCAATACCGTTCGATATGAATATTTCTTTGTTGTCTAAATTATAATATTCATCGTAATATGTTTTTGAGCCGACTGGAGTGTATATTGCACCTATAAATGGTATTCTTACTTGTCCATTATGTGAATGTCCTGATAGTAGTATATTAAAGTTATATTCTTTAATTTTATTATATTCGTCTGGTTCGTGAGTAAGTATAAATCTATAATATTTATTTTCTTTTTTTAATATATCATAATTTACTTTTGTTTCACTTGCATCTGATAATCCTACTAATGATATAGGGTTATTCTCTTTATAGTATATAAGTTTTTCTTCATTATCTAATATTGTGAAGTTATCATCCATTATTTTTTTAAAAGTTTCTAAATTTTTTATATCATGATTTCCTGTTACAGCAAAATTTCCTAAAGTTGAATTAATAGTTTTTAAAATATTTTTTATTTCCTCTATTTCTTTATTATTTAATTCTTTTCTTTTATCTATTAAATCTCCTGTAAATACTACTATATCGGGATTTTGTTTATTTATTAAGCTAACTATTTTTTTTAAATATTTAATATTTACAGTGGTTCCATAGTGTATATCAGAAAAGTGTACTATTTTTAATCCGTCAAAAGAATCTGGTAGTTGTTTATTTTCTATTTTATATTCTTTAATTGTTAAATTATAAGGTTCGATATATTTTGCATATATAAATATCATTGCAATAATAAGGATAAAGTATATTAATATATGATGTTTTTTGTTTTGTTTTTTATTAGCCATGTTTCCTCCTTTAAAATAATAAAATTATTAATAATGTTATTGTATTATTTAATGAATGAGCGATTATGTTTGATAATATGTTATTAGTTTTTAAATAAATTGTACTAAATGTTAATCCTAGTATAAAATATGGAATTATGTATATTAATTCGATTAATCTATTTGAAGATACTACGTGTAGTAATGCAAATGTAATTGATGATAATATTAAAAATAAGTGTTTGTTTTTAATATTTTTTTTAAATTCTAATCTAAATGTTATTTCTTCTAATATAGGTATAATGGTAGTAAGTAATATTGAATAAATTATTTTGTTATTAAGTAAAAATTCTCTATTATTTAATTCGTTATTAGATATACCATTAGGTATAATTATATAATTAATAATATAATTACATAATATCATTAATGAAAATCCTATAAAGAAATATATTAATATTGTTTTTAAGTATTTTAATTTAAAATCTTTTAAGTATGTTAAAATTTCTTTTTTATATTTTATTATGAAATATAGTAATATTATTAGATATGAAATTAATAAGTAAAGGCTATAATATTTGTTATTTATATCTCTAGTAAATAGTGATATAAGTATTGTGGGTAAAAAAATATAAATTAAAATATTAATAAATCCTTTTTTCATAGTTTCACCTTAATTAATATTATCACATTTTTATTGGATTTTAAATATTAATATGTTATAATCATTTTAAGATAAGGGTGGTAGTTAATGAATAGAGTAGTTAATTATTTAGTGTATTTATTTCTGTTTTTCTTTATATTAGTATCAAGTGTTAATGCGGAATGTTCTTATCAAGAAAGAAAGAATCTACTTAATGAGGCTAAAAGTGTTGATATTGTTTTTAATGTTGATAGTAGAAAAGAAAAAATAGAAACTGTTAATCCTAATACAGAAGAAATAGAGATTATTGAGGATGATAAATTTTATTTTAATTTAAATATATCAAATTTAACAAATGATTTATTTATTAAAGTTACTAATAATTTGAATAGTGATCAGTTTATTGTGAATAGTGAAGATTTAAAAGATGGTTTATATTCTTATGAAATAGATAATATGACTGATATAATAACTTATCATTTAGATTTTTATTCTACTTATAATAATTGCTATGCAGAAAAGATTTTATCTAGACAAATAAAAAAACCAAAAGAAAATCCAGTATATTATTTTTCTGTTTGCTCTGATGAAAGATTAGAAAATAATAAATATTGTCAAAGATTTATTGAAAATGATTTTAATATGAAAACTTATGATATTGTTTCAAAATTAAATAAAATACTTGAAGAAGAAAATGAACCAGTTGTTGAAAAAAATTTTTCAGCAAAGAAAGTAAAACAGTTTTTTGCTAAATATTGGTATTTATTTGTTGTTACTTTAATAGTAATAATAGGAGTAATAACACTGTTAATTATTAGAAAGAAGAGAAGTAAATTATGATTAAGTTAAAATTAAAATATTTTTTATTTTTATATATACTTTTCTTTCCTATGTTGCAGGTTAATGCTGGAGTATGTAATGGATATGATATAGATAATTCTTCTGGCACATGTAAATCCATTAGTGTTTCTGTATGGACACCTGATTGGTTAAACAAACGATATGGTAGTTATTTTTTAAGACCTGGATATGTTGCAAGTACTACTAATGGAGATGCAGTTGCGTTTTGTTTAGATCCTGGGTTGCCTAGATCTACTAAAGAATTAACTTATATAAGGGAAATTGATAATTCTGATACTTCTGGCGGCGAAGGGACAGTTGGTTATTATGATGATGGTGTTTATCGTATGTATCAATATTTTTATAATAATTTACTATGGAATTTGAATAATGGTGGCTTATCTGATGATAATATGAATCAGGAACGTGCATATTTTCAAAATGCATTAAGAGTTTGGACTTATAAAAATAAATTTGATTATTTGGCTCCTAATAGTGCTAAGTATGAGATAGATGCACCACATTTTAAAACTTGTGCTCATTATATTGATAGTACAGTTTCTAGTGGTACGTCTCAGTCAATTGCAGATTGTTATGGAAATAATACTCATCTTAATAACATACAAAAATATTATGATAGCATGGCACAAAATTATTTGTGGGTAAATCCTTTAAATATTGAAACAAAATCATCTAGAGTTACTGGACAAGATAATAAAAAATATTATAGGTATGAATTTAATATTACTTTTAATAATGGTAGTACAAAATTTTTTGATGATACATATTCTCAAGGAATATCTTATAGAGATATACAAATAGGAAATGCAGAATTTTATTTAGATGATTTATCAGTTAACGGCGTGAGTTGTAGTTCTTCTTCTAAATGTTATAATTATAGTGGAAATGGTATTGTAAATACAGGAGATAGCAGACAATTTATAGTTGAATTATCTGAAGAACAGTATAACGAATTTAAAAATAGTTCTGAAGATGGAACTGTAAATGTTACAATGCATTATGGATATCAACATCCAATGAATATAGAAAATCTTTATACTGCTAGGTATGATTTAACAAATTCTTATCAGCGTATGTTGATTATTAGAAATTATATTCATAAAGATAGTATTACAATAGGAAAAACTCCTGAAATTTCTAAGTGTTTACATAATTCAAGTGGTTATATTAATTCTCAAGGTAATAAAGTTAGTACTTTAGCAGAATTTATGGCATCTTGTGGTTGTAATTCTGTTAACCGAGATTTATTAGATTCTAACGGACTTGAATATTATAATAATAAATGTTCTAATTCTATAATAGAAGAAAGTTATACTGGTTCTGTAAATAATTGCGACGATAATGAAGAATATGATCCTGCTAATTCTGATACAAATTTTAGTAATTATTCTTTAGGTTATAAGAAGGTTTCTAGAATAAATGATTATTGTACAGAAACTTGTAATGAAGATATAACTATTAATGATTTAAAAGGTAAGTATACTACTGTTGCTGGAACTTATTTTGAATTTAAAAAATATCCTAGTTTGATTGCTAATAAAAAATGTGTAGTTGATATTGATTATAATAAATGGATTACTAATTATAGAAATAATTTACAGGATTTAGTTAATAAATATAATGATTGGCAAGAGGCTAAAATGGCTTATGAATCAGAAGATTCTTCAGATAAATGTAATCCTAGGTGTTGTGGTGGGTATGTTGATGGTGTTTGTACTAGATGGTGTTACGATACGTTATATAAATATAATTATACATATGAAAAAGTTTATATAGTAAATAATACAGATTTAGATACAGAAACTGTACGTGGTGATGAAACTAGATGTGGTTCTAGAATAAATTGGAATGTAAATTCCAAACTGTCTGCTTTTAGAAATGCTTCTTCAAGTTCAACTTCTATTGCTAACTTGAAAAGTGATTTAAAAACATGTAATAATAGATTATTTGGAAGTAAAAACAATATTACTGATGAAAATTTTTATGATTTTAAACAGCAGTTAAATTATTATTATTATCAAACTTATTCTGATAAAAACATTGGTACAAGAAAAAATAACGAAAGGTCAAGTTATGGTGGTATAAATGATAGTGAATTTAAAGTTAGTAGTCAGATAAATTCTGAAAAAACTGGAGAAGGGTCATATAAGAATTATGCTTCTTTATCGGAATCTGGTATTAGCAGGGAATCAATTTATACATATGGTAATTCGTATAGTAGAACAGTGGAATATGATGTGAAATATAATAGACCTAAATATGAAAAGTATGTTGAAGTTTCTACAGGTAAAATTTCTACTACTTATGTTGAAAATAAATCTATAAAGTTAGGATATGTTTATGATATAGATGTCTCAGCAATACCTAAATCTGATAACAAAACATATTATGCTTTTAGCAAATTAGGAGCAAGCGACAATAAAATTTTTAATCATTTTAAAGATGGTGATGAAATAAAAAGATATTGTACATATGAAATAACTAATGATATAATAGGATGTGAAGATGGTAATTGTGATGATGAAGGTTCAAAATTAAAAGTTGTGTTTAGAATTGTTGATCCTAATAATATAGATCCTAATAGTAGATTTGGTACCGGTGAAGGATTTAAGAATTGGGATAATGATAAAGGAAAGGCTACAAAAGCTAAAATAGAAAATGATGATACATATAATCCTAAAAATTTAGAGTATTCATTTTCTTTAGATAGTGCAACTATTAAGGCAATAAGAAATTATAATTCGAATTGTGATGGAAATGAGTGTGATCCAATTGTTTATTCAGATACTAAAACTTCATACTCAGAGTTGGAATGTGATGAAAATGGTTTATATTGTAAAAGTAAGTTTATAACCACTGCTTTATCAGATAATACTATTTTTGGTAAAAAATTTGCACTTAATACAAATGGTAGAAGTACATGGAAAGACTTCACTACTAATGAAGGTAAATACTATATTGATGGCGTTAAAATTGACATTGATTAGTAATCTTATGGAGGTGAAAAAGCTTTGAAAGAAAGTTTATGGGGGTATTGGTTAATATTATTAGGTATAATAATTATTACAGTTATGATATTATTACAAAATTATACAACGACTAATCAACAAGATTACTATTTGGCAAAAGAAGTAACTTATGCTGCAATGTATGATGCTATTGATTATGGATATTATAAAAAAAATGGTGAATTAAAAATAATAAAAGAAAAGTTTGTTGAAAATTTTATTAGGCGTTTTGCTGAGAGTGCAACACTAAATAAAAATTATAAAATTAATTTTTATTCTATATATGAAACACCACCTGCTGTTTCTATAGAGATAAAAACTAATACAGGGGAATTTTTGGTAGGAAGTGAAAGCATTGATGCTGGAATAACTACAAGATTGACTGCAATATTGGAAGTTAGATAAAATTAAGGAGGAATAAAATGGGAAATTTAATGTTAAAATTAAAAAGATTTTTAGGAAATAAGAATACTATTACAATTCTTTGTGTAGTTGCAGGTGTAGCAGTATTGCTAATTGGTTATAATTATAGAGTTAATCAGGCAGTACAACCTGTAAATGTTCCTTATGCTTTAAAACGTATGGAACCAAAAAGTAAAGTTGAAGCAGATAATGTGGGAACAATTAAAGTAAGTGGTGCTTTTGTAGAGCAAACAGAAGACTTAATTACTAGTAAACAATATATTTTAAATAATGAATGGTATGTTAACTATGATACTGTTATTCCAGAAGGTGGTTTATTTTATAAAACACAATTGGTTTTAAAAGAAGATATACCAGATACTGCATTTGATGATATAGATGAGGGAGCTACTATATTTAGTTTAAGTGTAGATAGTCATAGTACCTATGGTAATTCAATAATGCCAGGTAATTTTATTGATTTATATTTAAAGGCAACTGACGAAAATGGTAAAGTTATATTTGGTAAATTTATTGAAAGTATAAAAGTATTATCAGTAAGAGATTCAAGTGGTAATGATGTTTTTGCAGACAGTCAAGTTGTTAGAAATAGTGGAGAATTATTATTTGCTGTTAAAGATGATTTATTTATGTTATTAAGTGAAGCAAGTTTTGTTGGTGGAATAGACATAGTACCAGTACCTAGAAATGCTGCTTATAGAAATGAAGGAGATACTGAAAATGGTACTCAAGTATCTAAACAAGAATTAGTTGATTATATTTTAGAAAAAGTTTCTGAATTAAGTGATGATATAGATGTTTCTACAGCAGTTACTGGAGATAATATTTCTCAAACTCCAAATGCTCCAACTGGGAATTAGGTGATTAGATGAATGATGCTATATTTTCTCAATTAGACTTTGGTCCTTTAAAAGAATTTTTAGAGACAGACGATATAACAGATATTTCTTATAGTAATGGTGGACAGGTTTGGCTAAAATCTTTGACTAAGGGTATTTATCAAGTTGATAGACCGGATATAAATAATGCAATGATGGAAAAATTAGCATTTCAATGTTCTAATGTAATGGGTAAAACGTTTAATATGGCTTCTCCTTTTTTGGATGCTGAGAGTGCTGAGTTAAGAATGAATTTTATTCACGAGTCTATTAGTACTAATGGTATTGCGTGTGTTATACGTAAAACTCCCGCTAAAATTAGATTAAATAAAGATAAATTAATAAATGAAAGATATACAACGGTAGAAATACATGACTTTTTAATAAAATGTGTTGAGGGTCATTGTAATATTATTGTTTGTGGCGAAACTGGTAGTGGTAAAACAGAATTAGTTAAATATTTAGCAAGCTATACTAAAGAAAATGAAAAAATTATTACTATTGAAGATACTTTGGAACTTCATTTAGATAAAATTTTTCCACATAGAGATATTGTTGCTGTAAAAACAAATAATATAGCAAGTTATTCTGATGTTTTGGTTTCATGTATGAGACAAAATCCTAAATGGATATTATTATCTGAAGTACGTAGTGCAGAAGCTGTATTAGCAGTACGTAATTCTATTTCTTCAGGACATAATATATTATCTACTATACATAGTGATAAGGCTAGTAGTATTCCTTTGCGTATGTATTCTTTGATGGAAAGTAGTCAAGATCTAGAGCAATTTTTAAGTAGTATACATAGATACGTTCAACTAGGCGTATATGTAAAAGGATATTTTAGTAAAGAATTAAATAGATTTCAAAGGGAAATATTTGAAGTTTGTGAGTTTTATGTTAACGAAAAAAATCAGCCTAAGAAAAATGTAATTTATAAAAAATTTATGAATGGTAAATTTCAAATCCAAAATCCTACTAAATATTTGTTAGATTATTTGAGTATTCAAGGTGTTAATTTGCCTGAAGATACATTTAGATTAGGTAGTGTTAATAAAGGAGAAGAAGACTAGAAAGGTGGTTATAATTAATGATTGAAAGTATTTTAATTATAGCAATCACAATATTTGTACTTATTTCTAGATTTGGTAAAAACGATAGTGTAAGTAGTTCTGTTAAAAATGGATTTAGAAAAGTAATGTCAAAGGTAATGCCTTATAATTATGATGATGTTAAAGAAAAAGCTAAGGAATTAGGTCAAACTTTTAATGCTAAACAATATACTTTACAATTTGTATTGTTTGCAGTAGGTGGTGGTGGTGTTGCTTTTCTATATTTTAGAAGTTTAACTTGGGCAATTATTTATGGCTTAGTTGCAACAACTTTCATTCCTTATTTAACGGTTCTTAAGTATAAAAGAGTTTATAGTGAGTATTTATTTGAATGTATTCAGACTTACTGTACTAATGTAATTATGGAATTTAATACAACTCAGTCTTTTGTTAAATCATTAGAAGGTGTTGTTGAAAGTGGAATTTTAGAAGAACCAGTTTTAAGTGATGTTAAAAATATGATTGATATGTCATATAAAAATGGTACAATTGATGAAAGTATTACATGGTTTAATAAAAAGTATCCTTATTATATGGTAAAAAATATGCATCAATTATTTTTACAGATAACTAATGAAGGTGCAAAAGATAGTGGAGAAAGTTTAGAAAATATGATGTTAGATATAGATGCTTTAGTAGAAGGTGTTTATAGAGATAAAATGGATAGAAAGACATTCTATACTAAGTTTTTAACATTTGGTTTGGCTTTGTATTTATTAGTTATGTTAATACAATTTTTATTAGGTGGTGCTAACTATTTAGAAATGTTAAATGAATGGTATGTACAAATGATTTTACATTTAATAATTATACTAAATTCGTATTTCTTATTAAAAGGAATAAAGTTCTATAATGAAGATACGGGGGTAGAATAATATGTTTGTAGAAGCGGTTATAATAATCATATTAATATTTATTGCGTTACAAGCAACTGGAAGTATAAGTTTAAATAAATTTGTAAAAGATAATCAGGAATATTTTAAAGCTATGAAAGAAAGTGATTATGAATTTTTACTTAAGGCTCGTTATGGAGATGGTATAGATTCTGATAGACTTTTTACTGCTCGTATAAGAGATGGCGCTATAGCAATGGTACTATGTATATTCTTATTTATTAATAGTTTAGATTATACTAAAGTTATACTTTCTATTGTTGCTGGGTATGCTGTATTTAAATTAGGTTATTTAAAATTAAAAAATTATTATAAAGCACATTTACACGAAATTGATGCTCAGTTACCTTACTATTTAAAAAGTTTAGAAATTTTAATTCAACATTATACTGTTCCTGTTGCAATAGGTAAATCTTTAGAAGATGCTCCTCAAATATTTCAAGAGGGTTTAAAAGAGTTATTACAAAAGATAAATGCTGGAGATTCTAGTATTACTCCATATATGGATTTTGCAAAAGATTATCCAGTTAGAGATTCTATGAGAATGATGAGATTACTTTATAGATTAGGTCTAGGTAGTCAAGAAAGAAAGCAAGAACAACTTTTACAATTTTCTAGATCTATTTCTAGTTTGCAACAAAAAGCGCGTGAAACTAGATATAAAAATAGATTAGATAAAATGGAAAGTAAAACTATGATAATGTTGGTTTGTACTGGTGTAGGAGTTATGTTACTATTAGTTATTTCTATTATGAATATGTTTTAATAAACATATTTTTTTATGTTATAATATATCTTAGAAAGAGTGATTTATATGGATTTAGTATATGTTGGCAAGATAGTTAATACTCATGGAATTAAGGGAGAACTTAGAATAAAAAGTGATTTTGAAAGAAAAGATTTAATTTTTAAAGTTGGTAATAAAATTATTATAGATAAAGAAGAACATGAAATAAGAAGTTATAGGGTGCATAAAGTGTTTGATATGATAACTATAGATAATCTTGATAATATAAATGATGTAATACGTTTTGTAGGTAAAAATGTATATGTTAGTAGAGATTCTTTAAAGTTAAAAAATAATGATTATTTATTAAGTGATTTAGTTGGATTAAGTGTAGTTTTTAACGATAAAGTATATGGTATTGTTAAAGATTATTCTTATGATATTAATCCTTTATTAAAAATAGAATTTGATAAAAATTATTATATTCCTATAAATTCTAATTATATTAAATCTGTTGATTTAGAAAATAAAATATTAGTTGTTGATGATATAGAGGGTTTGATAATATGAAAATAAGTATTTTAACACTTTTTCCTAATATGTTTGATGGTTTTTTAAATGAATCAATTATAAAACGAGCAATTTCTAAAGGTAAAGTTCAAATAGAAATTATTAATTTTAGAGATTATAGTACTAGCAACAATAATCAAGTTGATGATACTCCTTATGGAGGAGGTGCTGGTATGGTTTTAATGTGTCAGCCTATATTTGATTGTATTGAGAGTATAAAAACAGATGAATCTTTAGTTGTAATGCTTACACCTGATGGAAAAAAATATAATCAAACTATTGCAAAAGAGTTTTTAAATATAAAACATTTAATTTTATTATGTGGACATTATGAGGGCTTTGATGAACGAATTAAGTCAATAGTTGATATGCAAGTTAGTATTGGTGATTATATTTTAACGGGAGGAGAATTACCAGCAATGGTAATAAGTGATAGTGTAATAAGATTAATAGACGGTGTAATTAATAAAGATAGTTTATTAAGTGAAAGTTTTGAAGATAATTTATATGATTATCCAGTATATACTAAGCCCTCAAATTTTAGAGGACTAGAAGTTCCAGATGTGCTTCTAAGCGGGGATCATAAAAAAATTAATGAATGGAGAATTGAAAAAAGAATAAATAAAACAAAATATTTAAATAAGGAATAGGGTATTGGTTATGAATGTAGTATTTGTTAGGAAAAGTAATTATATTTCTTATACTTATGAAGTATTAAATGGTTATACCTTTAAACCAAAAAGGAATATATCTAATTTAGTTATAGTTGATAAAAATTTAATAAGAATAATACTTTCTAAAAAAATAAAAAAAAATATAAAGAAGTTAACTAAGACTATAAATTTAATTATAAATAGTAATGTAGCAATTGTAAGTGATTGTGATATGATGAGAGATGAAATTTTTAAATTAATTAAAAAAACAGAAAAGAAGTATATGAAATATTTTAGTGAGTTTGAGTATTTTGATTTGATAAAAGAATTGTATCAATTAAATATGGAAATTAATTTAAAAAAAAGTATTTTAGAGAATGAATAATAATTTATTCTTTTTTTTAGCATATATTTTATTGGGTGATATAGTGGCTAAGAAATATATTAAGAACCTTTTATCAAGATGTTTAGTATGTGTTATATTATTTTTGTTAATCTCTATAATGTGTAATTTTAGTGATAAGAATTTATTATGGTTTAAAAATAATGTATATAATAATAATATCAATTTTACTTTTTTTAATAAGATATATAAAAAATATATAGATAAATATTTGCCATTTGATATGTATGAAGAAAAAATTGTTATGAGTGATGGTTTAGTTTACAATAATAAGGAAAAATACTTAAATGGTGTTTCTTTAAATGTTGGAAATAATTATAATATGAATTCTTTATGTGGTGGAATAGTTGTTTATATTGGAGAAAAGGAAGGGTTAGGGAATACTGTTATTATACAAGGAACAGATGGAGTAGATTACTGGTATTCTAATTTAGATAATTTAAGTGTTAATTTATATGATTATATAGAAAAAGATGTATTAATAGGTGTTAGTAAAGGAGAAAATATTTATTTAACTTTTGTAAAGAATGGTGAGTATATAGATTATGAAGAATTTATTTAAAATAAATATATTTACTTATCTTTTTTTATTATTATCTATGTTATCAGGTTATTTTAGAGAAATTATAATAGTTTATTTTATTCTTTTTTTTCATGAATTAGGGCATTTTTTTTTGATGAAATTTTATAAAATAAATGTCAATAAAATTACTTTTTATCCTTATGGAGGAATGATAGATAGCAATATGTTAATTAATACTAATTCTAAAAAAGTTTTAATTATTAGTTTAGGTGGTATTATTATGCAATTAATTTTATATTTAGTAGTGTTTATGTTTTATAAATTTAATTTAATAAATAGTTATTATTATTTAATGTTTATTAAATATAATTTTTATATATTAATATTTAATTTAATACCATTATATCCTTTAGACGGTTTTAAGATTTTTAATAGTTTCTTTGAATTATTTTTACCTTTTAGAGTAAGTTTAAGAATTAGTTTTATATTGAATATTATTTTTTTAATTATGTTTATGTATTATTTATATGTTTTTAATATTAATAATTATGCTATTGTTATATTTTTATTAATTAGTTTAATTAATTATATAAAAGATATTAAGTTTATTATTAATAAGTTTTATTTGGAAAGGGTTATTTATGATTTAAAATATAACGGATTAATAAGTGTTAAATATAAGAAAGATATGTATAAGAATAAGTATAATTATATTAATGGGGTTAAAGAGAGAGAGTTTTTAGAAAATGGGTTAAAAATGGTTTGACATCGAGTATATAATTTGGTAATATACTTATGTTTGTAAGTGTTCTTATAAACCGCATTGAATAGGTTTAAGTTACTTTATGTACACCTTAAGAGCGTGTCTTCAAAAAAATATAAGGAGGTTAGAGAATAATGAAAGCTATATTCGTTACTGGTGGTAAACAATATTATGTTTCAGAAGGTGATACTATTTTTGTTGAAAAATTAAATGTTGAACCTGGTGAAACTGTTGAATTTACTGATGTATTAATGGTTGGAGAAACTGTCGGTACTCCAAATGTAGATGGTGCAAAAGTTGTTTGTACTGCATTAAAAAATGGTAAATCAAAAAAAATAGTTGTATTTAAATATCATCCTAAGAAAAAGTATCGTAAAACTCAAGGTCATAGACAACCATATACTAAATTAGAAGTTAAAAAAATAGTTGGTTAATAAATGATTAAAGTTTTAAAAAGAGGTAATATATTTACTATAAGTGGGCATGCTGATTATGCTAATTATGGACAAGATATTGTTTGTGCTAGTGTAAGTAGTGTTGTTATGACTATTGTAAATTGTATTATGAATATAGATAAAACATCTATTGAATATATTGATGATAGTAGATCTATAGTTATAAAGAAAATAAATGATAATGATATTGTTGATATTTTGTTAAATACAATGTTAGAAATTTTAAAAGATTTAGAAAATCAATATAAAGAAAATATTAAAGTTGAGAGTGAGGAATGAAAATGTTATTTATAAGTTTAAACATTCAACGTTTTGCTCATGTTAAGGCACAAGGTTCAACACATAATGGACGTGACAGTGAAGGTAGAAGATTAGGCGCTAAAGCAAGCGACGGTCAAACTGTTAATTCTGGTTCTATTATATATAGACAAAGAGGAACTAGAATTTATCCTGGAAAAAACGTTGGTATGGGTAAAGATCATACATTATTCGCATTAGTTGCTGGTGTAGTTAGATATGAAAGATGCGGAAGAGATAAGAAAAAAGTAAGTGTTTATGAAACAAAATAAAATGTCATCTCTAGATGATATTTTTTAATGCTATAGACTTTATATATAAAATCTAGTAAAATATTTACGAGGTGTTAATATGCGTTATAACGTTGTTAAGAATGCTAATAAGATTGTTGAAAGTAGTTCTTATTTAATAAAGGAACCAACTAAGTATAAAAATAAATGGAAAGATGTATTTGGAAATAATAATCTCATATGTTTAGAATTAGGTATGGGTAGAGGTAGTTTTATTATAGAAATGGCTATTAAGCACCCTAATATAAATTATATTGGCTTAGAATTAGATGTTAATCAAACTGCCACTGCACTTAAAAATATTGGTAATAAAGAGATAAGTAATTTAAAAATTATATGTGCTGATGCAAGTGAAATTATAAATTTTTTTGGTAAAGAAATAGATACTATTTATTTAACTTTTTCTGAACCTTGGCCAAAAAAACAAGATGAAAAGAAAAGATTTACTTCTATAAATTATCTTAAACTTTATGATAGAATTTATAAAAAGAATAAACATATAATTTTAAAAACTGATAATAAAATATTATTTCAGTCATCTATTGAAAGTTTAAGTAATTATTGGTATACATTTGATAAAATAAGTTTAGATTTGCACAATGACGAAAGAAAAATTGAAAATATTATGACTGATTTTGAACGTCAATATTATAAAGAACATAGGCAGATTTATTACGTTGATGCGTATTTTAAAGACTAAAATTAAGTATTTATATGGGTTAAATACTTTTTTTTATAGGTAAGTTATGATAAAATTGGTGTAAGGTGATAATATGGGAAGATGTGAATTTTTAAATCATTCTATTATAGCCTTTAGAGGTATATATAATAATATTACAATAGTTGAAAATACTATCGATTCTATTATGTATGCTGTAAAAAATAATTTGTGTGTTTTGATAGATGTTAGAATAACTTTAGATAATGAACTTATAGTTTTTCATGATCAAGATGCTAGTAGATTATTAAAACTTAAAGACGATATAAATACTTTAACTAAAGAAGAGTTAGATTATATTAGTGATTTTAATATTCCTACTTTAGATATGGTTTTAAATAAAGTTGATGGTAAAGTACCTATTGTTATTAATATTTGTGAAGATAATAAAATTATTAGAAATAAATTAGTTTCTATATTATGTAATTATAAGGGAAAATTTGTTATAGAAAGTTTTATTTATGATGCAATTAAGTTTTATAAAAAGAAGAATTTTATTGTTGGTTTAATGATAAGTGATACTTTGAATATGAGTTATTTGAATAGGAATATAGATGTTGATTTTTTATCTATTCAATATGATATATTAGATAAATTAAAAGTGAATATCTTAAAAGAAATGTATTATCTTATTGGTTGGACTATACAAAATCGTAGTGATGCTGAAAAATATATAAAGATATATGATAATTTAATAATTGATAATATAGAGGAGGTTTTTAGATGATTAAAACTTTTACTGGTCCTATGTTTAGTGGTAAAACTACTCAATTATTATCTACTTATTTTAATATGTGGAATAAAAGTAATATATTATGTTTTAAACCTAAGATGAATACTAGAGATAATGGTATAAAATCTAAAAATATTAAAGAAAATGTAGAAGCAATAGAAATAGAAGATTTAAGTGATATATTAAAGTATATAAAAAATAATACTAGAACTATTTTTTTAGATGAAGGTAATTTTTTAAAAGGTGATGTTGAAGTGTTAACTAATTTAAGTATCAATAATAATATAGATATTTATATAAGTGGTTTAAATATGACTAGTGAACAAAAACCTTTTGGTATTATGCCTGATATTCTTGCTGTAAGTGATTATATTGAAGTATGTAAGAGTTATTGTTCTGTTTGTAATAGACCTGCTAGTTATACGTATTTTGAAGGTGAAAAAAATAATGATATTGTTGTAGGTGATAATGGATATATTTCTTTATGTGAAGATTGTTTAAGAAAAAGGAGAAAAATTGATAATGAGTAGAGGTAAATTAATTGTTATTGAAGGTACTGACTGTAGTGGAAAAGAAACTCAAGCTAAAATGTTAATGGAAAAGTTAAAAAAAGATGGAGTAAAGATAGAAGAGAGGGCTTTTCCTATGTATCATACGCCTACTGGAAAGATAATAGGTGCTAGTTTATTAGGAAAACCTGCTATGGGAGAAAGTGTTTTTGGAGAAAACGCTTCTAAATTAAATCCTAAAGTGGCTGCTTTATATTATGCTGCGGACAGGTTATATAATATAGATAGTATTAATGAATTATTAGATTCAGGAATAAATGTTATTTTAGATAGATATGTTGAAAGTAATATGGGACATCAAGCTGGTAAATTGAGTAATAAATTAGAAAAAATAGATATGATGAATTGGTTAGAAAAATTAGAATATGAACTATTAGAATTACCTAGACCTGATTTAGTTATATTTTTATATATGCCATATCAGTATACTATACAACTAAGAAATATGCGAGGAGAACTAGCAGATGAAGTTGAGAAGGATATTGATTATTTACATAATGCAGAAGAAGCATATAGTTTAATGGCTGAACGTTATAATTATGATGTAGTATATTGCGTGAAGGATGATAAAATAAGAAGTATAGAAGATATAAATAATGAAGTTTATAATATAGTTAAAGATAAGTTAATATAATTTTGACTTATTCTTTTTTTTAAACTATTATATTATTGGTGAATATTTATGAATTATGTTTTAGTAACTGGTGGAGCACAAGGTTTAGGTTGTGAAATTGTAAAAAAATATGCAAGTAAAGGATATAATGTTATTATTGGTTATTTAACTAATTATGATAAAGCAGTTAAATTGTGTAAAGATATGAACAGTAAATATAATGTTAATTGTATTGTAAAAAAGATAGATATTACTTGTGAAGAAAATGTTAAAAATACATTTGAAGAATTTAATATAGATATTTTAATTAATAATGCATCTATTTCTATAGATAATTATATAGAAGATAAAACATTTGAAGAATTTATGAAAGTGTTTGAAGTTAATATTGGTGGAACGTTTTTAATGTGTAAGTATGCTAACAATGTTAAAACTATAATTAATATTAGTAGTAAAGATGGTATAGATACATATAATCCTATAAGTTTAGATTATTCTGCTAGTAAATCTGCTATAATTAATTTTAGTCAAAATTTAAGTTTATATTATAATGATAAAAAAATATATGTTGTATGTCCTGGATGGATAGATACAGAAAGTGTTAAAAATATGAATCCTAAATATTTAAAAGATGAAATGATTAGAGTAAAACAAAATAAATTAATAAGTAAAGAATCTGTTGCTAACATTATATATGAATTAAGTATTAGTAGTGAAGAAAGTGGGAAAGTGGTAATTATAAATGAATAAAGAAGATATATCAAAATTAATAAATAATTGTGAAAAAAAATTAACAAATGAATTTTCTAAGATAGATAAAATATGTGAGGTAAATACTTTTAGAATTTTAAATTCTTTTAAGAAAAATGAAGTAAGTGAAATACATTTTAATATGACAACAGGATATGGTTATAATGATATAGGTAGAGATGTAATAGAAAAAATATACGCTGATATTTTTAATGCAGAAAGTGCTTTAGTTAGAAATCAATTTATAAGTGCTTCTCATGCACTTAATGTTTCTTTATTTGCAAGTTTAAGACCAGGAGATACTATGTTAAGTATAACTGGAACTTTATATGATACTTTACATGAAGTTATAGGTTTAAAAGATAATAAAAGTAGTTTAAAAAGTTTTGGTATAAGTTATGAACAAATAGATTTAGTTGATAATGATTTTGATTATGATGAAATAGAAAGAAAATTAAATAATAAATTTTATAAATTAGTTCATATTCAAAGAAGTAAAGGATATAGTACTAGGAAGAGTATTGATATAAAAAAAGTGGAAAAAGTCATTAAATTAATAAAATCTATAAATAAAGATATTATTATATTAGTAGATAATTGTTATTGTGAATTAGTTAGTACTATTGAGCCAAGTCATATTGGTGCTGATCTAGTAGTTGGTTCTTTAATAAAAAATCTTGGTGCTGGTATAGCAAATAATGGTGCTTATATTGTTGGAAAAAAAGAATTAATTGAACTTTGTGGTGAAAGATTAACTTTACCTGGAGAAGGATTAGAAGTTGGTCCTAGTTTAGGTGCAAATAAAGAATTTTTAAAAGCTTTATTTTTTGCTCCAAACGTTGTTGCTAGTAGTTTAAAAGTAGCAGTTTTAACTAGTAAAGTAATGAGTGAGTTAGGATATGATGTAGAGCCAAAATATAACGAAGATAGGGTGGATATAGTTCAAAATATAATATTTAATGATAAAAATTTGTTAATTAAATATTGTCAAGGAATACAAAGTGGAAGTCCTATTGATTCTATGGCTTTACCGATTCCTTCTGATATGCCTGGATATGATGATCAAATTATTATGGCTAGTGGTTCTTTTACACAGGGTAGTAGTATTGAAATTAGTTGTGATGGTCCTTTAAGAAGTCCTTATATTGCATATCAACAAGGTGGTTTAACATATGAAAGTGGTAAATATGCTTTAATGAATGCTATTGAATATTTGGTAAAATAGTATAAATAACCACTAAAATTTTTGACTAAGAATTGTCTAGGATATAGAAAAATGTTATAATAACGATATAAAATTTAATTGAAAAAATATTTAATATTGAGACCAACTATAATGTGTCAATAAAAAATTGAAACATTTTTGAAATATATATGAAATAGTAAATGTTGGCACGACGAAAAGACCGAACGTCGATAATTTTTTAAAAAATTCGGTCAAAATACGAAAATTAAATTTATTCCAATTTTCTTTTGACAAGCAGAAATATTTTTAATATTTTATAGTCGTTTAAGTAATTATTATTTTCAAAAATGAAAATAATAATTACTTAACTCCAATAAGGTAAAAAATATTTCTTTACTTGTAAAAAGTTTTCTCGGCATAAAGTTAATTTTCTAATTGTTCTTTGAATTCAACATTTTCTTTAAGCATATGAAATATAACTCTAGTAAGTTTATGGGCAACGTGACAAACAACATTATTATGAGATTTACCTTGAGAAAGTTTTCTGTTATAATATCTGTTATAAGTTTCTGAATTCCAAATTATTAATCCAGAAGCTCGAAGCATTGCATAACGTAGAAGTTTAGAACCTCGTTTTGACATTTTAATGATTGTAGCATTAAAATTACCGGATTGTTTAACAGATGGATCTAAACCTTCAAATGCAAGTAATTTAGTAGGACTAGCAAATTTGCCTATGTTGCCAATCTCACTTAAAATGATAGCGCCTAAGGTATAGGAAATACCTGGGATAGTTAAAATAACAGAGTTTAACTCATCCATTATTTCTTTGATTTTAAAATCAATATCCTTAATTTGACTATCAAGTAATTCAATTTGTTTAAGAGAATGTTTGATTTGAATTGAAAGTGAGGAGTTGTTGACACCAATAGAAGATTTTGCTAATTCTTTTAATTTACGGGCTTTTTCTAAGGAAAAATGACCTTTAGAAGCTTTAGATAAAAGACTAGAAATTGCATCAACCTTTGTAGAAGCAATGTCTTTTGGATTAGGATATTTAGAAAGTAAAGCATAACAACTTTTTAAATGAATAGAATTAAAAATTAAAGTTAATTCTGGAAAAAGTTGATCAACAAAACAGACTAAACGAACTTTTAATTTAGTACGATATTTAAGAACATCATCTCTATGTCTACATAAACTTCTAAGTTCTAAAATTTTTATATCTTTGGCAACAAAGGGAGTATAATGTTTTAACATTAGTGATTGAATAATTAAATAAGTATCAATTTTATCAGTCTTTGTCTTTCTAATATTACTATTTCTCAAAGCATCAGTTTGAATGGGATTAATGATACCAATATTGAAACCATTATTATGGAGAAATTGAATTAAATTATCACCATAGTGACCAGTAGATTCCATTCCTACTAGACAATCTGAGATATTAATATTATTTACTTTTACTTTGTCCATAAAAAAGTTGAAACCTTTAAGTGAGTTTTTAACTAAAAATGCTTCTTCAATTATTTCACCATTTGAATCTGCAATAGATGCATAATGATTTTCTTTAGCTATATCAAAACCAATATAGTACATAAAATTAACTCCAATCTAAAAAGAATTTTTGACAACTGTGTTCCACGTGGTTTTATTTCTTGTAACCTTGTTGGAGATAAAAAGTCTAGGCCTTATCCAACTTATAACCAATTAAAAATAAAACTGTGGCATTAGTCTCAATTAGAATAGTCTAAGCTATAAGGTGAGCAGAAAAGTCCACAGTGTCGGAACATATTATATCAGAAATTTAAAAAATAAAAGAAAGGATATAATACATTCAGTCCTTTAAATAAGAACTGATTATATTATACAAGGTGTTCTTAATGAATGATATTGATAAAAAAAGTTTAGAAAAAGCTAAAAAGTTATTTTCAAGTAATGAAATAAATAATATTGAAGTAGGAACTGTAAAAGGTTTACAACAAATTCATAAATATTTGTTTGATGGTTTATATAATTTTGCTGGAGTTATTAGAAAAGAAAATATTTCAAAAGGTAATTTTAGATTTGCAAATTCTTTATATTTAGAGGATATATTAAAGAAAATAGAAACAATGAGTGAAGAAACATTTGATAATATTATTGATAAATATGTAGAAATGAATATAGCACACCCATTTTTGGAAGGAAATGGTAGGAGTACAAGAATTTGGTTTGATTTAATCTTGAAGAAAAATTTAAATAAAATTGTTAATTGGAAAAATATAGATAAAAAATTATATCTTCAAGCAATGGAAAGAAGTCCTGTTAATACATTAGAAATTAAAACTTTAATTGAAAATAATTTAACTGATGATTTTAGTTTAGAAAACTTTTTTAAAGGAATAGAAACATCATATTATTATGAAACTGATGAATATTAGTGATTATTGCTATTTAGCAAAAATACTTGCATAAATATTAATTAATGTGTATAATATCAATTGTAAAAGTTATTACATGGATTTGATTTGCTCCGAATTATATCTATGTTATAACGGTTAATAGAAATAAGGAGGATAAAATGGCAATTAGTAAAGAAAGAAAAGCTGAATTAGTTAAAAAGTTTGGTAAAACTGAACAAGATACTGGTTCATGTAAAGTTCAAATAGCTATACTAACTGATGAAATAAATGATTTAACTGAACATTTAAAAGTTCATAAACATGATTTTCATTCTAAACGTGGTTTACTTATGAAAGTTGGTAAAAGACGTAGTTTATTAGATTATTTAAAAAGAACAGATGTAGTTAGTTATAGAGAACTAATTAAAGAATTGAATATTAGAAAGTAGGCACTTTGTTTTTAGTGTCTTTTTTTATTTTTAGGGGAGATGTTTTTATGAAATTAGATAATATATATGTTGAAATTTTAGAAAATGGTGAAAAAAGATTATTTTTAAAAAAATATAAAGTTTTTTATTCTTCATTGGGAGATGTAAATTATTCTGTTTTTATTGACTTAGATACAAAAGAAGAAATTAATAAATTAAATACTAATAATTTAATTTCTGTAAAAAAATTTTTAAATTTAAGCAATAATAGAATGTCTAAAAGAAAAATAAAAAAACTTATAAAATAAAATTTATTAATAAAGGAGAAGTATATGGATAAAAATGTTTTTGAATTAGACTTTATGGGGAGAAAATTGGTTGTAGAAAATGGAGAATTAGCTAAACAAACTAATGGTGCTGTATTAGTTAGATATGGTGATACTGTAGTTTTAACTGCTGCTGTTATGAGTAATAATGTTAGTACTGCAGATTTTTTTCCATTAACAGTTGTATATAACGAAAAATTATATTCAGTTGGTAAAATACCAGGTGGATTTATAAAAAGAGAAGGTAGACCAAGTGAAAATGCTACACTTGCAGCTCGTTTAATAGATAGACCTATTAGACCTATGTTTGATGAGAATTTTAGAAATGAAGTTCAAGTAATTAATACTATTTTATCAGTAGATCCTGATAATAGTCCAGAGATGACTGCATTATTTGGTTCGAGTTTAGCTTTGGGAATATCTAATATTCCATTTGATGGTCCAGTTGCTGGAGTTGTTGTTGGAAAAATTGGGAAGAAATTTATAATAAATCCAACTAGTGAAGAACTTGAAAAAACAGAGCTAACTTTAACTGTTGCCGGAACTGAAACAGATATTTGTATGATAGAAGCTGGTAGTAAACAGGTTAGTGAAAGTGTTATGTTAGATGCATTAGAATTTGGACAAAAAGCAATTAAAAAATTATGTCAATTTCAAAAGAAAATTATTAAGAAAATTGGCGTTACTAAGTGTGATGTTGAACTTGCTCAAATTGATGCTGAATTAGAGAGTGCTGTTAGAGATTATTCTACCAAAGATATGTTAGAGGCAATACAAATTAAAGATAAGTTAGAAAAATATGCTAAAATTGATGAAGTTAAAGAAGAGGCAATTAATCATTTTACAGAAGTATATTCTGATAGTGAAGAATTAGAAAGCATTTTAAAAACTGTTAAAAAAATTACTGATATGATAGAAGCAGATGAAGTTAGAAGATTAATTACTGAAGAGCATATTAGACCTGATGGAAGAAAAATGGACGAAATAAGACCATTATCTGCTTCGATTGATATTTTACCTAGAACACATGGATCTGCACTTTTCACAAGAGGTCAAACTCAAGCGTTATCAACAACTACTTTAGGTGCAATTGGAGAACATCAAATTTTGGATGGTTTAGGAATTGAAGATACTAAGAGATTTATGTTGCATTATAACTTTCCAGCATTTAGTGTTGGTGAAACTGGAAGATATGGTAGTCCTGGAAGACGTGAAATTGGACATGGTGCTTTAGGTGAAAGAGCATTGTTGCAAGTTATTCCAAGTGAAGAAGAATTTCCTTATACTATTCGTGTAGTATCTGAAATTTTAGAAAGTAACGGAAGTAGTAGTCAAGCAAGTATATGTGCAGGTTGTCTTTCTTTAATGGCGGCAGGTGTTCCTATTAAAGCACCAGTTGCTGGTATTGCAATGGGTTTAATAACTAAAGATGATAAATATACTATTTTAACTGACATTCAAGGATTAGAAGATCATATGGGGGATATGGACTTTAAAGTAGCTGGAACTAGAGATGGCATATGTGCTTTACAAATGGATATTAAAATAAAAGGTGTTACAAGAGAAATTTTAAGAGAAGCTTTAGATCAAGCTAAGAAAGCAAGAATGGAAATTCTTGATTTAATGGAAAATATTATTAGTGAACCTAGAAAAGAATTAAGTCCTTATGCACCTAAGATTACTATGTTTAATATAGACCCAGAAAAGATAAAAGATGTTATTGGACGTGGTGGTGAAATGATTACTAAAATTATTTTAGATGCTAGTAATGTTAAAACAGTCAATGATAAAGATGCTGTTAAAGTAGATTTAGAAGATGATGGTAGAGTAATTATATATCATACTGATCAAAATATTATTGATAAAACAGCTGAAATGATTAAAAATGTTGTGAGAACAGTTGAAGATGGTAAAATTTATACTGGAAAGGTAGTTAAAGTAGAAGACTTTGGATGTTTTGTTGAATTATGGGAAGGTTGTGAAGGATTAGTTCATGTTTCTCAACTTGATCATGAGAGAGTTAATAAACCAAGTGATATTGTTAAAGTTGGAGATGAAATTATTGTAAAATCTTTAGGATATGATAATAGAGGAAGATTAAATTTATCTCGTAAAGAAGCATTACCAAAACCAAAGAAAAAAGAAATTAAAGAAAATAAAAAAGATGAATAGAAAATTAATTCCAGGAGAATTATATAAACATTTTAAAGGCGATGTAGTAGAAATAATTTGTGTTGCCAGAAATTCTGAAACTTTAGAAGATGAAGTGAGTTATTATCATATAGAAGATAATGAATAATGAGCAAGACCAATTAATATGTTTAATTCATTAGTTGATAGAAAAAAATATCCTGATGTAAAGCAAAAATATCGTTTTTTAGGAATAGAATCTTAATATATTTAAGGTTCTTTTTGTTTTAAAAAAATGTTAAATACATAATATTTAATATGAATAATTTTGTTATTAGTATAATGAATAAATATGGTTATATTGGTATATTATTTTTAATAACTATAGAAAATATTTTTCCTCCTATACCAAGTGAAGTTATCTTGACGCTGGGTGGGTTTATGACTACTCAATCAGGATGTAATATGTCTTTATTTGGAGTAATAATATATTCTACAATAGGCTCTGTAATTGGTGCAATAATTTTATATTATATTGGATATATTTTAAATAAAGATAGATTAATAAAAATAGTAAGAAGTAAAGCTGGTAAAATATTATGTTTAAAAGAAAGTGATATTAGAAAAAGTGATAAAAGTTTTAATAGTAATGGAGATTTAACTGTTTTATATTGTAGATTTATTCCAATAGTTAGAAGTTTAATAAGTATACCTGCTGGTATGAATAAAATGAAATTTTCTATATTTATAATATATACTTTTATAGGTTCTTTAATATGGAATATTGTTTTAGTAAGTTTAGGTAAATTAGTTGGTGAAAACTATATGGTAGTTGCTAATATATTTAGTAAATATTCTAAGTTTATTTTAATTATATTAATTTTATGGATAATTTTTAAAATAATAAAAAAATTTAATAAACATAAATAATATGATACAATTAAATAGGATAGATGTAGTATGAAGAAATTAAATAAAAAAGAAAAAATAACAATATTAGTTATAACTTTTCTAGCATTACTAATTAGATGTATATGGTTAAATGGAAAAAGTGGAGATTATATCTTTTTTTTAGAACTTTGGGTAGATACTATTAAACAATATGGTGGTTTTAAATCTTTAAAATATAATATAGGTGATTATAATGTACCTTATATTTTTATATTAACTTGTATATCATATTTTAAAATAAATTCTTTATATTTAATTAAGTTTGTATCAATATTCTTTGATTTTATATGTACTATATTTAGTTATAAAATAGTTAATAAAGTTACTAATAATAAAAGTATTGCTTTATTTAGTTATTTAATTATATTATTTTTACCAACGTTAATTATTAATGGCTCTTTATGGGGACAATGTGATAGTATATATGCTTCATTTATTTTAATATCATTATATTATTTATTGGATAAAAAATATATTAAATCTTTTGTTTTTTTAGGTATATCTTTTGCTTTTAAATTACAATTTATATTTATATTACCATTATATATAGTATTATTTTTTAGAGAAAAAGATATAAAATGGTATTATTTTTTGTTAATACCTCTAGTAAATATAATAATGTGTTTACCAGCAATTATAATGGGTAGAAATATTACAGATGTTTTGTTAATATATTTTAATCAAACTAATACATATAAAAGTTTAGTGTTAAATTTTCCTAATATTTATAATATAATACAAAGTAATTCAATATATGCTATTATTCATAATGATATTATAAGTAAAGTTGGTATAATATTTACAATGTTTATTTATTTTATAATATGGTTATATATTTTAGTTAAGAAAGTAAAGTTTAATAAAGAAAAAATATTAACTTTTGGATTATGGAGTATAGTTACAGCAACATATTTTTTACCAAAAATGCATGAAAGATATATGTTTGTTGCAGATATATTAAGTGTAATATGGTTTATATGTTATCAAAAGAAATTTTACATTCCAGTAGTAATAAATATAATTTCTTTAATTACTTATTTTAATTTTTTATTCGATTTTGATTTTATAAGTTATAATATAATAGCATTAGTTTATTTTGTTGTTATTATATTATTTACAATATATTTATTTAGATTATTGGGGTGTAGTAATGAAGATAGAAGAAATTGTTTGGAATAAAACTAATTATAAAAAGTTTATAAATTATTTAATTAGTATAGGTAATGAAGACTATAAAAGTTTTAATAGTAGTATAGTTAATACTAAGATGAGTATTATTGGAATAAATGTTCCAACTTTAAGAAAAATTGCTAATAAAATAAAGAAAACAAATGTTGAAGATTATTTTAAATTAGTTAAGAATAATTATTATGAAGAAGTTTTTATATATGGTTTAGTTTTAGCAGGTAGTGATGAGGTATTAATTGATAAATATATAGTAGATTTTATTTCTAGAATTGATAATTGGGCTATATGTGATAGTTTTTGTAGTAGTTTAAAGACAGTTAATAAAAAAATGGGTAAGTATTGGATATATTTTACTAGTTTAATAGATATAGAGGGTGAATTTCAAACTAGAGTTAGTATAGTTATTATGATGAATTATTATTTAAATGAACAGTATATTGATAGGGTATTAAATATTGTTAGTAATATAAAAACTGATTATTATTATATTAATATGGCAATAAGTTGGTTATTGTCAGTAGCAGTTATTGATTATGAAGATAAAGTAGTAAGTTTGTTATCTAACTATAAATTATCTAAGTTTGTACAAAATAAAACTATAAGTAAAATACAAGATTCGTATAGAGTTAGTAAGTGTTTAAAAGAAAAAATAAAACAATATAAAATAAAATAGTTTTAATTAGTATTAAAATGTTTTATAATTGATTTAGGTTAGGTGATAAAATGATATATTTAGATTATTCTGCTACTACACCAGTATTGCCTGAAGTACTAGATAGTTATAATAGAGTTACTAATGAATATTTTGGTAATCCTAATAGTTTACATAATTTAGGTTTAAAATCTCGTAATTTATTAGAAAGTGCTACTAAACAAGTTAGTGAACTTTTAAATATAGATGTTAATGAATTTTGTTTTACAAGTGGAGCAACAGAGAGTAATAATATTGCTTTAATAGGGACTTGTTTAGCAAATAAAGATAAGGGAAATCATATAATTGTTTCTAAATTAGAACACCCTAGTATTTATTCTATAGTAGACTATTTAGTTAGTATTGGTTTTAAAGTTAGTTATGTTAATAATACTACAGAGGGTGTTATAGATTTTGAAGATTTAAAAAGAAAGATGAATGAAGATACTATATTAGTTAGTATTTGTGCTGTTAATAGTGAAACTGGTATAAGACAACCTTTAAAAACTATTAAACAAGTTATTAACAAGTATAATAAAAATATAATATTTCATTCAGATATTACTCAGGCATTAGGTAAAGTAAGTATTAATTTTAATGATTTTGATTTAGCAAGTGCAAGTGGGCATAAGATATATGCTCCAAAGGGAATAGGTTTATTTTATAAAAAGAAAAATATTAAATGTAAGAAAATAATGTATGGAACTGAAAATACTTTTCACCCAGGGACTCCTGCTTTGCCTTTAATAGTATCTTTTTCTAAGGCTTTAAGAATTACGTTACATGAACTAGATAAGAAACAAGAGATAGTATCAAGGTGGAATGAGAAGTTATTAAAAAAATTTAAAACTTACCCAAATATTAAAATTAATCATAGTAAGTATTCAATTCCTCATATAATTAATATTAGTTTAATGGACATAAAACCTGAAACTTTTATTCATGCTTTAGAACGTCATGAAATATACATTTCTAGTAATACTGCATGTAGTAGTGGTAAATTATCTACTAGTGTTATGGCTTTATATAATGATAAAAAAAGAGCAGAAACTACTTTAAGAATAAGTTTATCTTGTTTAACAAAATTAGAAGAAATTACAGTATTTATTAATACTTTTAATGGTGTATATGAAAAGTTACATTCACTAAGTGAATAGGAATAAATTCATTCTTTTTATTTAAAATAATTTACTAAATTTAAAAAGTCCTGTAGAGATATTTCTATAGGACTTTAATTATTAATTAAATAAATTTTCATAATATTTTATATCATATTCGCTTTGTATAATACAAAGGTCATTTCTTTGTTTAAATGAATGGAATATATTATTTGAATTTAATATAAATGGTATAGATTTACCATTTTTAAAATTTATAATAATACTTTCTATATTTTTTTCATTTTTTATTAAACTAAATGCATTTTCTTCTAACTGTTTATTAGTTAAATTATATTCTATAATTTTATTTTTTAATTTAATCATAAAGAAATTACTTATTAAAGAATTAGTGTTATTTTCTTTATATGGTATTTCATTTCCATTAGAATCAATATTAGAAATATATAATTTATCAAACATTTTGTTATTGGCGATAATGGTTTTATTGTTTTCAAGATTGATAATTATATTATTTATTGATTCTGTAGTCATATTATCACCTAAATTAATTATAGTACAATTTTTATGTTTTTGTCTATTAAAATTATGCAAAAAATTTATAAAAATTTGGGGGTTCCTTTTTTTATAATATTGTGGTATATTATATTGGTAATTTTATTTTGCGCTCTTAGCTCAATTGGATAGAGCGTTAGACTACGGATCTAAAGGTTAGGGGTTCGACTCCCTTAGGGCGCACCATTTTTTGTTTTTTATTCATGGGAGTATCATACATAGTATGGTGCTTTTAGTTTATATGAGTATTTATATAAATCGTACTTATAACACGGTTTTAATCGTAGTATTTATGTTTAATGTTATATATGTTACAATTTATTTAGATATAATTAATAAGAGGTAATTATTATGTTGGTATTAAAAAATATATGTAATTTAAATTTAGAAAATACAATTACTTGCGGTCAAATATTTAGATTTTATAAAGAAGAAGATGATAGTTATACTATTGTTATTACTGATAGAGTTATTAATTTAAAATATGTTGATAATATTTTATATATAGATTCAAATAATCTAGACAATTTAGAACCTATTGTAAAAGAATATTTAGATTTAGATAGAGATTATGAATTTATAATTAATAAAATAAGAAAAAAAGATAATAAAATATCTTCTTGTTTAGATTATTCAATAGGTTTAAAAATGATAAAACAAGATCCTTTAGAATGTATTGTTTCTTATATTATTAGCCAAAACAATAGTGTTAGAAATATATCTAATAGTTTAAATTTAATAAGTGAAAGATATGGAGAAAAGGTAGTATTTAGAGATAAAAGTTATTTTTTATTTCCTACTTTAGATAAATTAAAAAATATAAGTATGGAAGGTTTTAGAGAATGCAAAGTAGGTTTTAGAGATAAATATTTAGTTAATATAATAGAATCTATTTGTAATAATGAATTAAATATTGAAAAGATATATAGTATGGATAGTAAAGAGTCATTAGAATATTTAATGAACTTCAAAGGGATAGGTATGAAAGTTGCTAGTTGTATTTTATTATTTGCATATCAAAAATTTGATGTTTATCCTATTGATACTTGGGTTAAAAAATTTATGGAAAATGAATATGGTATTGTTGGAGAAGAAAATATTAGAAAATATTGTTTTGAAACTTATGGAAAGTATAGTGGTTTAGCGATACAATATATGTTTAATACTAAAAGGAATGGTTAATAAATGAAAGAATTTAGTTATTTAGAATATTTAATTATGACTGATCAAGTTGATGAAAATTTTAATTTAAAAGAAAATAAAGAAAAGACTAATATTAATATGGAAAATGATGATAAATCTATATCTAATGTAAAGAAATTGTCATTAAATAAAAAAAATAATAAAAATATATATTGATTTTTAAAAAAAATTATATTAAAATTTATTTATAAGATAGATAAGAATAATTCTTATGAGAAAGGAAATTAATAATATGAAAAAAATGAACAATAAAGGTTTCACATTAGTAGAATTACTTGCAGTTATAGTTGTTTTAGCGTTGTTAATGGTTGTTGCTACTACTAGTATAGGGTCTGCTTTATCAAGTGCTAAAAAGAAAGCGTTACAATCTGAAACACAAAAATTATTAAGCCAAACTTATAAAGATGTTCAATCAGAAATCCTTATGGGAATTGTTGGAAATGTTGATATTGTAAAAAGTGGGGATGACGGTGACTATACATATAAAATTGTATTTGATAAAACGGGAGCTGTTAAATCATATTGTGTTTTATATACTGCAGGTAAAATGGCTGTTAATAAAACTTTAACACCTGCTTCTGCTGATGTTCCTAATGTTGTGTTAGATGATGTTATAGAAAATTCTACTTTAACTACATGTCCATAAAAAAATATTTAACTACATGTCCATAAAAAAATATTTGCATAAATTCCAAACCTATGTTATATTATTAAGTAGTTAATTTGATTAACTGCTTTTTATCGAGAAGTAGCACAGTTTGGTAGTGCACCTGGTTTGGGACCAGGGGGTCGCAGGTTCGAATCCTGTCTTCTCGACCATTTGTAAATTACAGCACTTTATGTGTTGTTTTTTATTTTCTCCCCTTTGGTCCCAATTTTCAAACATTATTTGTTTTTTATAGCGGTTAATCAAATTATACTTTAATGAATAAATCTTCTATATTATTTAAATTAATTCTAAAAGCTGTTCCTCTATCATGAATTTCTCCAATTCTTTTACCTGATGTAAAGGTGTCTAAATTTATAGTTATGTGTATTATATCTTTTTCCAATAATGATAAAAATGTGTTAAAATTTTTTAGTTTATATATAGTTAAATTTGTATATTTGTAATACATTATATCATTTCTTTTATATGGATAACCTTTTATTATTGCTAAAAATTTTAACTTAGTTGTTAATCTGTTTTTTAATTCTTCTAAATTCCAATATATTGTATTATCAATAATATTTAAAGACGTATCTAATATATGCAAGAATAATTTATTTTCTTCTAATTTTATTTTTATTTTTAGAATATATCTATTTGCAATTATATTATTTTTGTTGTTATATATGTCTCCTTTAAATGATTTATATTTTTTGTTATTTTTATTAGGATAACCATATTTATTTAAAATTTCTTTTGTAATAAAGTTTGTTGCACCTTTTGGTGATAAGCAAAAAAGTGTAAGTGGCTTATTTGTATACCCTAGTTTTGTTTTAATTTCTATGGATTTAAAATCTGGTAAAAAAGATGTGTTTTCTTTTTTATTTATTAATGTTTCGAAAGTGTATCCAATACCTGTATTTCCTTTTCTTAAACTTTTATTTAGTTCTTTATTTTTAATTTTATTAAATTCTTTTTTTAATAATTTTATATCGTTATTCATAAATAATCCTTCTCTCTTAAGTGTTGTATTATAAATAAATGATATGTAATAATTTATCGAATATTTTGTTATTGTATATTTTTATATTAATTATTTTCAATTTTTTTAAATTAAATTGAAAAATATTTTATTTTTTTAATAATTATGTTATTATTTTAGATAGATGATAGGTGTATTGATATGGAAGAAAATAAAAAAATAGATAAACAAATTGTTATAATGGTTATTTTAGTTATTATATTAATATTAAGTTTATTAGGAATATTAGTATATGAAGTTTATGAGAATAAAAAATTAAAAAATAATAATGTTAATAATACTTCATCTACTACAACGTCTAGTACTACTATATCTAGTGTGACAACTACAACTAAAGTGTTAGATGATAAAGAACTAGTTGCTTCTAATGTAATAACTGAATATTTAGAAAATTTAAAAAAAGAAAATAAAATTGGCAAATATACTATTATAAATTCTAAAGTATTAAATGAAGAAGATTTATGTCCAGATATGATTTATGATGATAATAAAATATATTATAATGTAGAAATAGAGTTTGAAAAATTAGATAAAGATTTTACTTTAACTGGTAATGATACTAATACAGAAAATGAAAAAATATATATTGGATTAGTAACATATATAATATCGAATAATAAGTTAGAAGATTTATATACTGAATGTTAAATTATTTAATTATAATTAATATTATAAGTTTTGTTATATATGGAGTTGATAAATATTTTGCTATTAATAATAAATATAGAATAAGTGAGAATTTATTATTGTTTTTAGGTTTTGTTGGCGGAGTATTGGGTTCTATATTAGGAATGATAGTTTTTAGACATAAGATAAGAAAGATTAAATTTAAGGTATGTTTGTTTATGTATTTTGTTTTATGGGTATTTATTTTATATAAAATTTTATTTAACTTCTAGTTTACAATAAAATTTTTTTTTGTTATAATTCTTTATAGAATAGGAAGGTTGTTATTATGGATAGTATGATCAAAGAGATAAATGAAAATTTAATGGCTATTATAGATACTATTAAAGAAAATAGGGATAATTCAATAAGTACTTTAGATAATATACAAAATCAAATGGATAAAAAAGTTGAAGAAGCAAAGAAATATAAAGTACAAGTAGATAGTGCTAAAGAAAAAATAAATATGTTAGAACAAGAAAATAAATCTTTAGAATTATCTTTAAAAGAATTACAAGATAAGTATAGTAAAATGAATTTAGTATCTATTATTGAAGCTGGTAATAGAGAGATTAAATCTAAGATTAATGACAACTTAATAAATATAAATAAAGAAAAAGAACATATTGCTGAACTTACTAATAGGGCTAGAACTATAAAAGATTTATTAATTAATTTAAAAAAAGATAAAACTATTAAAGAAGAAAGATTGGAAAATACAAAAATTATTTATGAATATTATAGTGAAAGAATAAATGAAGTTATTGATTATGCTTTTAATCATTCTAATAATTTGAGTGATTATAAAGTATCTTTTAAAGTTAATGAAGTAAATAATGAATTTGATGATACTTCTTTAATACAATCTAATGATTTAGAAAATACAATGGTTTTTGATGAGATAGCAAATATTGATGAAAATAAGAATTTTAAAGATGAGATGTCTTTTATAGATGAACAAATAGATAATAATATTAGTAGTGATAAGAAACAAGATGAAGATAAATATAATGAAATTATTGATAGAAGTTTAGATAGTTCTTTAGATAAAGAAAATAATACTGAATTTGAAACTGAAGAAGAAGTTCAAGAACCATTAGATACTACACAAGTATTTGATAGTGTTTTAGGAGATTTAAGTTTAGAAGAAAATATTAAAAAAGAAGATAATGTTTTAGATAGTGATGTAGATAATTTAGATGTTGATAAAGATACTAATTTAAGTAATGATACAACTGATGTTGATAATTTAATTGAAGATACTGATAAAGTAATTGATTTAAATAATGATAATGAAAGTAATGATAATCTTAATGTAGTTTTAGATAAAACTAGTGAAGTAAATACTATTAATACTGATATATTTGATGATAATAAGATAGAAGATAAAGATAAGGAACCAGAAGAATTAATTGATGAAGAAAATAAAAATAGAATTGAGAAAATAAATAATCTTTTCTCTACTTTAAATGATAATAAAGTAGATGTTCCACTAACTGTTAAACCTAGTGTTAGTGATGTAGAAACAAAGATAGATAATGCTTATAAAGATATATTTGGTATGCCTTTAGAAGAAAATGATTTAAATAAAAAAGAACCTACTTTAACAGATATTTTTGGTAATCCTATAAGTTCAGATGAATTAAGTAATGAAGTTAAAATTGGTAAAAAAATAGAAGATTTATTTAATGAAAATGGATTAGAATTTAATAAATTTAGAGAAGATGAAAAAAATTATTTAAAACAAATATATGATGAAGAAAAGTTTAATAATATAATTAATTCTTTGAAAAGAAATAAAATTAATTTAGATAATTTATATTATGCTTTTAATATATTTGGTGAAATGACTGCTAATGAATTAGAAAATTTAATTAGTAAATTATTGAATGTTGGACAAAGTGTAGAAGCAATAGGTATTGTGTTAGAAAAATTACCTAAAGTAAAAAAATATAATTTAGATGAAGCAATAATGAGTTATGGAGATTATGTAAAAGATATGGACATTAGTGAACTTATTATGAAGGCTAAAGAATTATATAATAATGGAGGTAATAGATAATGGAATATTTATTTGATTTAGGTTTTTCTTTAGAAGAAATAAATAATTTAAAAAGTAAATATGATCAAAAAAATATAGAAAAGTTAGAGTTTTTTTCTAGATTAGTTAGTACTAATTATAATTATTTAAAATCTTATGGTATTAAGAATATAAAAGTATGTTTTATAAATCATTTGAAAATGTTTTTTATAAATCCAGATAAGTTTAGAAGTATATTCAATAAGTATGATAAGAATGATTTAGTAAGATGTATAGAAAAGAATGATCAAGTGTTAGAAAAATTGTAAAGAAATGTAAAAAAATATACGTTTCTTTTTTTTATGTAAAAAAAATGTCGAATGTATGGTATAATTGTTATGAATAATTAGTTATATGTTTTATAGTAGTGGAGGTGTTAATATGAAATTGTTAAGAAATATGGTAGTAGTTTTTATTATGTTATTTATATTCTTAATAGATGTTAATGCTGAAACTGGTTATACTACTGATAAAACAGGTTTAAGTTTAAGAGATAGACCTAATACTGGAAGTAGTAATTATGTTATTGATACTATACCTTATAATGTTAATTTTTATATAAGTAATATGAATGCTGCTACAGGTGGGGGATGTAGTAAACCATGGTATTATGTTTATTATAATGGTAAATATGGTTATGTTTGTTCAAGTTTAGTAAAAATAGTTGGAAAAGCGGAAACTAGTTATGATAGGCCATGGATAACACCTAAAAAGGCAATTGTCGGAGGGGCAAAATTTATAAGTAGTGGATATATATCTAAAGGACAGAATACATCTTATTTAAAAAAATTTAATGTTAATCCTAATGGCTTTTATGCACAGTTTACTCATCAATATATGGCTAATTTAAGGGCACCTGCTGGAGAAGCGTATTCAACTTATAAATCTTTAGAAGAAAATAATTTATTGGATAGAGAATATAATTTTTTAATTCCTATTTATAATAATATGCCTGAAAAAAAATATATTTATAATGGGTTATATTCAGGGTTTGATATGCCTACTAGTGAAGCATTAGATAGTTCTTTTGAAAAAAGTATTAAAGATTTTCCTGAAGATTATAAACCTTATTTAAGGGCAATAAGAAAAAGTCATGGTAAGTGGACTTTTACTCCACTTTATACTAATTTAGATTTTTATGATGCTTTTGTTAATGAAAAATACGTTTCAAGTATAGAAAAAAGTAGTGGATATTGTGAAGATGCTAATTCTGAAACTGAAAAAGGATGGTGTATTGCAAATGATGATACTACTAAATATTTTTTGGATCCAAGAAATTTTTTAACAGAAAGATATGTATTTATGTTTGAAAATTTGGGTTATAGTGATTTATATAATGAAACTGTTGTTAAAAATGTTTTATCAGATACTTTTATGAATGGAAAATCTGTTTTGGATAATCAAACATATTCTTCTATATTTGTTGAAGCTGGTAAAACAGCAAGTATTTCTCCTTTGTATTTAGCTAGTTTAGCTAGACAAGAAAGTGGTACTAAAGTTAGTATTACTACCAGTGGTAATCAATTTACTTATGAAGGTTATACTTATAAAGGACTTTATAATTTCTTTAATATAGGTGCTAGTAGTGGCGAAAGTAACCCTGCTTTGGCTGGATTAGTTTGGGCTAATGGCGGTAAAGGGGTTAATAATGTTGTAAATAATAACAATAATAATGATAATAATGAGACTAATGATAATAATAAACCAAGTGAAGTTGATATTACTAATGAGTTTATTTCAATGTTAAAGGTTGGAAAAACTGGAGAATATATAAGAGGATATGATATAGGAACAACTATTAAAACAATTAAAAATAATGTTGGTAATGGAGCTACTGTAGTTGTAAAAGATAGTTCTGGAAATGTGAAAAATGATAATGATTTAATTGGTACAGGTTATACAATAGAAATAAGTAATAAACTTAGCAGTAAATCATTTACTTATGTTATGTTTGGTGATTTAACAGGAGATGGAGAGATAAATTCGGCTGATTTGTTAAAGATGAGACAATATTTATTAGGAACTGTTAATCTAAATGGAGCATTTTTGAAGAGTGCCTATTTGTCTGGGGATGGAGAAATAAATTCAGCAGATTTATTAAGAATAAGACAACATTTGTTAGGAACTTCTAAAATTGTTCAGTAGAAAGGAATTATATGAAAAAATTAATTAATGTATTTGTATTTATATTTACTTTTGTGATAGGAGCATTTTATGTAGATGCTCAAGGTAGTGCTAGTTTAAGTGTAAGTAGAAGTACTATTGAAAATGGTAGTAGTGTTACTGCTAGCGTAACTGTAAAAAGTACTGCTGCTTGGAATTTAACAATAACAAGTAGTGGTTCTACTAGTGGTTGTACTCAAAAGTTTGTCGGAGACTCAGGTACTGGTGAGAATACTACTAAGACTTTCTCAGTTACTTGTAAATCTACTAGTACTGGTATAATTAACTTTAGTATGAGTGGTGATATTACTAGTAGTGACGGTGCTAATACTAAAATAAGTGGTAATAAACAAGTAACGGTCACTGTACCACGAGAAAAATCTAAAAATAATAAATTAAAAAGTTTAAGTGTTGATGATTATGATATAACGCCTAAATTTGATGCAGATATTAATGAGTATTCAGTTAATGTTCCTTCTACAGTTGAAAAAATAAATATTTCTGCAAAGAAGGCTGATAGTTATGCTAGTATTTCTGGTGTAGGAGAAAAAACTGTCGAAGAAGGAGTAAATATTTTTGAAATAATTGTTACTAGTGAAACAGGGGTTAGTAATACTTATAAGCTAACAGTAAATGTAGAAGATCAAAATCCTATAGAAGTTACAGTTGATGGTAAAAAATATACTGTGGTAAAAGTAGCCAAAAATTTAGAAAAACCAGAATTATTTGATGAAACTACTATAAAAATAGGAGAATTTGATATACCAGCTTTTGTAAATGAAGTAAGTAAATATACATTAGTAGGTTTAAAAGATGAAAACGGTAATATTAGTTTATTTATATATGATGATGGTAATTATACTAAGTATAATGAATTTAAAAGTGATAGTTTAACAATAATATTTTTAGATATGAAATCTGTTCCAAAAGAGTCTATTAAAACTAATTTAAAAATTGATGAACAAAATATTACTGCTTATAAATTAAAAAATGATAATATAACAATAGTTTATGGATTAAATTTAGCTACGGGTAAAAAAAATTACTATAGTTATGATAGTAAAGAAAAAACTTTACAAATATTTGATATTAATAATTATGAAAAAAAATTAGAAGAAACAAAAAATAATCAATATTTAATTTATGCATTATCTGGTGTGTTACTGTTCTTAATAATACTTCTAATTCTTGTAAGTGGTAAATGTCATAAATTAAATAAATTATTAAAACTTAAAAGTAATTTATAATTGCTTTTTTCTTTAGATTATTGACGAACAATAGTACATATTGTATAATTTTTTTAAGGAATGATTAATATGGAAATAATAAAATTTAAAAAAGATAAAGGGAATACTTATAAAATTTATTTTAATGATGGTAATATTATATCACTATATGATGATGTTATAGTTAAATATAATTTATTAGTTAATAAAAGTATGGACAATAGATTATTTAATGAAATAACTAAGTATAATGACTTTTTAAATGGCTATTATAAATCTATTAAATATATTAATAAAAAAATGAGGTCTGAGTTAGAAATAGAAAAGTATTTAATAAAGTTGGATATTAAAAAAAAAGAAATAGATGAGATAATAAAATTATTATATAAAGACGGGTATCTTAATAGAGATATGTAAGTTAAGGATTTTATAAATGATAAATATAATTTAAGTAATGTAGGAAAAATAAAGATAAAAAAAGATTTAATTAGTTTAGGTTATAGTGAAAATGAATTTGTAGATTATCTTATGAGTATAGACTGGAATGAAAGAATAAATAAAATAATCAGCAAAAAAATAAAATTAAATCATAAGTTAAGTGTAAATGCTTTAAAAACTAAAATATTAAATGAAATTGTTAAATTAGGTTATGAAAAAAGTGATATAATAGAAAAAATAAATAATTTTGATTTTGGTGATGATAATATATTTTTAGAAAAAGAATTAGTTAAGATTAAAAATAAATATTCTAAAAAGTATAGTGGTAATGAACTTGAATATAAAGTTGTTAATTATTTATATAAAAAAGGTTTTAGTTTAGACGATATTAAGAGGTGTTATTATGAAAACTAAGTATGAGAGAATGAGTAGGTTAGAAAAGAAAGATTTATATAAAAAATATAAAAAAGATAAAAAAGAATTTGTTATTAAAATGGAGAGAATGTTTTTATTATGTTATGTTGGAATAGGGTATTCACTAATAATTTTTATATATGATTTCTTTTTTAAGAAAAGTAAAATAAATTATATTTTAGATATTATTATTTTTGTTTTTTGTTTAGTTGCATATCTTAAAATTTATAATACTAAAAAAGAATTGTTAAATAATTATGCTATAAAAAATGATAAAGAATATAAGAGAAGTATTGTTAAAAAATATAAAAAATAAAAAATCTACATTGAGTTGATGTTTCCAAAATAAGGATTACATCATTTCAGTTTTGTAGATTTTTTATATGTTATTCATTTGATGTAGTTGTAGTTTTATAGTAATTATATAAGTAATTTATATATTTGTTATAACTACTTTGTAGTTCTGTATCTTCTATTTTCATACCTTTATTTTTTCTTAATTCTTTTAATGCAGTTATTGATATAGTTTTATCGTTTTCTATTAAATCATTTGCTAAAGTTTCAATTATTTCTTCTTTTACGTCTTTTAATTCTTTTTTATCATATTCTTTTGTTTTTTTAATAATATGATATCCGTTTGAAGTTTTTACTGGTTCTTTAGTATATTCATTTACTTTTAGATTATAAGCTGCTGTTTCAAAACTTTCTTCCATATCACCTTTGTTGAATTTTCCTAAAGCGCCACCATTATTTTTATTTGAATCATCTTTAGAATATTTTTTTGCTAATTCGCTAAAATCTTCTCCATTATTTAATTTTTCTATAATGTCTTCAGCTTCTTTTTTTGCTTTTTCTTCTGCTTTAGTTTTTTCTTCTTCTGTAGCATCATTTTTTACATCAGGAGTTATTAAAATATGACTTGCTTCTATATCTCCTACAATTTCATTATCATAATAAGTATTTATTTCATCATCTGTGATTTGTTTTTTTGCATAATCTGTTGTGGCTAGGTCTCTGAAATAATTTAATTTTATGTATTCTTTAAATTCTTTTATTGTTTCATAGCCATAGTAATTGTTTATAGCATTTAATAATTCTTCTTCTGATTCATAGTTTTTTTGCAAAGATTTTACTTGTTCGTCAGCATAATCTTCTGCTTCTTTTTCTTTGTCAGCATAATCTTTAAATAATATTTTTGAGTCTATCATGTCAATTAAAATGCTTACAGCATATCTGTCTTTAAGACTATCATATAGTGTGTCTACACTAATTCCTTCTAACTTTTCAAATTTTACTACTGCATCTTCACCATTAGATAATTTTGCCACTTTTCCACAACCGCACATACATAGAGCGATTAAACTTATAACTAATATTTTCTTTTTCATTTATATCCTCCTCATATACAAGTATTATTATAACTTGTAAAAAATAAAAAAACAATAAAATACTCACAAAAATAATAATTTTACCATAAAATAAAGTGAGTAATGAAAAGGAGGGGTTTTATGAACCATGGAGGATGTGGCACTAATAATGGTGGCATAAGTGCTGCTGCATTTATATTAGTTCTATTCATTTTATTAATTATCATTGTAGGGGCTTTTATTTAAGGAGGGATTTTTATGAATAAATCATGTTGTAATAATAGTGTTAGTAAAAATAAAGAATGTAATAATTTTAAAGATCTTTTTATAGTACTAGTTTTATTCATACTACTTGCTATAATTGTAAGTGCTTTATTTACTTGTTAAAGAGGGTAACCTCTTTTTTTTTTATATTCTATATGTTAGAATTATTATAATAGGAAGTGGTTATATGTTCGGACAATTGTTAGATGCTTATGATAATTATGCTATATTAGAAAATAAAACTGGGCAAATAGAAACTAATTATTTAAATTTACATGTTATTTTTAATGATAATAATAAAAAAGTAGTAGGAGAAATAGTATCAATAGATAAGAATACTATTAAAGTTTTATTAATAGGTGAAATAATAGATGATGTTTTTGTTAATGGAATAGTTAGAAAACCTAATTTGAGTAATGGATGTCGTATAATTTATAAAAGTGAAGTTGAGTTATTAATTGGTAGTCAAGAGTTAGATAATTTTGATTCATTTTATATTGGTAAGTCTTTAGTTTATGAGGGTTTTAATGTTACTAGTAAATTTAATGATTTTTTCTCTAATCATTTTGCTATTATTGGTAATACTGGAAGTGGTAAGAGTTGTAGTGTAACTAGAATATTACAAAATATATTTTATAAAAGTTCGTCTTTTATGCCTAGAGGAGCTCATATTGTATTATTTGATGTATATGGTGAATACAATAAGGCCTTTAATGCTTTAAATAAAATAGATGGAATGGGCTTTAAAAATTATTCTACAAAAATAGATTTAAGCGAGGGAGAACTTATTAATATACCTGCATATTTTTTAAGCGTAGATGATTTAGCATTATTATTAGATGTTACTAGTAGTAATCAATTGCCAATTTTAGAAAAGACTTTAAAATTAGTATATATATTTAAGAATACTGATGAAAATATTAGCAAATATAAAAATGATATTATAGCAGGTTGTATATTAGATATATTAACTAGTGGTAGAACTAGTACACAAATCAGAGATCAAATTATTGCTGTTTTAAGTAGATATAATACTCCTACTTTAAATTTAGATACAGAAATTTCTCAACCTGGATATACAAGAACTATAAGACAATGTTTAAATATTGACCAACAAGGTAAGATGAATTCTGTTCAGTTTGTTGTTGATTTATTAGAACAATATAAAAAGTTGGATTTAGGTAATATTAAGGGTATACCAAACTTTGTTTATTCTTTAGATGATATCTATTATGCTATGGAGTTTGCTTTAATAAGTGAAGGTGTTTTAAAAAGTGATAAGATGTATGATGAATATAATCAATTAAAGGTAAGATTGCAACAAATTATTAATAGTGATTATAAACAATATTTTAATGTTTCAGAATATGTTTCTAAAGGAGAATTTGTTAGAAATTTATTTAATCAAGATAGAACATATCAAATTATTAATTTTAATTTAAATTATATAGATGAACGTATGGCTAAGAAGCTAACTAAAATATATTCTAAATTATTCTTTGATTTTGCTACGTTTATTGAAAATAGAGGTTCTTTTCCAATACATATTATTTTAGAAGAAGCACATAGATATGTTCAAAATGATACTGATATAAGTGTTTTAGGTTATAATATATTTGATAGAATTACTAAAGAAGGTAGAAAATATGGTGTTGTTCTTGGTATGATTACTCAAAGACCTAGTGAGTTATCAATTACTGCATTAAGTCAATGTTCTAATTTTATAGTATTAAGAATGTTTTACCCTGATGATTTAAATATGATTAAGGCTATAACTAGCAATTTAAATGATAGTATATTTGAGAAGATAAAGTCTTTTTTACCAGGTACTGCATTAGTATTTGGAACATCTTTTAAAATGCCTTTATTAGTTAAATTAGATATGCCTAACCCTATGCCAGAAAGTACTAGTGTTTCTATAGATAGGGTTTGGTATAATAAATAAAAATAACATCCAATAATTTTATGGATGTTTATCAGACTGTTGACAAAGTTATTTGTTGTCAGTCTTTTTATTTTATTGTATAATTAATACAGCGAGTGAACATTCTCAACAAATGTTATCATATACTCGCTTTTTTTATGCAAATTTGGTATAATGAT
>CALVZA010000003.1 GCA_944372415.1 uncultured Bacilli bacterium
AGGTAATTATGAATTTTAAAAAGTGTATTAATAATAATAATTTAATGTTGACAGATTATAGAGAAGCAACTGTTGTAGATTTAGTTAGAACAATATACAATAAATGTGGAGGAACATCTTTTCAGTATAACGATAAGATGAGAGAATTGGGAAAGTATATTAAAGGAAAAAAACATATATTATTTATATTGTCAGATGGAATGGGAAGTAATATTATAAATAAATTATCAAATGAGTCAATTTTAAAAAAGAATAAGATTAGAGATATACAAACTGTAAATCCATCAACAACAGGCTGTGCAATTCCGTCTATTTTAACCGGACAATATCCAGAAAAACATGGCATATTAGGTTGGTTGTCTTATTATAGAGAAAAATCAATAGAATATTTTCCAGTATTATTTCAAGAACGTCGAACAGGTAAGAATTTATCAAGCTTTGGAATAAAAGAAAGTGATATATATAAATATAAATCAATTCTTAATTATATAAATAGAGAAGTATATGCTCTTTTCCCAAATTATATAAAGGATAGTGAATTTTCTAAGTTTGCATTAAATACAGACAATAGATTAGGGTATAGTACAATGAGTGAAGCATTTGAGATATTTAAAACCAAAATTGCTAAATCTGTTGGTACAACTTTTACATATATGTATTTACCAGATGTTGATTCAAACTCTCATAGATTTGGAGTATATAGTGAAGAAGTGAAAAAGGTTATAAACAGTATTGAATTAGAACTTGAACATATTAATACAGAAGAAAATATTGAAATTATCATTACAGCAGATCATGGTCAAATAAATGTTAATGAAAAAGGTTTGAAAATAGATTTAAAAAAATATAATAATTTCTTTTATGCATTGCCTGCAATAGATTCAGGAACTGCAACTTATTACATAAAAGAAAATAAAAGAGAAAAGTTTGAGAAAGCTTTTAGTCAGGATTTTAGAGATAAAATGTTTTTATTTAAAACAGAAGAATTAATTTTAAATAAGGTTTTTGGACCAAACGAATTATCAAATTATATGAAGAGTAATTTAGGAGAATATATTAGTATTTGTAAACAGGGAATATATTTAATAAATTGTGAAAACGAGGATGAAGTGTTAAATAATCTAAAGGGAACACACTCTGGATTTAGTAAAGATGAAATAATGGTACCATTGATAATAATAAATATGTAATAATAATTTATCCTATATTTAAACTAAGTTATATAAATTTTAAAGTAAAGAAAGATTACTATAATAATTTTATTACATTTATAGTACCTATTATTACTTATAAATAATATTATTAGAGGTCATGCACTTTTATCATTTTCAAAACATATACTTTCGTATAGGTGAAAATGGAGGTGCATTTATGTTCGGACTTACTTTAGCTGGTTTTTTTGCATTTTTACAATCTACTATTTTTGTTGTAGGATATATTTCTAGTAATAATTTATTTCCAGAACCATTAAGTGCTGAAGAAGAAAAAATATATATAGAAAAGTATGAAAATGGAGATGAAGAAGCAAGAAATATTTTAATAGAAAGAAATTTAAGACTAGTTGCACATGTATCTAAAAAATATTCTTCTACAAACATTAATTTAGATGACTTAATATCAATTGGAACAATTGGCTTAATAAAAGGGATAAACAGTTTTAATTCAACAAAAGGAGTACGACTTGCTACATATGTATCACGATGCATAGATAATGAAATATTAATGCATTTGAGAAGTAATAAAAAACTTCAAGCAGAAGTATATTTAAATGAACCTATTGGAAAAGATAAAGATGATAACGAAATATCTTTAATTGATATTTTAGAAAATGATGAAAAAAATGTTGAAGATGAAATAGATTTGAAATTGAAAATTAAAAAACTTTATGAAAATATGAAAAAAGTGTTAAAATCAAGAGAAAAAGAAATTTTGGAATTAAGGTTTGGATTAAATGGAAATGCACCTAAAACACAAAATCAAATAGCAGAAATGATGGGAATTAGTAGAAGTTATGTATCAAGAATTGAAACAAAGGCTATAAATAAGTTATCAAAAGAAATAAAAGAATAGTAGTTATATGAATAAAAATCAGTTTTGTGCAAAATTTGTTATAATTAACAGTTCAATTTAGCAATAACATAATAGTACTGTGAGTATTAACTAAATTTTACATAAAACTGATTTTTTAAATAGTAGCATAAAAATCAATATTTGTTGCTCCGCCTTCTAAGACTAATGCTACACTCATTATTAAACATCCCTTTACTAAATATTTTAAAAAAGTATATCACAAAAAAATAAGTATATCTACCCAAAATTTAAGTTGCCTTATATAAAGTTATACCATTTTTAATTGTTTCTAATATTTTAATATTTTTAATTTCATCTACATTAATTTTTAGTGGATTTTTATCTATAATAATTAAATTAGCAAATTTTCCTTCTTTTATGCTTCCTTTTTCATTTTCTTCAAAATATTGATATGCACTATTAATTGTTACAGCTTTAATTGCATCTATTACATTTATTCTTTCAGTGTTTCCTAAAATTACACCGCTTCTTGTTTTTCTAGTTACAGCACACCATATAGTTTCGAACATATTAGGTTCAATAACAGGAGAATCTTGATGAAAAGTAAATAATACATTATGCTTTAAAGCTGAATTTGCAGGACTAATTGCACTTGCTCTTTCATATCCAAAATTTTCAATATGAATATCACCCCAATAAAAAACATGTGATATAAAAAAAGAGGGGATAATATTATATTTTTTTACATCATCAATTTGATCTAATCCAAGTAATTGGGCATGTATCATAACAGGCCTAATTTTTTCTATTTCATCTTTACATTTTTTAATACAATGTATAAACTGTTCTGAAGCTTTATCTCCATTACAATGGGCGAGTAATTGCATATTTGTATTTTTAGAAATTTGAATTGTATTTATAACTTGTTCATCACTCATAGTTCCATACCCAAAATAATTATTGCTATTAAAATATGGAGTTCTCATCCAAGCTGTTTTCCCTTGTGGAGAACCATCTAAAAAAATTTTATAACCGCCTATTTTAAAATTATTATCATATTTTTTAATACTGTTTTTAAAAGAATTAAAAAATATATCTTTATTACTTGTTTCAATATAACATACTAAATCTAATTTTAAGTCGTTTTTATTTATTAGTTCTTTATAAATTGGTATCATACTTGTATAAGACATACCATCTTGTATTGTTGTAATACCATAATGTAAATACTTGTCTTGTGCTTTTTTATAATTTTCTAACAATTCATTAATATTCGGCATAGGTACTTTTTTTAAATAATACAAAAAATCATTTTCTTCCATATAGCCAGTTTCTATAGCTTGTTTATTATCATGTATATTTAATAAATCTAATGCTTTACTATTGAAAACTCCCATATGACCAGATTTGTGTTGTAAAACTACAGGATTATTAGGTAAAATTTCATCTAATACTTTTTTTGTAGGGTGACGTTTTTCCACTAAATTATTATGGTCATAAGAACTTATTACAATCCACTTATTATCGCTTATATTGTTTGTGCTCTTATAATCTATTAATTTCTCTTGCATTTCTTTAAAATTATTACAATCTTCTAAAGATATTTTTGATAAATTATTTGCAACACCTGAAAAATGACTATGTGCATCTATAAAAGAAGGCATTATAGTTTTACCTTCTAAATTTATTAATTGGGTTTTATTATCTTTATAGGTAAAAACATCCTCTTTAGTGCCGACTTTTTTAATAATACCATTATCTATAAGAATTGCTTCAGGATTAGTATTTTCTAAAGTAATAAAATTTCCATTGTAATATATTGTTTTCATAAAACACCTCTATTTATTACTTAATCGTATAAAAAATGGAACAAACATAGAAGAAAAACCAGTAAACATTTTTCTAAAAATGCCTATAAATAAATCTTTGGTTAAGTTAATATTAGGATTAGTTGTCATTATTTCAAATGTATTTTTACCTTCACTTAATAATTTATTTGTATCGTAAAAACCATTTTTTTCATAAAAAGCTTTTCTTTTTAATCTTTGATTATAATTATTAGAATTTTTATCTAATTGCTCAATTTCTAATAAAATAGTGTAATCGTTATACTTTTGTTTTAAAAATTCTAAAATTTTACTTCCATATCCTTTACCACGGTAATCATTATTTACAGCAAAATATAATATAAATAGTAAATTATCTTTTAAAATAGTATATATAATACCAATAAGTTTATCGTTATCATATACTGAATTAAAGTTAACATCTTTATTATTTGCTTTTTTATATAAATAATTAATTGGAAACCTTTCATTTATAGGAAAAGCTTCATTATATATTTGTTTAATAGTATTATAATTTTCTACATCTTCTATTACATTTTTAAAAAATAAATTCATTTTATTCTCCATTTCTTTTACAATTAATAATATTATAGCCTAATATATTATTATTATAAACTAGTTTTGTAATTTAAACTTGTGCATTCATTTAACAACAAAAAAGTACTTCAAAATGAAGTACTTTAAAATAACACCAATATTAAAAACATTTTAGCACAATTTTTAGCAAAAATCAAATTTGAAAAAAATAGATTAATAAAGAATAATTAATAAAAATGTATATAAAATAAAGATTATTGTATATAATAAAATAAATTAGCATACTAAAAATATTGAAAAGAAAAATAGTATATGATAATATAAATATAGTAAAAGAAAATTGAATATAAATTTATCCCTGCATAGTGCGTGGTAACTGAAATTTTAGAACCTACAAAGTATTGGATAAGGGAGTCCCATCTCTGGATATGGCGTGTAAGCTTACAGCAAACACTAGTAAGAAACCCATAAGTATCTAGGAAGACACCCACCTGTTTATAAACAGGTCCATAAAATTTCTTTTAAGACATCGGCTAAAGCGGGGAATTTTTATGTGCTTTAAAACTTGTAATGAAATTAAAATAATGGTAAAATTTATATTTGAAAGAGGTAGAAAAATGACAATAAAAAAGGCATTGGAACTAGCAATAGAAAAACTTAATAAAAGCAATATAGAAAACCCAATTAAATGTGCTAAACTTGTTCTAGCATATGTTTTAAAACAAGAAAAAGAATATTTAGTTATAAATGACAATAAAGAAATAACAAAAGCACAAGAAGAAAATTTTTTAAAATTAATTAATAAATTAATAGAAGGATATCCAATACAATATTTAACTAATAAACAAGAGTTTATGAAATTAAACTTTTGTGTTAATGAAAATGTGCTAATTCCAAGACAAGATACAGAAATATTAGTTGAAGAAGTAATTAAATTAATAAATAAAGATAAAGATTATAAAATATTAGATTTATGTACAGGAAGCGGAGCAATAGCGGTTTCATTGGCAAAGTATATTGAAAACTGTAATATATATGCAACAGATATAAGTAAAAATGCTATTGAGGTTGCTAAGATAAATGCAAAAAATAATTATGTAGATAAAAAAATTAAATTTATAAATACAAATATGTTTGAAAATATTAGTAATGAAATTTTTGATTTGATTGTATCTAATCCACCATATATAAAAACAGAGGATATTAATAATTTAGATAAAAATGTGAAGTATGAGCCAATAATAGCATTAGATGGTGGAGAAAGTGGATTAGAATTCTATGAAATTATTGTTAGCAATGCATATAAATACTTAAATAAAAATGGTTATTTGTGTTTAGAAATTGGATATAACCAAAAACAAGATGTGTGTAATTTACTTAAAAAAAGTGGGAAATATAAAGATATTATAGTAAAAAAAGATTTAAGTGGTAATGATAGAGTTGTAATTGCCAAATTATAAGAAGGTGAAAATATGTCGTTTGCAACAGATATAAAAGAAGAAATAGAAAAACAAAAAGTTTGGGATAATAATAGTATACTAACACAAGAAGAACAAATTAAAAGAATATGTGTAAGAGAAGCATTTTTAAAATCTGGATTTATTAATGACCCAAATAAAGAATATCATTTAGAAATTGTATTTAAAACAAAAAAGAAATGTGAACAAATAAAAAATATACTACAAGAGTATAGTATAAATGCAAGAACAATTAAAAGAGGGAATAATTATATTTTATACTTAAAAGATGGAGAAGAAATTTCTAATTTTTTAGCTTTAATTGGTGCAAATTCTTCAGTTTTAAAATTTGAAGAAATAAGAGTTATTAAAGATACAAGAAATAATATTAATAGGTTAGTAAATTGTGAAACTGCTAATATAAATAAAATAATTACAGCAGCAGTAACACAAATAAAAGCAATAGAACATTTAAAACAAATAAATAAATTTAATGATTTACCTAATAATTTAAAAGAAATTGCAAATTTAAGGCTAAAAAACCCTGATAGCAGTTTAGAGGAACTAGGTAAAATGCTAAAAAAACCAATAGGAAAATCTGGGGTAAACCATAGATTAAATAAAATTATTGAAATAGCAAATGAAACCAAAAAATAAGGAGTTAATTTTGAAAGAGTTAGGAATTTATATACATATACCTTTTTGTAAGCAAAAATGTTATTATTGCGATTTTTATTCTTTGCCTAATAAAGAAGAATTAATAGATAAATATGTTAAAGAATTATTAACAGAAATAAAAGAGTTTTTTATTACTAATAAAGAAAAATTCAATATTACTACTATATACATAGGTGGACGGAACACCTTCATATATAGACAGTAAATATATAACTCAAATTATTAATGAAATAAAAGAAAATACATCATATATAAGTAATGATGTAGAAATTACTGTTGAAATAAACCCAGGGACGGTAAATAAAGAAAATTTAAAAAGTTATTATAAAACTTCAATAAATAGATTAAGCATAGGTTTACAATCAACAAATAATGCATTACTTAGAAATATAGGAAGAATACATACATATGAAGATTTTTTAAAAAATTATGAAATGGCAAGAGATATAGGTTTTAAAAATATAAATGTAGATTTGATGTTAGGATTACCAGAACAGAAAATAGAAAATTTAGAAGAAAGTGTTTCTAAAATAATAAAACTAAACCCTGAACATATATCTGTATATTCTTTAATATTAGAAGCGGATACCAAATTATATAAAATGATAAATAACAAAATATATAATTTGCCAAGTGATGAAGAAGAAAGAATAATGTATTGGAATACTAAAAAACAACTTGAAGAAAATGGGTATATACACTATGAAATATCTAATTTCTGCAAGAAAGGATTTGCATCTAAACACAATATTAACTGCTGGGAACAAAAAGAATATATTGGTTTTGGAGCAGGTGCACACTCATATATTAATTTGAAAAGATTTTCAAATATATGTGATATAAATAAATATATTAGCAATAGAAAAGAAAATATAACTATACATGAAACACAAGATAAAAATATGCAAATGAAGGAATACATGATATTATCTTTAAGAAAAATAGATGGAGTTAATTTAAATGATTTTAAAGAAAAATTTAATATAGATGCGACAAAAATTTTCAAAAATGAAATAAATAAACTATGCAAAGAAAACTTAATTAGTACAACAAATTATAATATACAATTAACAAACAAAGGACTAGACTTTGCCAACATAGTTTGGGAAGAATTTGTATAATGAAATATAAAGACGGCATATGATAACACGCTATAAAAAGTCACTATTAAAAACGTTGACAAATAGAAAAAGAACATATAAAATGTAATCGTTATAACGATTAACAAAATATAATAAAATTTTTATAAATACTGCTATAGGGGCGGTTAGTAATCGCTCGCACTTCGAAGAAAATGCTTAAACAATACAAAATAAAATCGAGATATATCCCATTTAGCATGAATCTTAAAAAAATTTAAAATTCGGCTCACCCTCTCAGGAGTGAGATTCTCCCTGTCGCTATCATTTTAAAATTTTTTTAAGATTATGCTAAATTGGGAGAAGAACAAAATAAAAAATATTAGAAAGGGCTGAAACACAGATGGCTGTACACACACACACACACACACACACACACACACAATCTAATTTAATAAATATAAAAGAAAATATATTATCTAATGCTGTTTTAAGGGACACGTTCCAAAAACATTATACGCATAATGTTTTTGGAACGTGTCCCTTAAAACAGCATTATGACATAAAAAATCAATAAAAAGGAGGAAAATTTAATGAAAGAAACAAAAGAAAGAAGAAAAGGCAATAGCGGAATAACGTTAGTAGCGCTAGTAATAACAGTAATTGTATTACTAATATTAGCAGGAGTAGGAATAAGTTCTCTAACTGGAGAAGATGGACTAATAACAAAAGCACAGGAAGCAGCAGAATTATACGAACAGGCAGCAAGAGAAGAGGCAAATGCAATAAACGCAATATTCGAAATGGTAAATGGAGGAACAAGCGGAGGTGAAAGCGAAGAGCCAGAACAACCAGTAATAGATGCAGAAGGAAATGTTCAATTTAAATATACCCCAAGTACACCAACAAGAGGAAGTGTAACAGTAGAACTAACAACAACAACTGGATATCAAATACAATATA
>CALVZA010000004.1 GCA_944372415.1 uncultured Bacilli bacterium
AATCAAGCAAACGAAATTATTGATAACAATTTAAAATATTATAAACAATACAAAATAGATAATAATAATTTTAGTGATAAAGATAATTATAGATTAGACTATTTTTTATCTAAAAGATTATAAAAAATACAAATTAATTGTATAACTTGTATTTTCTCTAAAATTTTCCAACATCTACTTTACTTCACCCTTAGTAACTATTACTTCAAGAGTTAAATGCAACTTTTTTTATTATATTTTTTAAACTTGCATTTAGATTTTTAAAATTTTAAGCAATTTATTTTTGGCCTGGAAATAATTAACTATAATTGTTTCTTTTTTATTAAATTGACCAAAAAACTAATTAAAAATATTGCATTTAACCTTGTAATTACAATGGTTAAACATAAGTTGCATTTACCTATTTAACTAACCTTGACCTTAGTAACAAGCATTTTTATTATTCATTCTTAAAGTTTTTTTATATTTGTATACATTCTTGAATGATATCCATTCTTTTCATAAAAATTAATAGCATTATCATTGTAAGCAAATACATCAACTAAAATGTACTCACAACCAACTGATTTAAAATATTCTTCAATTTTTAGCATCAGCATATTACCTATACCTTTACTTCTTACATTTTTAGAAACTACTAATTCAGTTATTTCACCTCTTTTAGGGCATTTATAATCTAAGTAATCATATTTATCATACGGAAATATACATCCCATAATTAATCCTACAGCTTTATTATTATCAATTGCTATATAACATTTACCATTATTATTTTTAACTTCTTCTAAATCTAAAATTGCCATTTTTCCTCTATATTCTGGATGTAGTTGATCTAAATTATCTTTATCAATTGATAGAATATATTCTTCAAGTTCAACTAATAAATCTTTTACATCTTCTAAATATTTATCTTCATATTCTATTATTTGCATTATTAAAATAATACTCCTTAGTTAATCCATATTTAGAAAAAATTAATATTCCATCATAAAAAGTATAAGGTGACTCTTCTACTACTTCACCGATCTTATTAAATCCTAATTTTTCAAATATTCTACAAGATCCCATATTATCTTTTACAGCACCAGAAGAAATACCATTTATTTCTACTTCTTTAAACATATAATCTATCATTGTTTTGGCAGCCTCTGTTGCATAACCATTTCCTTGATAAGCAGGGTCAATATACCAACCCACATCACGAATAGTTATATCTTCTCCATTTTCTTGAGCAGATACCTGACCAATTACTTCTTCATAACCGCTATTCGTATATTCAGGTTTCAAAAATACACTCCATATAAACACATCATTATTATCTGCTTTTTCTACTTTAGATTTATAAAATTTTTCTTGATTCTCCCAAGTCCAGTGACTAGGATTATTAGCATGTTTTTTGGCACCTACCAAATACCATTTATTTACTTCTGGTATCATTAATATCTCCCATAATCTTTTTTGTTCTTCCATCTTAGAACTTCTTAATATCAATCTTTCAGTTTCTATTGTTTTACTTCCAATTAGCTTCATTTAACATATTCCTTTCTATTTTTATACACGAGTTTTACCCCACCAATCAGGAATTAAGTCTTCTAATCTTACTATTTCTTTAGTATCAATATTTTTTAGTATTTCAATATCCTTACTATTTTTAGAAAGTTGCATCATATATTCTCTACATGCTCCACAAGGTGAACCAACATTACCTTTAGAGTCAACACATACTAGTTTCATAATTTCATTTTCACCATTTGTAATCATATTAGCAATAGCATTTCGTTCACCACACATACCAAGTGTTGATGCTGTATCAATGCATACTCCTGCATAAATATTATGATTTTTAGTAAGTATTGCTGCACCAACTTGTCCTGCACTAATCATACCTGACACATCTCTTGGATTTCTTACATTCTTAGCTTTTTCATATAATTCTTCCCAAATAGTGTTTTCACTATATAAATATTCTATATGAATAGCATATACACCATTTTTCTTAATGGTATCTTCATATCCATCAAGTTTACTTACATTTCTAATAGCTTCTTCTTTATCATTGGTAGATGAAGTTGTGTATCTAGTTCCTTCTAAAGTAAAAAGTTCTTCTAATGAATCATAATGATTTACTTCTTTAACTTTAACATAAAATACACCTAAATCGTTACTAGTAAATTCTATAATATCATTTTGTTTTAATTTACTATAATCATGCTCACTATTTTCTTTATTTGCTCTAATTTCTACTCTTTTAGTATTATTTTTGATAGCTAATGCAGCTCTATCATTAATATTTAATTTCATTATCATTTTAATATCCTCCTAACAAAAAAATTCTGCATAATGCAGAATTAATTTTATAATCTAAAAGAATATTCCTAAAAGTTTAATATATTAGGAGTAGTGATTAATTCTGCATTATTAATAATCTGTAAATTTTTCATCTTAATCACGCTCCTTTCTTTGAATAATTTACACCTATAATATATCATATTTTAATCATTTTGTAAATTACGTTTTTATTTCTTAGGAAAAATTAAATATTATTCCTAAAAAAATAAAATTTATTATATTTATGTTACTTTTCTAATTATTAGTTTGATATTTTAATTTAGATAGTAACATTTTATATTTCTATAAAACAATTATAATTAAATTCAACATCATACTTTTTCGTATATTTACTAGTCATTCCTCTAGTTATAGTAATGGTATCATTTATTAGACTACAAGGTGTATCGGTGTTACGCTTATTCCTTGGCCAAAAGACATAGTTGCTTGTTCCACTGGACCAATGTTATCATATTTAAATAATATTCCAGAACTTTCACCATTTAAATCTATTCCAGTTTTAGAACCAAATCCAAAGTTTGTTATATAATTATATAATCTCTCAGTACCAAGTTTTTGCCCCATAACTACAAACCCTGGGTTACAAGAATTTTCCACAACTTGTAAAAAAGTTTGATCGCCGTGTCCTCCTTTTTTCCAACACTTTATTCTGGCATTTTCAACGTGAATAGAACCGCTATCATGAAAATGGTCATCAAAAATATTTATAGTTTTTTCCTCCAACGACGCAGCCAAAGTAATTATCTTAAAAGTGGAACCTGGTTCATAAGTTGCCCAAATAGGTAAATTTCGATTAATAGCATTTATATCATATTTCTGATAATTATTAGAATCAAAATTTGGACGAGATGACATACCAAGTATTTCGCCTGTATTAGGATCTGCAACAACAATTAAAGCCTGTTCAGGAGAATATTTTGTCATTACATTATTAAGTTCCCTTTCAATAGCAAGTTGGATATCTAAATCAATTGTTAATGTAACATTTATTCCATTTTGAGGTTCAACATAGACCTCAGACCTATTTAATCTATTTCCTTTCCCATCACTATAATATTTTATAGCGCCGCTTTTTCCAGTTAAATAATTATCATATTCATGTTCTATACCAGATAAACCTTGATTATCAATGCCAACATAGCCTAAAACATGACTTAAAACATTTTTATATGGGTAATATCTCTTGCTTTCTTTAACTAAATAAACGCCGTCATAATTTAAATTATTAATTTTTTCTGCAATATCATAAGATAATTGTCTTCCTTCTGGGTGTACTCTTTCTATACTTGTTTTTTTATTTACGTGTTCATACATTTCTTCATATTTAACATCTAATATATCTGCTAAATCTTTTGCTACTTTTTCTTTATCATTAATTTGATTTGGTATTAAAACCAAACTAACAGTAGTAATATTATTGGCTAAAACTTTCCCATTCCTATCTAAAATTAAGCCTCTATCTGCTGTAATTGGTAAATTTCTACTCCATAAATTATCTGCTAAATCATTTAGTTTATTATAATCAATAACTTGAATATAAAAAACTCTTATAATTATTGCACTAAATATTACTAAAACTACTGCAAAAATAAATTTAATTCTACCGTGAATATCATCGACAAACAATTTTATCACCTAATTAATAATATTAATTTTTAAAAAAAATATCAAAAATTTCTGATATTAATTTAATATATATATACCTATAGTTAAATATGTTGCAAATAAACACCAAATAAAATAAGGAATATTAAGAATTGAAGATAATTTATTAAATTTATAAAATTTCAATATCATAAAATAAACTAATAAATCCAATATGATAATCCAAAATACTGCAATTAATCTTAATTTAAATACAAAGAATATTATTGACCATAATAGATTAAAACCTAATTGTATATAATAAATATATAATGTTTTATTATTGCTTTTTTTAAACAAATAATATGATATTCCCATTAAAATATATATAATAAACCAAGCAATAGGGAAAAATATTTTATTAGGACAAAATGGAGGTTTATTTAGTGAAGAATAATCAATATATTTAGAAATTATAAATCCCACTATACTACCTAATATTATTGGTAAAAATAAATAAAATAATTTAATTAGTTTATCTTTCATAATATCACTCATTTTAATTATATGTAAATGTATATTATGTATACAAAAAATATAAAATTATTATAAATTTATGTTAAAATATATAATATATAAGGAAGTAAACTAAATGAAAAAAAATATAAAAAGTATTATAAAATTAACTATATTTTTAAATATAATGTTAATAATTATCATTATATTAATATTATTTTATAAATATATCAAATATATCGAAGACAATAAAGAATATGATATAAAATTTAGTAAATATGAAATATATCTTGCAATTGATGAAGAAGTGTATATAAATAGTAATTATAAAGATTTAATATGGGATTCAAAAGATAATGACGTAGCAACTGTAAATAATGGAATAATTAAAGGAATTAATGCTGGCAGTACTAAAGTTTTTGCCACTAAAAATAAAAGTATTAAAGAAATAGAAGTAAATGTAAGTGATTTATATACTATACCTATATTAAATAACGATAAAGAATATTTAAAATGCAATCAATATAGTGAAGAAGAAAATAGATACTTAGACAATATATTAAAAATGAAAATTGATGAAGTAGGATATAAAACTAGAGCAGGAGCAGTAGAAGCAGCAAGATTTTTAACACTTGAATTTCCATACCGTATACCATATTTTTATGAAAATGGAAGATTATTAACTAATAATACTAGAAGTTATGTTGATGGAGAAGGAAGATATTATCATACTGGACTATATTTAAGTAATTATAAAAAAAGAGAAATTATATCATCACTGTATGGACCATCTGTATGGGGTTGTAATTTATATACTAAAATTTTAAAATTAACAACCCCTAATGGATTAGATTGTAGTGGATTTGTATCGTGGGCTTTATTAAATGGAGGATTTGATGTTGGAGATGCTGGAGCGGGAATAGATAAAAATAAAATAAATGATTTAGATGATCTAGGAGAAAAAATCATTATAAACAAAGAAAATTTAGAACTAAAAAACTTTAAAGTTGGGGATTTATTTAGCAGAGATGGACATATTGGAATATTAATAGGTATGGAAGAAAACCAATATTATGTGGCAGAAGCATTAGATTATGATTTACATGTTAATACGTATGATACAAATACTTTAATAGAAAGTGATTGGAAATATATTATTGATTTAAATAAATTATATAAAAATGATGGGAAGTTAAATGAAATGTGGAAATAATTTAACTTCTTTTATTATATTAACCTACTTAAATAAAACAATATAGACTAATATTCATTAAAAATTATATTGAATATTAATCTATTTATATTATCTAATTTATGATTTTATAAACTTTTTTTACAATTTACACTTATAGAAATTAAACTTAAATTTTTTTCTTTATTTACACCACATATAAATCAATATTTTATGTTATAAAATGTTTATTACTACTATACTCTTTATCATTTTTAAAATAATTCTATATATTTTTATGACACTTTAATAAAAAAAGTTGTATCTAACTCTATTATATGCTACAATATATTATGTCACAGGGGTGTGGTATAATGGTAGCATAGGAGTCTCCAAAACTTTTGATGGGAGTTCGATTCTCTCCACCCCTGCCATTTGTTAATACTTCCAATACTTTTTGGGAAAAATATATATGCTATAGAAATTTCTATAGCTTTTTATTTTATGTGTATTTTTATAATTACTACCAATAATAGTAATGGTGATTAAATATAATGAAAAGTATATGGGACTTAGATGGAACAAAATATCCTAAATTAACTGAAAATAAGAACTTTGATATTTTAATTGTTGGTGGAGGTCTAACTGGTATAAGTTTGTGCTATTATTTTAAAGATACTAAGTATAAAGTTGGATTAATTGAACAAAATAGCCTTTTAAAATCTACTACTTTAAAAACTACTGGAAAATTAACATATTTACAAAAAGATTTATTAACTAAAATAAAAACTATATATAATAAAGATATTGCTAAAAAATATTTATCTTCTCAAATTAATGCTATAAATTATATTATAGAAATTATAAATAAAGAAAATATAAAATGTGATTTAGAAGAAAATGAATCATATTTATTTACTACTAATAAAAATAATACAAATAAAATAATTAAAGAATTTAATTTATATAAAGAATTTGGTATAGATGCTAAATTATTAAATAAATTACCTATAGATATAAAAATCAATTCATGTTTTAAAGTTCCAAATACTTATGTGTTTCATCCTTTAAAATATGGTTATGGGTTATTAAATTCTATAAATAAAAACAATAATATTGAAATATATAAAAATACTAGAATGATAGATTTTAAAAAATATAATGAATATTATGAAGTTAATTTAAATAGTAATTATAAAATTAAATGTAAGTTTTTAATTATAGCGAATAGTTACCCTTCTTTTATATTTCCTTATTTATTTCCAATTAAAACTAAAATTGAAAAAGAATGTGTTATTGTAGAAAAAACTAATAATAATTTAAAATTTAATGCTATTAATATTGATAAAAATATAATATCTATTAGATTTTATAAAGATTATATGATTAGAGTATATGATTCTAATAAACTTAGTTTAAAAGAAATTAACAAAAGTATTACTTATAAAGATGGTAATAGTTATAAATTTAGTAATTATGATGTTATAACTTTAGATTCTCTTCCTATAATTGGTAAGATAGATAATAATATGTTTTTGGCAACCGGGTATAATACTTGGGGTATGACTAATTCAAATATTGCCGCAAAAACTATAAGTGATTTAATTTTATATAATAAAAGTGAGTATGAAAATTTATTCCGTAGTAATAGAGAATTTTCATTAAATAAAAGTTTAAATTTTTTTAAATTTAATTTATCTACTATATATAATTTATTATTATCTAAAATTAGTTTAAGAGATAAATCTACTATTAAGTATATTAATGGAGAAAAATATGGTGTATATATAGATAAATTTAAGAAAGAACATATTGTTAAATTAACTTGTCCCCATATGAAATGCGGTTTGTTTTTTAATACAAAAGAAAAAACATGGGATTGCCCATGTCATGGTTCTAGATTTTCTATTGATGGTGATATTGTTAGAGGTCCTAGTACAAGTTGTATTAAAAAATTATAATTAAGTTTTTTTTATTAATGTTAATTTATATGTTTTTCATTCTATATATTTTTTATTATCATATTATTTTATAGGTGATTTTAGTGTTAGTAAGTTATACTTCAAAAGAATTAGATTTAGTTGCAAGACTTATGAGAGCAGAAGCAGTTGGTGAAGGTAATTTAGGAATGCTCATGGTTGGTAATGTAATTGTTAATCGTGCTATAGCTAATTGTGATATTTTTAAAAATATTAGAACTTTATATGATGTTGTATATCAAAACCCAGGAGGTTTTAGTGGAGTTAATTCTTCTTTATTCTATTCATCTAGTACAACTTTAGAAAAAAATTTGGCTAAAAGAGTGATTACTGGTGAATATTATCATCCTGCTACTCATTGTTTATGGTTTTATGCTCCGGGAACAGGAAACAATTGTAAAACTGATTTTTATGGACAACCTTTTTCTGGGCGTTATAAAAATCATTGTTTTTATAAACCTCCTGCTGGTACTTGTAAAGAATTATATTAAAAAGGTTCTATGGAATAGTTCTATAGAACATTTTTATTTTTTATTATATTATTAATTTAAAAATTCTTCATCTTTGAAATTTTGAGTTATTGTTTTAAAGTTTTTATCATATTCTATAAATTTCTTTTTAACTATTTCTGGGTTATCAAAATCTAAACATTTATTGTATAAATCTTCTAATTCTAATAATTCTTTTTTATTTTCTGCTATAGTATTTAATTTTTCATATTCTAAATAATCATATTCTAAATATTTTTTTATACATGACATATCTGGAGTATAACCTGTTACAAAATATTTTTTATATACTCCTAAGCCATATATTTTTTCATATGTTGTTGGATATTCTTCATATCCATTTGATTCCATTCTTTCAATATAATATTTAGTTATTAATTCGTAGTTTTTTAAATCTACTTCTTTTGATAATATTTCTTTATTTGGGTAATTAATTTTTATAACAATATCATCTTCTAATTTATAGTAATTTATTATTAATTTTCCATTTAATTCGTTTGTTTTATAGTACATCTTTTTATTGTGATATTCATCATCACTTACAAATACGTAAAAAGCTTTATCATCATATAGCATATAATCACTCCTTATTATAATTGTAACATATTATAGACAAAAAGAAATAGATTAATTGTTCCAAGTCCAATTTTCTACTTCTTCTAAATCTGTACCATATTTTCTTATATGATCATTATGTTTTATTAATTCTTTAATACAATAACTAGTTAAGTCAAATTTATTATATTTATCTGGTATAAATTTAAGTGTTTCTAAACATATATTAAATCTATCTATTTTATTTTTTACTCTCATATCAAATGGTGTAGTAATAGCACCTTCTTCTTGATAACCTAATACAGTAAGATTTTTATTGTTTCTATCCAATGTTAGTTCTTTTATTAAATTAGGGTACCCATGGAATACGAATATTATTGGTTTATCAGTTGTGAATAAGTAATCGTATTCTATATCTGTTAAACTTTCTTTAGAAGTTTTATCTAATTTTAATAAATTCATTACGTTAACTACTCTAACTTTTAGATTAGGTATATATTTTTTTAATATAGTAACAGAAGCAAGAACTTCTAATGTTGGCGTATCTCCTGCACAAGCAAGTACTATATCTGGGTTTTCGTCACTTGCCCACGACCAAATACTAACTCCATTATTAAAGTGTTTTATGGCAGATTCCATATTTAACCATTGAGGTCTTTCGTGTTTACTTGCTACTATTGCATTTATTTTATTTTCTGTTTTTATACAATGATTAATTGTACAAATTAATGTATTAGCATCTGGTGGTAAATATAAACCTACTTCATCTTTTTTCTTAGTTGCTAAGTGATTTAAAAAACCTGGTTCTTGATGTGTATAACCGTTATGGTCTTGTTGCCAAATATGACTAGTCAATATTATGTTTAATGACGGTATCGGCTTTCTCCAACTTATTTCTTTTGAAGCTTTTATCCATTTAAAGTGTTGACTTATCATAGAGTCTATTATTCTTGAAAATGCTTCATAAGTATGGAAAATACCATATCTTCCTGTAAGAGTATAACCTTCAAGCATTCCATTACATACATTTTCTGATAAGAAACTATCTATAATTCTTCCACTTTTATTTAAATAATCATCAGTTGGAATTATGTTCATATTCCATTGTCTATTTGTTTCTTCAAAAATATAATTTAATCTATTTGAAAGAGCTTCATCTGGACCAAATATTCTAAAATTATCTGGATTATATTTTATTATATCTCTTATATATTTTCCTAATTCTTTCATATCCATTGAATTTACAGTACCTGGTTTTTTTAATGATACACCATAGTTTAATATATTAGGAATGTTTAATTTTTTTCTTAGTAGTCCACCATTTGCGTTTTTATTCATACCCATTCTAAATTTAACATCTGGTACAAACATCATATATTTATCTCTAAGTTTTCCTGTTTCGTCAAATAGTTCTTCTGGTTTGTAACTTTTTAACCAGTTTTCTAGTACACTTAATAATTCAGGATTTTTTTTATCAACTACTACTGGAACTTGATGTGCTCTAAAGGAACCTTCTATTTGTTTTCCATCTACAATTTTAGGACCAGTCCAACCTTTTGGGCTTCTTAATATTATTAGAGGAAATTTTTCTTTCATATTAGATTCTGCTAAAATTTTGATATTTTTTATTTTTGTTATTGCATAGTCTAAAACTTCTGCCATTCTTTGGTGCATATATCTTGTATCTTCTCCACATACAAATAATGGTTCATACCCTAGGCCTTCAAACATTTTTTCTAAATCATCATCGCTCATTCTTCCTAATATTGTTGGATTTGCTATTTTATATCCATTTAAGTGTAATATTGGTAAAACTGCACCATCAGTTATTGGATTAATAAATTTATTCAAATGCCAACTTGTAGCAAGAGTTCCTGTTTCAGCCTCTCCGTCACCTATTACACAAGCTGCAATTAAATTAGGGTTATCTAAAACTGCACCATATGCGTGCGCTAAACTATATCCTAATTCTCCTCCTTCATTTATTGAACCTGGCGTTTCAGGCGCAACGTGACTAGAGACTCCTCCAGGAAATGAAAATCTTTTACATAGTTTTTCTATTCCTTTTTCATCTAAAGTTATTTCTGGATAGAATAATGTATATGTTCCTTCTAAATAGTTGTTGCTAATCATTGCTTGTCCACCGTGACCAGGTCCTGATATATAAATCATATCAAGAGAATTATTTTTAATTACTCTATTTAAATGTGCATATATAAAATTTTGACCTGGTGCTGTTCCCCAATGCCCTACTAATCTAGGTTTAATATTTTCTATTGTCAAAGGTTTTCTTAGTAATGGATTTTCTAATAAATAAAGTTGAGCACAAGACAAGTAGTTTGCCGCTCTAAAAAAGCCATCTATACTTGTTAATTCTTCTTCTGTTAATACATTATTAATATTTTTTATCTCCATATTATACCCTTCCTATTCTAGGATTAGTATATCATTTTTATTAAAAAAAAAAAAGAGTTAAACATTTTTTCTTCTTTCAATCTCTTTTTTTAATATCTTTATATCTCTATCCGAATAATCGTCTAATGTATTTATATTTATTGGTATTTGATATATTTTTTCAAATTCTATAATATCTAATATATTACTATTTTCTTCTTTTTCTAAATCTTCTTTTATTATTAAGTAATTATGATATTTATTTAATTCTTTATATTTTATTAAATTATCAATAGACATTTTTGCTTTAATTAAGAGTAATATAAATAATATACAATATAAAAACATTAAGTTATCTTCGGAAGTTATTGCTAAACCGAGTAATATTAAAGACAATTCTAATGTATCTTTCTTTAGTTTATCTTTATAAGTTTTATATAATTCTTTATCTCTTTTTATACTTTGTTCTAACATTATTTTTTTTAATTCTTCTTCATGATTATCTTCAAAGCTACTATATTCTGCACGGGATCCGTCTAAATAATATTTTTTATAGTTTGTTCCATTAACTTTATATCTTCCTAATATTTTATCTTGTTCTTGATTATCATAAAATCTCATAATTTTCCCCCTTTAAATTATTTTTATTTTAAGAAATATTCTTGGCTTTTACCATTTAGTTCTAAGTTTGTAAATTCACCTTTTAAATATAATGGATAAGCAGCACACGCTATCATCGTTGCGTTATCAGTACAATATTTTAATGGTGGAATAGATAAATCAACGTTAAGTTCTTTAGATAGTTCTTCTAATTTATCTCTTAAATAACTATTTGCACTTACTCCGCCAGCAACGATAAGTCTTTTTATACCAGTTTGTTTTATAGCAAGGTGTGTTTTCCTTATAAGTTCATCGATAGCAATAGTTTGAAAAGAACATGCTAAGTCTTCTTTATTAATTTTATTACCTCTTTGTAATTCATTATGAACTAAGTTTATTACTGAACTTTTTAATCCACTAAATGAAAAATTTAATTCGTTATTATTCATAGGTATAGGTAATCTATAATTATTTTTTCCTAATTTTGCTAATCTTTCTATATTTGGTCCACCAGGGTATTTTAAATCTAATACTCTTGCTACTTTATCAAAACACTCTCCAATTGCATCATCAAGAGTAGTGCCTAATACCTCAAAATCATAATCACTAGTCATTTTTACTAATTCTGTATGCCCTCCACTGACTATTAGTGCAATAGTTGGGTATTCAATTTTTTTTACTAAGTTATTGGCAAAAATATGTCCGCTAATGTGATGTACTGCAATTAATGGTTTATTGTAAACTAAAGATAATGTTTTTGCAAATTCTATTCCTACTAATAAACTTCCTAGTAACCCTGGTGCATATGTTACTGCTATAGCATCTACTTGCGATATATTCATATTTGTTTTATTTAATAAATCTTCTAAAACTAATGTTATGTTTTCTGTATGCATACGACTTGCTATTTCTGGAACTACTCCTCCATATAATGCATGAGTATCCATTTGAGTAGAAATTGTAGTTGCTATTTCAATATAACCATTTTTTACTATCGATATGCTTGTTTCATCGCAACTACTTTCTATACCTAATATATATACATCTTTCATTTTCTCAACTCCATTACATAAGCATCTATATTATCATAATAATTTTTTCTTATGTTAATTATTTTAAAATTAAATTTATTATATAACTTTATTGCTAATTTATTATCACATCTTACTTCTAATAATATATTTTTATAATCATTTTTATTTATTAATTCATTCATTAACTTGGTTGCAATATTTTTTCTTCTATAAATTTTATCGACAACTATATATAAAATATCTATCGTACCGTATAGGTTTTTGTATATTATAAATCCAATTAGTTTATTTTCTTCATAATAACCTATTATTTCTTTATTTTTTATAATTTCTTCTAAGTTATTTGTTTTTTTAAAATTTTTAGATATTATGGAACCTAATTTAATTATTTTATCTATATCATTTAGGTTACAATTATTTATCATTAAGTGCATCAATTCCTTTTATGTATATAGGATTAACTATATGAGGGTTTATACTTTCTGTATTTTTTAAATATTTGTATATTTTATTTAAATCTAATGTAGTAGAATCTATTATAAATTTTTCTTTATCTTTTATATATTCTTCATATTTATTATTTTTTAAATAAGTATAATCTTCTAATAGTTTATTATCTTTATCAAAATAACCTATATATTTACCTTTTAAATCTGATATTGTAACTAACTTATTTTGATTTCTTTCAATACTTACTGCTAAAGCACACAGACTTGTAATTGTTTTTATTGGAATATTTAGTGTATATGCTAAAGTTTTAGCAATAGTTACACCTATTCTAACTCCAGTAAATGAACCTGGTCCATTTACTACAATTATTTCATTTAAATAATTTGTTGTTAAATTATTTTGTTTAAGTATATTATCTATCATCGTCATTGTATATACACTATGATTTTTCATAGATTCTTTTTGTTTTTGATCTATCAAATTACCGTTTTTTAATAATCCTATTGTAATAACTTTATCATATGTACTTATAAATAATGTATACATAAAATCACTTCCGATACGGTATTATACCATAAAAAAAACTAAATATAAAGTTTTAGAAATTCAATTTTATATTTAGTTTTTTAACAATTATTGCAAGTTAATCTATATGGGCATTCTTTTGAACCTTTTATTTGTCCGTTTGTACAATTTGGTTCTTCAAGTTCTACTTTACTATTTAATGTAATTAAAGGATAATAATCTCCTGTATACATACGCCAATGGCTTGAACTATCTTTATCTTTGTTGCAACTATTACTTGTACAACGATTTGCCATTCTTAATCTATTCAATTTCTGTAATGTACCTGCATTATTATAAATATAGAAATAATAATCATCAAAACTTTTAGATACATTAGAGTATCCTAAAAGCATTTTATAATTATATAACCAAGACTCAGAAATATTTATTGAACTATTAATTTGATTATAATTAACTTGTCCCATTTTCATTTGTATACTTTTTGATGAATTGAAACTTATTTCTGCACTTGTACTATTTACTGTATAATTCGGAAAATATTTTTTTGACACAATCCAATCCTTATTTTTTATACTATTATAAAGATAAGATTTTTTAGAACCACTTACTGTCACGTCCTCTATTATTTCTTCAGCAAGCCACTTAGTATTATTATCATATTTATAATATTTAGAAGTCGATAAACCATTTGGTGTATGAGCAAGTTGATAAAAAGTACAGTCTGTTAATCTTTCTTCTTCAGTTAACCATGGATCACACCATTGAGAACTTTTACTTGTATAATTAGAAAAATTATTACTTAATACTGGTTCAGTATAAACTAATTCAATTTCATTTTCAGTATTAATAGATATAATTCTCCACAAACCTTTATTTGCTGTATTTGGAAAATATGCAAATTCATTTGGCTTTGATGTTACTTCAAAATATACATAATTATTTGGATTAACTCCTTTTGCAGTATAAGTTAAATCGTTAAATAATGTATCAATTTTTAATTTATCTTTTGGACTATCACTATTAGTTATAGAGTTATTATTATTTGATTTAATATTTTCTAATTCACTTGATAGTTCATCTACTTTATCTTGTAATGCTTTTATTTCTTCAGTATAATCTTTTCTAGGACAAACATATATAACATCTTCATTTTTTAAGTTTTTTAAATCCCATGTATTTATTATATTTATTCCAATTTGATTGTAATCACAGCTTGTATTATTTGCATCACTTTTAATTTCTGTATCACTAACAACTTTTCCTTCTAATAAAGTAAAATAATTATCGGTATAATCTAATTTTTCTTTTGTTATTGGATTATATAAATCATCACTAATCAGTCCCTCTTTTTTTAAGGTTTCTAAAGTTATAACTGCTGCTTTAGAATTTAGCATTAAATTTTCTTCTACTTCTTCATGTGTAGATAAATATACTTCTAATGCAGCCAATAAATTTTTATTTAATTTAGAATATTCTTTTGTTTCTTTATTAGCAACAGCTCGAGTGATACCAACAATACTTATAGTTCCTATTATTGCAATTAAGACTATACATATTATAATTTCTGCTAAAGTAAAACCTCTTTTCCCATTCTTCATTTAGATCACCTATTCTATATAAATGATAACAAAAAGAAATATCTTTGTAAATATTCTTCTATTTGCTTTTTAATAAATCTCTAATTTCTTCTAAAAGTTTTTCTTCACTAGATTTAACAATTTCTTGTTTTTGTTCTTCTTTTTTTAATTCTAAATTTTTCTTTAATATATTTACTACTTTAATAATTACAAATATACAAAAAGCCATTAAAATAAAATCTAAAATATTTTGTATAAAAGTTCCATAATTTATAGTAGCGTCTTTTACTTTTAATGTTAATTTTGTAAAATCATGTCCCCCTGTTACTATACCTAATATAGGCATTATAATATCATTAACTAAACTTGTTACTATTTTTTGAAAAGCCCCTCCTATTATTACTCCTACTGCTAAATCTAATACATTCCCTTTACTTATAAATTCTTTAAATTCCTTTATTACTTTTTTCATTACTTCTCCTTCAAGTTTTGTTTCATTAAATTTTCTATTTTTTTATATAATATTTTATTGGCTTCTTCTAAATTCATATTATTTACTTTAAAAGGTTCTCCATATCTTATAGTTAAATTTTTACTTCTAAATTTATAATCTCCAGTAATTCCAAAAGGTACTAAGTATGAATTAGTTTTTTTTGCCATAGAAACTGCACCATATTTAAAAGGTAACAAAAATTTTTTTGTCTTATTTCTTGTTCCTTCTGGAAATATTCCTATTGCTCCTCCATCATTTAATACATTTATTGCTTTTTCAACAGATTCTTTATTTTTATTATTTCTATCTACACTTATGCATCCTACATTTTTAAAAAACCAAGCAGTTTTTTTGTTATCAAAATATTCTTTTTTTGCCATATAGTGTATTCCTCTTTTTGTTGATACAATAGTTAAACATTGATCATATAAATGTTTATGGTTACCAACAATTATTATTGGACCATCATTTGGTATATTTTCTTTATTTATTATTTTTGGCTTATAGTAGAATAAAAATATTGGTTTTAATAAAAATTTACTCAGTTTATAAAGAAATGATAAATTCTTATTCATCATCGTCTACTCCGTCGTCTTCCATTAATCTTTTAAAGTCTACTTTACCTAATTTTGTTTTGGGTAAACCTTTTCTATAAACGAATTTATATGGTACCATATGATGTTCTAAGTTCTTTTTACAATAGTCTTTTATTTCTTGTTTTATAAACAATCCGTGAAATCCTGGTTTTAATACTATAAATGCTTTTGGGACTTCTTTTTTATATGGATGTGGCATTCCAACAACACTACATTGTAATACTGCTGGATGTGCTTCAATTACACTTTCTACGTGAGAAGGGAATACATTATAACCACTACAAATTATCATTCTTTTTAATCTACCTTTATAAAATATAAAACCATCTTCGTCCATACTTCCTAAATCTCCAGTATGTAACCAAACATAACCATCTTCGTGTAATTGCAATGCATCATTAGTTTCACTTTCTTCATTTAAATAACCTAACATAAGCGCCTTTGTATGAATACATATTTCTCCTACTTCATTGTATGGAACAATTTCTCTTGTTGATGAATTTATTATTTTTATATAATTTCCTGGTAATGGAATTCCAATTGAACCTGATTTATTAATTTCATCGTGAGCCAAGCATACTGCTGCTAACGCTTCTGATAAACCATAACCTTGTGTTATTTTAGCCTCAGAGTTATGTTCTTTTAAATATTCGTTTACTCTACTCTCTAAATTTTGTGATAGTAAGTCTCCTCCACTTATAACATATTTTACAAATGATAAATCCAAATTTTCTTCATTTTTTGAACTAAGTAATGCTTCAAAAAGAGTTGGCACTCCTAGTATGCAATTAGGTTTTGTCTTTTTAAATAATGTATCAAATTTTTTTGAATCAAATTGTGGTATTAATATTGTATAGCATCCTATTGTAAATGGTGTATGCATTAATACACTTAAGCCAAAGCCGTGAAAGTTAGGCATAATTCCAAGACAACTGTCTCCTACATTTAATTTTTTTAAAACTGATTTTTCCTGAATTGCTTCTAGTATAAATGCTCTGTTTTGAATTACAACATTTTTAGGTTTTCCACTTGTTCCTCCACTATGTAAAATTACAGCAGGAGTATTTTTTCCATATTGTTTAAATTTATATTTATTTTTAGTAAGCGATTTAAACATAAATTGATTCCAACTCATATTTTTTTTATTTTTCTTATATTTTTCATATTTGTTAATTTGTGATATTTTGTACGCCCATCTCATATAAAAATGCATTGAATTTCCTGCTGATACAAATATAACTTTATCTACTGTTGTTGAATCTATTATATTTTTTATTTTATTATAGAACATATCTATAATTATTAAGTGCTTACTTTTAGTAGAATTAAGACTTTCTTTAATCTCTTCTTCTGCTGATAAAGGATGTAACATATTAGCAATAGCACCTAATCTATTTAGTGCATATAATGCTATTAATGCTTCTGGAACGTTAGGTAAACATATTGTTATAATATCTCCCTTTTTTACACCTAATCTTTTAAAAGATATTGATGATTTATTTATAAATTTTATAAACTTTTTATATTTTATAGTCTTACCATAATATTTTATTGCTATATTATTAGGGTATTTTAAAGCACTACGTTTTATTTGTTCATACATTGAAATATTAGGTATTTTAATATTTAGTTCTTCATCAGTATAATATTTTTCCCAAGGTGCTGGTATCTTTTTTCTTTTATTAAATATATCAAAAAACATAATTATCACTCTTTCATATTATTAATTATATCATATAATAAATCATTTGATTTTTTTAAATCTTTACTTGCCAGAAAAGTATTACCAAAAATAATTTTTATATTTTTTTTAAATGGTGTATATTTACCAATTATCTTAAATGGTATTATTTCTGTATTTGTTTCATAAGAAAGTGTTACTGCTCCTTTTTTAAAGGGCAATAATTTGTTAGTATTCTTTTCTGTTGTTCCCTCTGGAAATATTCCTATTAATAAATCATTTTTTAAATATTCTTTTGACAAAGGTATAACACTATTATCTTTTATTTTTCTGTTAACTGGAATTAAGCCTAAATTATTAAATATTATCTTTTTTAGTCCTTGAAACAATTCTTTTTTTGCTAAAAAATGTATATGTCTTTTAGTTGAAGACATTAAGAGTAAACAGTCAAGATTATTAGTATGATTACCTGCTAATATTATTTTTTTGTTTTTAGGTATAAAGTGTTCGTTAATAATTATAGGCTTATAAATAATTTTAAATAACATAGTTATTATAGGTCTTATAATTGTATATAGTAATGTATCTTTATATTTTTTCATAATATCACAACAAAATTATATCAAACAAATATAATTTTAAATACTATTATTATTTAATTATTTAAAAAATATATTTTAAAATTTTATTTTTTATTTTTTCTATTTTAATAATTTTTTTTTGAAAAGTTTTTATAATACAAACAAGTACTTTATTCTAAGTGAGTATCGGTATCTATTGTTTTTAGTGTTTTTAAAATACTAATTTATTTATATTATGTTAAGTTTTGTTTTATAAGTTATGATACTAAGTGTATTAATTTACTTTGTAAGTTTTATTATAATGTTATTAGAAATTGTTATAAATATAAGAAAAGATATTATGATAAGTTTAGTGAATTTAAAGATTTTTATTATAATATATAGTAATAAATTAAATTTGTTAGATTATATTATTATAAAAGAAAAGCATGATATATTAAAATTAGATTTTAATAGCCAAAGAATTATTATTTTATATTATTTTTATAATTATAATTTTAGAAAAATAAGTTATATATTAAATTTAAGTTATTGTCATACTTTAAAGTGTAAAAAAAATGCCTTAATTTTATTAAAAGACATTTTAAATAATTTTAATTATAATTTTTTAATTAAGTTTTTTATTCTACATTTTTTAATGATTCTATCATATCTATTTTTTTTAAGTTATGATGATTTATAATATTTATTATTATTGTAAATATTATAGTTATTAAACTTGAGATTATATAACTTAATAATTTAATTCCTTTTGTATACATTAGAGTATCTTGTTCACAGGTTGATATCATAAATTGTGTTAAATAATAACCTAATATTAAACCAATAGGAATTCCTAGTGCAGTTAGTATAATGTTTTCTTTAGTTATATAGTCGTCTACTTCTTTATCATAAAAACCTAAAACTTTTAGTGTTGCAATTTCTCTTTGCCTTTCACAAATGTTAATATTTGATAAGTTATATAATACTACAAATGCAAGTATAGCGGCTGCAATTATTAAAATTATTACAACAGAATTTAAAGAGTCCATCATATCTAGTACTGAGTTTATTATATCGTCTGTAATAATTATATTAGTTATTTCTTTATTACTTAATATTTCTTTATTAAATTTATCTATTTTTTTGTTATCTTTTTTATCAAATGTTAAGAATAATACATTAGTATTATAGTTTTTAAATATGTTATTATATGTTTCTTTATTTATGTAAACATATAAGTCTATATAATTTTCAACTATATTTGAGACTTTAATTTTTTGTTGTACATCATTACTATTTGAAATAATTATTTCGTCATCTTTTTCTATTTCTAGTAATTTGGCAAGTTTTTCTGAAATAACTATTTCATTATTTTTTAGTTGTATTTCTTCTTTTGTTTTTGTATCTATTAATGATATAACATTTTTTAATTTATTTTGATTTTCTGGAACTATCATTGTTGCTTCTTTTTTTATAGAGTTATTTTTTAAAGTTATAGTTGATATGTTTCCTTCTACTAAATGGTTTACGTTATCAATTGATTTTATTTTGCTAATTAATTCTTGGTTATCTTCTTTTATGTTTATCATTTCATTATATTTAAATATTTTATTAAATTGATACTCAGCTATATCTTGCATAGAATCTTTTAACCCAAAACCAGATAGTATTAATGCTGTACACCCTGCTATACCAATTATTGTTGCTAATACTCTACTTTTATATCTAAATATATTTCTAATTACTATTTTATTTGAAAATTTAATTTTTCTCCATATAAATGGAATGTGTTCTAATAGTAATCTTTTTGCTTTTTTTGGAGCCTTTGGTCTCATTAGAATTGCAGGAGCATCTTTTAAGTTTTTATATGCTACGAATATAGCAGTTCCGCAAATACAAATTATACTTGCTATTAGACCTAGAAGTCCTGATAGTAAATCAAATGATATTATAAATTCAGGAATATTAAATAATGTTTTATATATACTCCAAATGATATTTGGAAAGAAGAATACGCAGAATATGAAACCTAGTACTCCTCCTATTACAGTTGCTAATATAGAATATAAGAAGTAATTCATACAAATACTATTATTAGAAAATCCTAATGCTTTTAATGTTCCATTTTCGCTTCTATCTTCTTCAACCATTCTCAACATTGAAATTAAACTAACTAATATTGCTATTATAAAGAAAACTAATGGAAATATATTACTAATTTTATTCATATTAGTACTTGCGTCTATTATTTCGTTATAAGCAGATATATTAGTTCTATCAAATATATACCATTTTGGTCTAGTTAATGTACTTTCGTCTATTGATAAGTTATAAAGTTTTGCATAATCAAAATAGTCTTTATAAAGTTCTTGGTATCTTTCTTCTTCTCTTATATTTTGTATTTTTTTAATTTCGTCTTTTGCATCTTCTACTAAGTCTTTATATTCTTTAGACGAAGTTTTTAAATCGTTATCATTAATTGTAACATATATAGAATTATAATAGTCTTGTGCTAATGTGTCTTTGTAAACGTATATATAGTAACTGATTTTTCCATCTCCTAGTGTTGTACTTTCGCGTGTTAATGAAAAATATAAAGGACTTACAACAGTTCCAACAATTTTATAAGATTTTTCTTTGATTTTAATAAAGTCTCCTATTTTTAAATAGTTTTCTGTTAGTAATTTTTCTTCAACAACTATTTCGTTTTTAGATTTTGGTAAATTTCCGTCTAACAGTGTTGGCGTATTTATCTTATCATTATATTCTATTATTTTTGCTACTAAAGATTCTTTATTTAAATCTATAAATTCATCAGTATATTTAACACCATATACTCCATTTATTAAATCAGATTTTTTTATTCCTTTAATATCATTATCAGTAAGTCCTAAATTTGAAACTATTTCTATATCGTATGTATTAGATTTATCATAGAAATTATCTACTGTATTTAGTATTGCAGGACCTGCAGCACCTATTCCTGCATAAAAGCCTACTCCTAGGAACGATAAGAATAGCAACGAAATAAATCTTTTATAATTTTTTTTAGTTTTTCTAATTATATTTAATAATAATTTATTTTTCATTTTTACCACTCGATTTCATCAATAGACATAGGTTTTTTATTAATAATTATATCTTCTACGCTTCCATTTTTAAATTTTATTACTTTGTCTGCCATTTGTGCTATCGCTTGATTATGTGTAATTATAACTACAGTCATTTTATCTTTTCTGGCTGTATTTTCTAGTAATTTTAGTATTTGTTTACCTGTTTTATAGTCTAGTGCTCCAGTCGGTTCATCACATAGAAGAAGTTTAGGGTTTTTAGCAATGGCTCTAGCGATAGCGACACGTTGTTGTTCTCCTCCAGAAAGCTGTGCAGGAAAATTATCTTGTCTGTTTTTTAATCCAACGTGTTCTAGAGTTTCAGAAGGATTTAGGTGATTTGGACATAATTGTACTGCAAGTTCTACATTTTCTAAAGCTGTTAAGTTTCCTATTAGATTATAAAATTGAAACACAAATCCTATATCATTTCTTCTATATTTTATCAATTCTGTTTTATTCAATTTTTCTATTTCTTTACCGTCTACAATAACACTGCCACTTGTTAGGCTATCTATTCCTCCAAGTATATTTAATGTAGTTGTTTTTCCTGCTCCACTAGGACCTAGTATAACAACAAGTTCTTCTTTTTCTATTTGGAAACTAGTATTAGTTAATGCTTTAATTTTAGTTTCTCCCATATCATAAATTTTATTAACATTTTTAAATTCTAAATAAGCCATTTAAAAACCTCCGTTTGTATTGTTTTTAAATTAATTTTAGTTTATGAAATATTATTTTTATTTGTTTTACTTTTTTAATTTAATTTTTTTATATATTTCCATTATTAAAATTATTATTGTTGATATTAAGAATAATTTTATTATATCTATAAATGGAACTGTATGTGTTTTTAAAAATTCAGATAAAATTGGTACTTCCATTACTATCATTTGTAATAATATTGCTCCTATTATTGTCATTATAATTAATGGATTATTTAATTTCATTTTGAATATTGATTGTTCTTCGCTTCTACAATTTAGTACGTGCATATTTTGTAGGAATACCATAAGTATCATTATATAACCTCTTGCAAGATGAATTTCAATATGTGCTATATTAATTAAGTAATACCATACTATGAAAACTATACCACCGATAGATAACCCTGCAATTAAAACTTCTTTTAATAGGTTTTTATCGAATATTGATTCTTTTGTACTTCGTGGTTTTTCTTTCATAAATCTTGGTTCTGTTTTTTCAAATGATAGCGCAAAATCTTGGAGTCCGTCTGTAACTATATTTAACCATAGAAGTTGTATTGCAACTAAAGGCATTGGTAAATTTAGAACTATTGACATTATAAAGAAAAATACTTCTGCAAGACCGCAAGATAATAATAGTTCACTTACTTTTCTTATGTTTGCATAAGCAGTTCTACCTTCTTCTATGCCACTTACAATTGATGAGAAGTTATCATCTAAAACTATCATATCTGCTGTTTCTTTGGCAACATCAGTACCACTTCCCATAGCAATACCAATATTTGCACTTTTAATGGCCGGTGCATCATTTACTCCGTCACCAGTAACTGCTACAAATTCACCTTGTCTTTTTAATGATTCAATAATTGCTAATTTATCCATAGGAGTTACTCTTGCAAATACTCTTTTTGTACTAATAAATTTATCAAATTCTTTTAAAGAGCGATTCAAATATTCATTTATCTCTTTACCAGTAGTAACTTCAAAATCACTTTTTACTAATTTTAAATCTCTTGCAATTTTATTTGCAGTCAGAGGATGATCTCCTGTTATCATATAAACTTTTATTCCTGCATTTTGACATTTTTTTATAGCATTTGATGCCTCATTACGTATAGGATCTATAAATGCTACTAAACCTTTTATCGTTAAACCATATAAATCTTCTGGATTATATGTTTCTTTTTTTGTGTATTTTTCTTGGATTCCATCAGCAATTGCTATTACTCTATAACCGTCTTTTGCTAATAATTCGTTTTGTTCTATTAATTTTTCTTTATCTAATTTAATTTTTTTATTATCTATTTCCATATATTTTGAAAATTCTAGTACTTTTTCTAGTGAGCCTTTAACTGTACAATGAGTAAAGTTTTCGTATTCATAAAAAACTGCTGAATATTTATTTTGTGATTCGTAAGGAATTATATCTAATATTTTTATATTATTTTTATTTACTTTTGCTTTATATGCAAGTGCTAAGAAAGCAATATCAATTGAATCTCCGTAACTAACCCAATTTCCATTTGTATATTCTAATCCAGCTTCATTATTGATTAATCCTAATAATGCAATTTCTTTTGCTTTACTAATATCTTTTGTAGATGTAATATCTCCTTTATCGTCATAACCAATTCCGCTAATATTAAATTCGGTTCCGTCTGCTAATAGTATTTTTTTTGCTGTTTGTTTATTTATAGTAAGTGTACCTGTTTTATCACTTGCTATTACTGTACAACTACCTAGACTTTCAACAGAATTAAGTTTTTTAACAATTACGTTTTTCTTTGCCATTTTATTAGAAGCAATTGTAAGTGCCATAGTTAATGCTAATGGCAAACCTTCAGGCATAGCAGAAACTGATATTGCAATAACTGATAAAAATATTTCTGTTCCAGGTACATTTTTTAAATATAATATTATTGAAATTATTATACCAATAATAATTATTAATACGCTTATTTGATTTGAAAATTTATTCATACGTATTGCAAGTGGAGATGCTTCATCTTTACTATTTGTAACTTTATCAGCAATTTTTCCAATTTCTGTATCTATTCCTGTTGATACTACTATACCTACTCCTCTTCCAGTTGTAACGTTACTACCTGCAAAAGCCATATTTTTTCTTTCGGATAATTCTAAATTTTCGTTTAATACTTCCGAAGTCTTAGTAATACTTATACTTTCTCCAGTTAAAACAGATTCATCTATTTGTAAATTATGATGTTCTATTAATCTTAAATCTGCACTAACTTGATCTCCTGATTCTAATAAAACTATATCTCCTATAACTAAATTACTAGAATCTATTTCTATTTCTTTATTATCTCTTATTGCTCTAACTTTATCTTTTATTAATTTTTCTAAACTTTCTGCTGTTTTTTCTGCTTTCCATTCTTGAATAGTTCCTAATACTAAATCGACTAATATAATAAAAATTATTGCTATGGCATCTATTATTTCATTTATTAAAAAGGAAAAAATAACGGTTACTATTAGAAGTAATATAATAGGATCTTTAAGTTCATTAAATATTAGTTTAAAAATACTATCTTTCTTTTTTTTAGGAATTACATTAAGTCCATATTTTTTTAATCTATCACCGGCCTCTTTTGTTGTTAAACCGGAAATAGATGTTTTAAATTTTTTTAGTAATTCTTTTTCTGTTAAAGTCCAATTCATAGTAAAAGTTTATTCCTTTCTCTAAATTTTAGATATTTAAATAATATAGTTATTATTTAAGATATCATTCTTTTTATTTATATATTTATATTATATCAAATATTTAGATTAATAAAAGAAAACTTTTTTATATTTATATAAAAGGAGGTGTTAAACATAGCCTAATAAATAAAAATTGGAATTAAATTGATTATAAATTAAATTATTTACATATTGTTGCTAAAGTAAGGCGTTATAATACAATGAATAATGTTTCATTTAAGATTAACCTAAAATTAGTTATAAAGTATAATGTAACTTTATAAAAAAAGAAATCAAATTAATTTTTTAAATCTAAATAATTTCTATTAATTCGTAATCTCTTGAACCAAAGTCAAGTAGACTTGCCGCTTCTATAGTATGTATTCCATTTTGACGTTCAATTCTTTTAATAAGATGATTTTTCCCTGGATCTGTAGAATTGTAAACTAAATCTATACATGCTTGATCTATTGCAATAGGGTCTGTACTTATTAAAATACCAACATCTTTCATACAAGGATCTTCTGCTTTACTGCAACAGTCACAATCAACTGATAGGTTTGCCATAATATTTATATATACTATTTTATTTTTAAAATAATTATGAACACTTTCTGCTGCGTCTGCCATTGCTTCTAGAAATTTATCTTGCTCTGGCAAGTTATCCCATAGTGTAAATTGATCTAGTGTTAATCCAGCAGAATGTATCCAAGCCTTTCCTCTTGATGAGGCACAACCAATTGATAATTGTTTTAAGGCACCTCCATAACCTCCCATTGGGTGTCCTTTAAAATGTGATATTACTAACATAGAGTCATAGTTAACTATATTTTTTCCTAAATAATTTTCTTTTAAAATTTTGCCATTAGGTATATCTAAAACTAAATCTGGTTCTTCTGCATCTAATAAATCTACTTTAAAATATTTTGTCCATTCGTGATCATTTAATAGTTGTTTATGTTTTTCAGTAGTGTTTCTTGCACCAGCGTACGCTGTATTACATTCAACAACAGTTCCATTAACATATTCGATAATTTCTTTTAAGAACTCGGGGTGTAGGTAATTTTGATTTCCTTTTTCTCCAGAATGAACTTTTACTGCTACATTTCCACTTAGTTTTACTCCTAGTAAATCATATAATTTAATTAAATTGTTTGAAGTTATATTTTTAGTAAAGTATACTTTAGATTTGTTCATATAATCATCCTTTCGTATTTATTATATCACTTATACACATTTATATAAAAGTGAATTAATTAATATGACAAATAAATTAAAAAGCCCGTATTTTCGGACTAAATTAACAATATGGTGTCCCCGATCGGATTCAAACCGATGACTTATCCCTTAGGAGGGGATTACTCTATTCAACTGAGTTACGGAGACATAATTATATTTTAACATAAAAAAAATTGTTTGAACACTATTTTTGTCCAAACAAAATCATATTTATTATAAATATAAAATATAGAGCAAAAGCATTTTTCCAATTATATTTATACTGTTCATAGGTAGAAACTGTTTTATCTACTAATGTTAGTACCCAACTTTCTTTATATTTTGGTATTGTTTTTCCTAATGGGAACATGTGTGAAGTAATTGCATTTTTTTCTTTTTTATTAATAGTAAATTCTTTTATTGCATTTTCATACGCAATATTAGGGTGTTCATTCCATTTTTTAATTCCATTTATTCCCAAAACATCGTCTGTTGTAAAATAATCATGTAAAAGTGCTGCACGTGTAGCGGAAATATAATCCATGTGTAATTTTTTTGTTATTTGATACGTATATTTTGAAACTCTTAACACATGATCATATCTAGTTATACCGTGATGAATTTCTTTTTTTAAATCATTAAATTTCTCTGTTTCTATTATTTTTTTTGATATATTATAAAAATTTATTTCATCAGAATTATTCTGCATAATTTCACCTCAGTAAGAGAATTATAACACAAAAATTTTACTCTGTCTAAAAAACTCTCAATTTATTATATTAATTTACACTAAATAGTAAAACTATTATTTGTCTATAAATTTTATTTTTTATAAATGTTTAAACTTATTTTATAGTATATTAATTAAAGTCTATTAAATAATGGTTCTATAGTAATCAACTCTAAATTAGGTTCTATTTCTATATATTTCCAGCAAGGTTCATCAATTTTTAAATAATTTCTAATTTTCTTGCTACATTCTGGCATTATTGGTTCAATATAATTAGCAATATTTGCTATAGCAGTTGAACAAGTATATATAGTATCATTAAATTTATCAATATTTTCTTTAAATGAAATCCAAGGAGTTTCTTCATCATAGTACTTATTTACTCTATCTAATAAGTTTATAATTATATTTGTTACTTCTCTAAATTCCATTTTTTCCATATTTAGAGAAATATCTTTATATGTTTTTATTAATATATTTTTAATTTCTTCATTCATATTTCCTGATGGAATATTTGTTAAACCTTTAAATTTTAAAGTTCTATTAATAAAGTTCCCTAATTTATTATTTACTTCATTATGAGTTGCAATATATTCATCAACTCCAAAGTTAGAATCTCTTTTTTCTGGGCCATTTCTTAATAAATGAAATCTTAGAGTATCTGTATTAAATTCTTCTGCAGCTTCTAATATAGTTAAACCTATTCCTTTACTTTTTGAAAATTTTTGTTCATTAAAATTTAAATATTCACTAGATACTAACATATCTGGTAGTTTATAATTATCTTCTAGTGCTAATAGTAAGCCTGGGAATATAATACTATGGAAAGTTATGTTATCTTTTCCATGAACCATATACATAATATCATTTTTATCTTTTTTCCACCAATTTTGATAATCTAAGTTATTTCTTTTACAGAAATCCATAGTTGTTGTTAAGTAACCTAAAACTGCTTCTATCCAAACATACATTTTTTTATCTTCGTAATTAGGTATAGGTATATTAATTCCCCAAGTTAAATCTCTTGTTACTGCTCTATCAGGTAAGCCTTCTTTTAAATATTTATTAGTTTCATTTTGTGCATTTTTTCTCCATCTGTTTTCATTTTTATTTACATATTTTTCTATATTACTTTGTAGTTTTGAAAGAGCAATGTATAAATTTTTATTATCTTTTGTAGTTGTTTTATTTTTACAATCTATACATGTTGCACCCACTAGTTCACTTTTTGTAAATACGTGTCCACAGTCACATTGATCACCTTTTGTTTCTGCTCCACAGTCAGGGCAAATAAGAATTAATTCTCTATCTGCAACAAATTTTTTACAAGTTTCACAATAGTTATCTGGTTCTATTTTTTCAAATATATAACCATTATCATACATTTTTTTAAATAGTTTTTCTACATTTTCTTTATGAAATTCTCCCATTGTTTTAGAATATAAGTTATAAGAAAAATTCATTTTGTTAAATGCAGTTACAAATTCTTTGTGATAACGACTTGCAATACTTTCTGCAGTAACATTTTCTCTTTTTGCTCTTTCTGTTATAGGAGTTCCGTGACAGTCACTTCCTGATACGTATATAACATTATCACCCATTAGTCTATGATATCTGGCTAGTAAGTCTCCTGGTAAAAGTGCTGCTAAATGTCCTAAATGCAAACTACTATTTGCATAAGGCCAAGCCCCACCAATAAGTATATTTCTTCCATTTTCATTTATTTTTATTTCATTATATATTTCATCCATAGTTTCACCAAACTTTCATTTATACAATTTATGTTAATATAATATCATAAATACAACATTTTGGGTATATTTATTATCATCTTATACTACCAATTTGTTATATATAGATTGCTTTTAAAATATATTTTTTAATCCATAACTTTTAATTTATTATTTTTTAATCTAAATTAACACCTTTATTTAATAATTTTTCACCTATTAAATAATAAATTACATTATATACAATATATAATATAATAAATAATATTATAATCTTTTTTATTATATTAAAATTAATTACTTCTACTGTTTTAAATAAATTCATTATATCTTTATTAAATATAGCAGTTATAAATATAATTATTAGAGTTATAGTTTGTGTTAACATATATAATACAAAACTTACTATAATAGATTTAGTTAATTTATTTTGATTATATTTATGTCCTATAATTATACCTACATAACCTATTAAAATAACAAATATTATTTCTAAAAAAAATATAAAGAATATTGTTAATAGTAAATTTATCACATTAACATTTAATGTATTAGATGCTAATTCTAATAAAGTTTTTATTGTTTCAATAGTTGATTTTGAATAATAACAAATTATTAGGCATATTATGCTTATTAAAACAGTTGTAAATGCACATATAATAGATGATATTACTTTAGATGCATATATTATTCTTTTTGAAACTGGTAATGTATGCGTTAAATAGGCTTCATCTTTATAAATATTTTTTATAAATCTTTGCCACGAACGAATTATTGCATTTATTAAACTACTAATAATCATTCCTACTGCTAAACCGCCGCAAAAAGAACCTAGTATATTAAATATTGTTGAGTTGTCAATGCTAATAAATATTCTTGAAATAATAGAAAATATCAATGCTAATATGTAGAATATTCCAACGTATTTATATATATATAATAAATCATAGTGTAGTAATTTTTTTAACATTTGAATAACCTCCTAAATATTTCATCTATAGAAGCTCGTTCTTTTTCCCTTAGTTCATCTGTTGGTGATATTAATTTTATTTTTCCTTCGTCTATAAATATTACTTCGTCAAGTATTTTTTCTACATCACTTATTAAGTGAGTTGATATTAGTACTGTTGCAGTTTTATTTACGTTAGATAATATAGTATCTAGTATGTAATCTCTTGTAGCAGGGTCTACGCCACCTAAAGGTTCATCTAGTATGTAAAGTTCTGCGTTTCTCGACATAACTAATATTAATTGTATTTTTTCTTGCATTCCTTTTGACATTTTATTTAATTTTTGATTTACATCCAAATTTAGTTTTTTTATTAAATTTAAGGCTTTTTGTTCATCAAAATTTTTATAAAACTTTTTAAAATATTTTATTATGTTAATTACTTTCATATTTTTATCTAAATATGTTCTTTCAGGTAAGTAAGATACTATTTCTTTACTTAGAATTCCAGGTTTTTTACCTTTTATTAGTATTTCCCCTGTAGTCGGAGTTAATAAATCATTTATTAATTTTATTAGCGTTGTTTTGCCTGTTCCATTTTTACCAAGTAACCCTATTATTTTACCTTGTGATATTTTTAAATTTACGTTATCTAAAATTATTTTATTATCAAATTTTTTTGTTAATTTTTTACATTCAATTAAATTCATTTAGTTTCCTCTCTTATATATTTTTTTGTTTTAGTTCATTTTTTATAGTTTGAGTTTTTTAATATTATATTCTTTAGTAAATGTTATAAGTATGTACTTAACTAACATAATAATATTGCTTTTTTTAATTAAATGTCAATAAAAAACTAACTTTATGAAGTAATCAATATTAATTTTCTTCACAAAGTTAATCTATTTAGGGTTTATATGTACCATACAGTGTTTTATATCTATTATTTTATTTTCTAATTCATCGTGTACTAGATGTGCAATATTATGCGATTCTTCAAATGTCATATTTTTATCTGCTGTTATTTCTAAATCAACATAAATTTTATTTCCAAATACTCTAGTTTTTAATAAATCTATTCCTGTTACACCTTTAATTTTTAAAACTATTGTTTCTATTTCTTCAATTGTTTTATCGTTACAAGATGTATCTGTCATTTTATTTATTGATTCAATAAAAATATCTATAGCAGTTTTTATTATAATTATTGCTATTAAAATAGAGGTTAATAAGTCCATAAATTTTAGACCCTTAATAGTTAAAAATATACCAATTAGACTTCCAACTGATGAGATAGCATCACTTCTATGATGCCAAGCATCTGCTTTTAAAGCATCTGAATTATATTTTTTTGCTGTTTTTATAGTATACCAATACATCCATTCTTTAGTAATAATTGATGTTATTGCTGCAATTAATGCTAAAAGCGTTGGAACAACGTAATTGTTATTATATAAGTTTTCTATTCCTTTTAATCCAATAAATACTCCTGTTACAAATAATAAAAATGATAAAATAATTGAAGCAACATTTTCAAATCTTTCGTGGCCATATTGATGTTTTTTATCAGAGTCTTTATTCGATATTTTTAAACCTATAATAACTATGATAGTACTAACTACATCAGAAAAACTATGTACTCCGTCAGAAATCATAGCACTACTATTTCCGATTAGTCCTGATAATATTTTTAATATTGATAATATAACATTAATTATTAATGTTACTATAGATACTTTTATACAATTTTTTTCCATTTAAATAATCCTCTTTCTTTTTTTATAAGGTTATTACATTATATGTTATTTTAGTAATATTGTCTAGTATAGATTTAGCGTGTATAGAGTTTGTTGTTTTTAATAATTTTTAATTATCATAGCAAATGCACATTTTATATATGAACATTTTGGTTATATAATATTTTTTAACACTTATATAAGTTATGTTTACTTTAAAAATTTACAGATATATTTTTTCGTTTGTAATAGTTTTTTTAGTTAAATTAATAATTATTATAAAAATTTGTTTTAAATTTAATAAAACCAGAAAATTTATTTTTATTTTCTGATTTTTTTATATGCATTTTTTATATAAATCTTCTTCTTTTACAAAGCCTTCACTTATTTTATATATTGCTTCTCCTGTTTTTTCTATTTCTTTTATTTCATATTCTGTATCGCAAACATTTTTTATTATTTCTTGTGCATTACTTTCTTTATAAATATTACCACTTAAATATACTTTTTCTCCTACTTTATATTTTGATGATATTTCAGTTAAATGATTTAGTCCTGCATTTTTAATTATTGTTGGATAATCATAAAATGCTATATCACCATCTACTCTTCCATTTATACCTGGTAATTCTTCATAAGAAGTATTTTGCCACATTCCAGCTTCACCTTCATATGTAAATTTATCATTCCATTCTGCTACCCATTTATCAAATTTATCTAGTTCTTTAGAATTTAAATTGCTTTTAAATCTATTTAGACTAGAATAAATACCTACATAATACCCTGCTTTTTCCATTTCTTCACAATAATATTTTACAATTTCTATTAGCTTTTCCTTTGGTAATGCCATTTGTCTTTTATCTTCAACATCTAAAAATACTGGATATTCTAATTTTTTCTCTTTAATTAATCGTAATGTGTGTAAAACTTCACTTCGTGCTTCATCAAGAGTTGTTGCATAACTATATAGGTATACACCAAAAGGAATATTATTTTCTACACATGATGATACGTTTTTTTCATAATAAATATCGTCTTGACTAATGATATTATTTCCAAAACCACATCTTATAATTGCAAAATCAATATATGGTTTTACTTTTGTCCAATCTATTTTACCTTGATAAGAAGAAACATCTATACCTTTTTTTATAAAAATCATCTCCTAATATATAATATTTTAAGTATAAATAAAAGAATAGGATTTTGATTTATTAAGTATTAAAATTTTAAAACTCTAACTAAAAAAAGTTAGAGTTTATTATTAATCTGGTGCCCCTGGTCGGACTCGAACCGACACGTTACGAGTAACACTGGATTTTGAGTCCAGCGCTTCTACCAATTCCGCCACAAGGGCAATCAACAATTAAATTATAACATACATTTAATGTATGTGTAAATTATTTTATTTTCACTTCTAAAATATTTATTAAATCATAAATTTGACTTGTATCTATTATAGCCCCTTTAATATCTTTTATATTTACTTTAATATTATTTATGTTATTAGTAGATAAATCTACATTATTAAAACTAGTATCAATTATTTCTAAATCATCTAATTTATTATTATTTATTATTACTTTATTTAATTTATTACTAAATAATCTAGTACTAGTCATTATATTATTTATAAAATGAGTATTATCTATTTTTAAATTGCTAATATTAGTTAAGTTTGCTAAATTTGAGTCTAGTATACTATTTTTTATAACTCCTTCTATAAATTCTATACCTGTTAATTTAGAATTCATTATTGTTATATAATGTAAACCACATTTATTAAATTCTATATTACTCATATCACATTCTATAAATTTACAGTTAGTAAATGTTGAATTATAAATTTTTATATTTAATTTGCATTTTTCAAATATACAGTCTGAAAATGATATAGAATTTATGTTAGTAGTAAATAATTCATTTTTATAATGTTTATTATATATTGTATCGTTTGGTATAAATTTAGTTTCTTCTAAATTAATAACTTCTTTGTAACCTATATTATTCATTTTCTTCCTTATAAATTGATGTAAATAATTCTTTATTATCCAAGTCATTATCTTTTCTTGTTATTTCTGGTAAATCATTTATTGTTGCTAGTCCAAAATAATCTAAAAATTCACTTGTTGTTTTATAAAGATTAGGTCTACCTGGCATATCACTTTTACCAGCTTCTTTTAATAATCCTTTTGCTAGCAATTTTCTTATAATATGAGAACAAGATACTCCTCTTAACTCATCTATTTCTATTCTAGTAATTGGTTGATTATATGCTATTATTGCTAGTACTTCTAATGCGGCTTGACTTAAGGTATTTGTTTCTGGATTTACTACCATTTTTTCATAATATTCTTTATGTTCTTGTTTTGTAGTTAATTTAAATGCATCTCCTAAGTATGATATACGTAGACCTCTGTTTTTTTCTTCATAACTTTTTTTTAGTTTTAACAATAAGTCTTTTGCTTCAGTTTCATTTATACTCATAATTTCACAAAGGGTACTCAAATTTATTCCTTCATCTCCTACTACAAATAATATTCCTTCTATTACACCTAATTTTTCTTCCATTTTTTCACTTCTTTTCTAGTAATATTTCACCAAAGTTATCTTTTTGTGTTACTTTTATTTCATTATTTTTTGACATTTCTAATATAGATAAAAAAGTAACAATTATATAATTTTTATTAAAGTTATCAAATAGTTCTGTAAAATTTATTTTTCTTTTTGTATTTAATACAGTTCTAATACTTTTTATTCTATCACTAATACTTAATTCTTTTTTTGTTATTCTAGTATTTATTGGTTTTTTTAATTTTTCTCTATCTAAAAATTTTTCAAAAGCATTTATTAAATCATCTAAAGATATATTAGTATCTAATGGTGTATCTTTTTTATATTCGTTTAAGTTAGATGGTATCTTTGTATATACTAGACTACGAGTATTTTCTAAATCTTTAAATGTATTTGTTATATTTTTTATATGTTCATATTCTAATAATTTTTGTTTTAGATCTTCTTCACTATTTATTTCAAATTCATCTGTTGTTTCTTCTTTTTGATTTATTAACATTTTACTTTTTATATGTACTAGTTCACTAGCCATAACTAAGTATTCACTTGCTATATCTATACTTTCATCTTTCATTTTATTAATAAAATCTAAGTATTGGTTAGTAATACTTTCAATATTAATATTTTCTATTTCCATTTTATTTATTTTTATAAGATGTAATAAAAGGTCCAATGGACCTTCAAAATCATTTATAGTAAAATTATAAATCATTTGCAATCAAATCCTTTTGCTTCCATATCAAAATTTATTTTATTTGAGCTAGTATTTAATGAATAATAATTACTATTTATTTTTTCACTATATGTTTTTAAATCTATATCTGTTGTAAAGATAAATCCGTTATAGTTTTCAGTAATTGTTGCTGAACCATTATTAGTATTAATTTTATTTGTTAGTGTTGTATATTTTTCAAATTCTTTTAAATAATCTTCATTATTTCCATTATCATTATAATTTAATGTTTGTTTTATTTTTATTAATTTATTATTTTCTAATATATATTCATAAGTATCAGTATCTAAATTACAATTTAATGAAGCAAGACCAGTTTCATCACTTGATAATGTAAATTCTGGGTAGTCATTATCATTATATTTTTTTATAGAACCCTCTATTTCTAATAAAGATTTTAATTTATTTTTAAATTTATATTCAATTATATTTTCTTTAGATATACTATTAGAAATTCTTATATATGCTAAATATTCATTATCTTTTTTTAATATTAAGTAATAGTACTGTTCATCTAAATTACTTGATTTTTCTTGATTAACTTTAAAAGATATTTTATCTTCAGTTAATATAAAATTTGAAAGAGTAAAATCACTTTCTTTTATTACTGTTTTAGAATTAATATATATTTTTTCTTCTTTATTAGTTTCAGGAGTAGATACATTATTATTTTTATTAATATATGAATCGTGGTTAGCAATAAAATCTATTATTTGTCCATTTTTTACTAAATCAATAATGTTATATTCTCCAAAGTAATTAATTATAGTTGGTAAAAAAAGTATTATTGCTCCAATAAATAAAAATATTATAACTACTATTATTGGTTTACCTGATGCACCTTTTTTTACTTTACCTAATGTTATTGGTTCATTATTATTCATAATACCCTCTCATTCTTGGTTTTATTATAGCAAAAAAGAAATAATTATTCAATTATTCCTTCTAAACTAAATGATTTTGCATCAGTTATTTTTACTAATTGTATTGTACCTAATAATTTTTTATCACAAGTTACATTTACTAATTTCATAGTTTCTGTATAACCACATAATTTGTTTTCGTCTTTAGTACTAATTTCTGTTAGTAGAACTTTTTGTCGAGTATTAAGTAACTTTTTATTATTTTCTAAAGAATATTTATTTACAAGTTCATTTAATTTTTGTAATCTTTGTTCTTTTACTTTTAAATCTGTTTTATCTTCCATTTGAGCTGCGGGTGTTCCTATTCTTGGAGAGAATATAAATGTAAATGCACTATCATATTTGCAATAATTTACAACTTCTAATGTATCGTTAAAATCTTCTTCTGTTTCATTAGGAAAACCTACTATAATATCTGTAGTTACGGCTACGTTTTTTATTTGTTTTTTTATTTTATCAAATAAGTTCATATAGTCTTCTTTTGTGTAACGTCTTCCCATTAATTTTAATATTTTATTACTTCCACTTTGCAGAGGTAAATGTATATAAGGCATTATATTATCATATTTAGCAATAATTTCTATCATTTCATCTGTAAAATCCCAAGGGTGGCTTGTTACAAATCTAATTCGTTCAATATTAGTTTTTGCAACACTTTCTAACAACTCACTAAAAGTAATTTCGTTTTCTAAATCTTTTCCGTATGCATTTACATTTTGTCCTAATAAAGTTATTTCTTTGTAACCTTTATTTTTTAATTCTTCTATTTCTTTTAAAATATCTTTGCTTTTTCTACTTCTTTGTTTTCCTCTAGTATATGGAACTATACAATAAGTACAAAATTTATCACATCCATACATTATATTTACCCACGCTGAATATTTGCTATCTCTTTTATATAGATTTCCTACTTCTATAACTTCTCCTTCTTTACTGTATACATTTATATTAGTTTTATTTATTTTTTCTAAAAGCATATTTGGTAGTTCATTTATATTGTGTGTACCAAATACTATATCTATATATTTATGTTTGTTTAAAATTTCGTCTATTACGTGTTCTTCTTGTGCCATACAACCACATAGAGCAATTATTAAATCTTTTTTTTCTTTTTTTAGATGTTTACATCTTCCTAAAAATCCAAATACTTTATCGTGAGCATTTTCTCTTATTGCGCAAGTATTTAAAATTATTAAGTCTGAAGTTTCCATATCTAGTGTTTCTTGATAACCAACACTTTCTAAAAGGGCTTTAATTTCTTCACTATCGTGAACATTCATTTGACAACCATAAGTTCTAATAAAGTATTTTTTACCTTTAAAATTATCATTTTTATCTATATTATAATAATTATATTTAACAGGAATTTTTGTTCTTTTTTTTGCTTCTATCATATTTGGTAAATTCATAATATCACTTCCAATTTGTTTATTATAACAAAGTTATTTTAACTTTTCCACTATATTAAATAATTTTTCCATTGATGTTTTTTTATCTATTTTATTTATTTTTTTTATCATTTTTTCTAATTCTTTATCGTTATATAATAATTCTTTTAAATGTTTGTTAAAAGATGTTTTACTTTTAGCATTTTTTGCATAACCATGTCTTACTAAATATATTCTATTTTCTATTTCTTGTCCACCATTATTTTTTATTAATAACATCGGCTTATTAAATAATAAGCATTCTGTTACTTGTGCTCCACCTGGTTTTGTTATTACAAAATCACATAAACTATAATATTCGTTTATATTGTTTACAAAACCACATATTTTAATATTTTTACTATTATATTTTTTTACATATTCTTTTGCTTTTTTTTCTGCTAATTTATTTTTTCCAGCTATAAATATTATATTACATTTATAATTTTTCTTTAGAATTTCTTTAAAATATACTAAATTTAATAATGCTCCATTTCCTCCACCCACAAAAAATAATATAGTTTTATTTTTAGGGTTAAATTTATATTTTTTTTGTAAATCTTTTTTATTTATGTTAATTAATAAATGGGGCGCTATTGGTATACCTGATGTATAGATTTGTTTGTTTTTTAATCCTTTTTTTAATAGAGATATTTTTTCTTCTAAACTACTTATTATAATAGCATCTAATCCTTTTAATGAATTAAGCCAAAATTCGTGAGATTTGAAATCAGTTACTACTGTAATTAGTTTTGAATTAGTTATTCCTTTTTTATTATATTCATTTATTAAATCTGCTCCTAAAAAATGTGTTGCAATAGTAATATCAGGGTTAAAGTTTTGTATTTTTTTTCTTAATTTTTTATTATCAAATAATTTTATATTTATTTTACCAGATATGTATGCAGTTAATTTATTATCAAAACCAAAATATATTAGTGACCATATGCTAGGTAACTTAGTCATTAAAAATTCAGCACTTTTTTTACTAACAGTTCCTATTATGGGTACAGAATATGATATTAAATCTATTGTTAAACAAACATATTCTCCGTTTTCTTCAAAGTATTTTTTTATATATTCGGCAATTGATTTATGACCGCTACCGTATGTAGCATATGGTATTAGAATTCTTTTTTTCATTTTTCATCACTAATATAGTTTAGCATATTTTATCTATTTTATAAACTATGCATTTAAATACTTTAGCCTAAAATATAGACCTATAAAACATAATATTATTGTTAAATAAAATATTATAACCTCCTTATATTCATTTAAATACTTTTTCATTTTAACTCCTCCTTCTTTATGATTTAATCTTAATACGAATTTTTGTTCGTGTCAACAAAAATAAAAACAATTTTGAGTTTCGGTGAAAAAAATAGTTGATAAGAAAAAATCAGAAAATGTTGATAACTTTTTTCTGATTTTTGATTGAAAAATAAGGTAAAACACTCCAAAGTTTAGTATAATAAAGTTATATACTAAATTATCATAGTAAACAAAAATATGGAGGTGTCTTACATGAATAATTTTACTACAAATACCTATGAGTTGAAAAGAGAAATTTGCAATTTTTCTGAAAAAATTGCAAATGGGACTAGTAAACCAGCCAAAAAGTTTGTTATGGAAACACAATATGGTCTTGCTAAAGGTGGAAGTTGTTTAGTCTCTAACATGGCTAGAGCACTAGATGAAGATATAAAATTAAATTATACGATAGATAGATTATGTGATAATTTTGC
>CALVZA010000005.1 GCA_944372415.1 uncultured Bacilli bacterium
ATTTATATGATTATTGATTTTATTTGTATGGATTATCCTAAGCATAGAGAATGGTATTTTACAAAACAATTACCTGCAACTATTAATGGAGATGAAAGAAATATATTATTTGCAAGAAATCCTGAAAATGAAAATGAAATAATAGCAATTGCATGTCTCAAAAAAGTTGAAGAAGAATAAAAAATTTGTACTTTATATGTTTCTGATAAATGTAGAAAATTAGGCTTAGGAACAGCAATTATTGAAGAATCAATGAAATGGTTAGGTACTACAAAACCATTTATAACATTAGCAGATTATAAATTAGAAATGTTTAGACCAATTATTGATAAATATGATTGGGAATTAACAGAAATAGCAACTGGTATATATAACGATAGATCTCAGGAATTATGTTTTAATGGAACATTAACTAAAAATAATGATGAATCATTAGAACAACAATTGCATAAGAGATTATTAAAAGTATTAAAATATAGAATAGAAGAAAAAGAACATAATTAAAATTAATTTTGAATTTATTGAGCAACTTTAAATAGTTGCCTTTTTCATGACTTAAATTAATTATTACAAGAGATATAATAAATAACTTAATTATTAATAACTAAAATAATAATTGATATAGTGAAGTAAAAAGATTTTTTTATAACCAAAATAGAAAATACTTAACATAAGTAAAACAATTATTATTAAACAAATATATGAAAATGAAATAATAATTAAAAAGTAGATAATTATGTTGTGAATGAAATTAAAATAGAAGTGAATATTGCAAATTTACAAAAAAGACAAGAAAAAATGAAAAGGTTGTGACTGTATATTTATAAAACTTAAAAATGGTAAATTTAGAATGTGAATATATAAAATTTTTTAAAGTCATGATTCCATATATAAAAGAATATAATAAAAGAACACTAGTAAGTCAAAAGTTTAAATGAAAATTTAGAAATTAAGCGATATTTTCTATTATTTGACTATAATTATATTTTATGATAAATTGTAGTATATAAATCTTAGATGAAAAACATGACTTTAATTTACTTTTATATAAAGCTATTGATTTGTGATAAAATAAAATAATAGAATTTAAATTTCTATTTTTTAGCGAAATATAAATATTTTTTGTTAATTATTCTAATTTAGAATATCAAATAGTTAAAGGAAGGTTTTTATGGAATTTAATAGTAGCAAGGTAGATTTTACTAATTTATCAATATCTGAAAAAAAAGAATATTTTGAATCGTTAAAAAAGCAATCTTTAGAAATAAAATCAAATCAACCTAAAATAGGGCAAGCATTAATTAAATCCTTATATCCCATAATGAGAAAGTATAACATTGAGATGCAGGGGGAAGAAAATATACCACATGATTCAAATGTTTTATTTGTTGCAAATCATAGTAATTCACATGATATATTTACTGCTTATGAAATGTTTTCATTTCTTAATAGATGTGGAAGTGTAATGGTTGCTACCGATTGTTTATCTCCAATTACCACCCAAATCTTTAATATTTCAAATGCAACTTTATTAGATAGGCGAGTCAAGAAAGAAAGAAATCAATCTGTTTTAAGTCTATCAAATAAAATATTAAATGGAAATGATGGATTGATATTTGGCGAAGGAACATGGAATTTGCATCCGTATAAGTCTATGCATAATATACAAAATGGAGCTAGTAAAATTTCTCTTATTACTCAAGTACCAATTATACCAACTATTATAGAGTATATAGAAAAAGATGACTTAGTTAGCTCTGATTCTCAATTATTTAGTAAATGTATTATAAGATTCGGTAAACCAATTATGATAAATCTTACTGATGATTTGTCATTACAATCAGCCCATATAAAAAATGAAATGAGCGTTATGAGAAAACAAATATGGAATGATTATGATGTAAAAAAAGGAAGTATAGATATAGTAGATCCTCAAATTTATCTTAACCACACTTATGCAAAAAAATATAAAGCTTTTGGTTTTACATATGATTCAAAAACAGAACAAGAATATTTATTATTTACTAATGACGAAAAAAAGGAAAATGAATATACATTGGATGAACAAGGTAATTTTGTTCCTGGCATTACTGAAAAAAGCAAAAAAGTAGTAAAAACGAAAAAATAGAAATTAAGTTTTTTAGATGGAAAAATGATAAAATAATAGCATAAGAAGAGAAGTGATTTTATGTATGGTATTTATAATTTATATATTCCTGTGTGCGGATTGTTAATATCTTTAATTTGTAATTTAGTTTTTTTTACAAAGGCAAGAGCAAAAAATAAGGAAACAGCAATTTTTTCGAGAGAATTAATTTATAGTCTTATTGATAGTATTCTGATGGTTGTTATTATATCTATTGCGCTTTTTAAACCAGATAAAATAAAACTAATGGAATATTTAAATAAAGTCGATTATGCTATGTATATATTGTTTACAAGCAATTTATTTTTATATGTTTATTATGTAACTACTTCCTATGATGAAAATAAAAAGTCTAAATTATATGATATGTTTTTTTGGTTGACAACAGCTTTTGATATTCTTTTAATGATTCTTTTACTATTTATGAAAGTAGATGTACATGTGTCTAACAATGATTTATATAGTGATGGACTCGCATTGAATACTACTATTATTGGATGTGCAATTTATTTTGTAGCTATAATTATTTGTTTAACTGTTAATGTAAAAAAAGCAATATCTAAGAAGTTAGCACCATTATATTCTCTAATAATATTCTTTATTTTTGTTGTATTACTTAATCAAATAGATAAAACAATAGTAGTAATATCAGCTGTCTTGGCATTTGTTAATCTTATTATGCTTTTTACTGTTGAAAATCCCGATATGAAAATGGTTAATGAAATAATGTTGGCCAAAGATCAAGCTGAAAGAGCAAATAGAGCTAAATCAGATTTTTTATCAAGCATGAGCCATGAAATTAGAACACCACTAAATGCAATTGTAGGTTTGTCAGAAGATAATCTTTCATATAAAAATCAGTTACCCAATGAAGTTATTGAAAATTCAAAGGATATAGTTAATGCCTCTCGAACATTATTAGAAATTGTTGGAAATATTCTTGATATAAATAAGATTGAAGCAAATAAAATGGAAATTGTTGAAGAAATATATAATTTTAAAGAAGAAATATTGAATATGTGTAAGGTAACTCAAACACGTATTGGAGAAAAAAATATAATGTTTAATTTATCAATATCTGACGATATACCTTATGAATTAGTTGGTGATAAAGGAAAAGTTAAAGTAATAATAAATAACTTATTAACAAATGCAATTAAATATACAGATGTAGGAAAAATTGATTTGAACATAAAATGTATTAATAATA
>CALVZA010000006.1 GCA_944372415.1 uncultured Bacilli bacterium
TTCCCCCACCAATAATTAAAACATCTACCAAAATATTTTTATCTAATACTTTATCACTTGTTTCTAAATATTTACTCCATATACTTTTATTTTCCATATTATCACATTATTAATATGGAAAATAAAAAAAAAGATATACAAAATACTTTTATATTTTTTCTAATCCTTTTTTAAGCAAAATTTCTAAGTTTTCCAAAATAGTTGGTAATTTGTTAATTTTTAAATAAAAATTATTTTTTGCAATTTCCTTTTTTGTCTTTATATTATAATAATTAGGATCAGTTTCCATTAAAGAAGATAATGTATAACTATAATAATTATAATTATCCAAGTATTTTTTAGCATTACTTAAATAATTGTTAGCACTTGAAATATAGTTATTAAATTCCAAACGAAAATTATCATAAGTTATGGCAGTTGATTCTTGTAATTTTTCTTTAAACTCATTTAATTCAGTATCATAACTATAAATTTTATTATTAATAGCAGTTAGTTTTAAAAAAATATTAGGAAAATTTTTTTCAGAAAATTTTTGATGTATGTTTTTTAAAATATCACTTATAAATTCATACTCATCTAGTAATTTATCGACATGTTTAAAAAAATCTATTTTTTCTATTTGATATAATAAACTATCTTCAAATACACTAGAACATCTATTTTTTATACTACTTAATTGCTCTTTTAAACTATTATATTTATTATTCATTTTTACCACCATTTATTTTGGAAATAATTGTAAATGTATCATCTGATCGTAAATAACTTTCAAATTCATTTAACGATACCCAACCTGTCCTATTAGTTGCATTGCCACTTATGGATTCAGCCGTTCTTTCGGGAATAGTAATAGCTGAATCAACAACAAAAACCATTTTCTCGCCATTTTCTACTTTATAATCGATAACTGCTACATAATGACCATAATCACTTTGATAACGTCCATCATTAGCTTTTAATCTTACAACCATAGTCATATTATGATCACTTATATTATTATATAATTCTTCTCTTGTAATTGCAATATTACTATCTTCACTTAAAACTATATTATCATTTAAATAATTAGTTTTATCAACTATATTAGATGTTAAATCATTGCTAAAATATTCGGAAACGATTTCCTTTGATACTAAATAACGATTATTAATTAAATAATTATCATCAAAATCACCGTCTTTTAATAATTCATTAATTCCTAATAAAATTCCCGCATTTAAAGAATTATTATTAATTGTATTAGCATATAAATTCTTATTTTCTGACAAAAATTCAATAATTTCAGATGGAGTTAAAAGATTAAAAACAGCATTAAAGGTAGCACAAGCACTACATGATGATCTTGCAATATCCCAATTATCCGAACTAAAAACGTAAGGATTATTAGGATCAAATAAAACCCCACCATCTTTTAACCTGTTTCTTTCTTCAAGAGACATTTTTTCATATTCATCGTAGGTAGTATAAGCATATTGGGCTAAGATAAAATATAATTTTCCATCAAATTGAATAGTTATATCGTTTAAAGAACTATCAATTAAATAAGTGGTATAGATAACATTTTTAATATTATTAATAATACTTGTTATAGGTACTAATAAGTCTTCACTTACATTAGGAAGATACTCAGAAGATAATATTTCATCCGAAATTTTATTCTGATTTTTAGTTTCTTGACTTATAAATGAAGAATAATAATTAATAATACTTTTAGTATCCATTAATTCGATATTTTCCGCAATTTTTTCAATATCTTTTAATAGCATTATAGTAGTTTCTTCATCATAGTCAAAATTACTATAATTATGTATTTTTTCAGGCAAATAAATACCATTAGTTTCATTTTCTAATTCTTCTATATAGGAATTAGAATCAATTGGATTATTAAACTGATCATATTTTGGTATATCAGTTGGAAGTGGCATATAACTATCCTTAGAATATATTGGCATATTTTACTCCTTTTCTACTTTTTTATTTATTAGTTTTAAAATAATAATTATATTCACTTAGTTTAATTAATAACTCTTCTAAATCCGAATCAGTATAATTATTATTCAATATATCTTCAATTGAAAATAATAATTCCTGCATATTTGAATAACTATTATAGTCAATTTCATATTTTTCTAAAATTTTAATATCATTATCTGATAAATAAATATCTTCTTTTCGAACTTTTACAAAATTATTTTCCATCTTTTCTCCTATTTAAATAATTAACAACCATTAAATTAAGAGAAAAACAAAGTAAAAGAAACAAACCTACTTTATTAAATATTTTTCCAAGAAAAAGACCAATAATAAGACTAATAATACTACCCAAAACAAAAGTGTTTTCTATTTTTTCAATTTTTTTATATTTAACTAATTTTTCTGTTTTTTGTAAAAAATTATTTTTATAAACTTTCATGTTAGCATAAGCTTTTGACAAATGCTTATGAATAAATGATTTTTCTTTTAAGATACTCCTTACTTTTTTACTTACTTCCTCAGTATTGTCACGATTTGCTTTAAATAAATTAGTTAGCGTTTTATCTTTAAAATTTATAACAGTTTTGCGAATATCAAACATAGTTGAAATAGTTATAATAATATCTGTTGTTGTAATAAGACAAATTATAATTACAAGAATATGTAAAGTAAAAGGTGAAAAACTATTTATTTTGCCTATCAAAAAGGGATTTAAAAAACAAACTAAAAGCATTCCTAAAAGACCAAAACCAATTG
>CALVZA010000007.1 GCA_944372415.1 uncultured Bacilli bacterium
TATATTAAAAGGAATGAATCTTTTAGAAGGTGCAACATCAAAAGATAGAAATCAACAAATAGGAGGGCATCATGAGTAATTATGACGACATAATAAATTTACCACATCATGTATCTTCAACTAGAAAACCGATGACTTTATATAATAGAGCATCTCAATTTGCACCATTTTCAGCGTTAACAGGTTATGATGATGAAATAAAAGAAACAGCTAGATTAACTGATAGAAAAATAGAATTAGATGAAGATTCAAAAAAAATAATTAACAATAAAATAAATTTTATTGCAGTAAATATAAAAGCAAAGCCTTTTGTAAATGTTTTGTATTTTATTCAAGATAATAAAAAGAGCGGAGGAAAATATATAATATATTCTGGTAATATTAAAATAATAGATATAGAGAATAAGTGTATTATATTTACTGATAAAACAAAGTTATTTTTTGAAAATATTTATGACATTACAGGAGATATTTTTTGGAAAATGGAGAAGATATAAAATTTATATCTTCTTTACTATTAATTCTAAATAAAATAAATAATTTTTATAATATAATATAGTATATAATTATTTATTATTTTAAGTTCAGCATTAATGGCTGTTTATGAAAGTGAAGCTAAGTTAGAATTAAGAAGATTTGAATAATTAAAAAAGTAAGGATATGAATATGTAGAAATAAATGATGTTGATGCTTTAGAAAATAATTTTAGAAATCAAATTAATAAGCATAATAAAGTGAGTTGAACGTAAAGGATTAGTAGAAAGTATTAAAGTTAATGACTTACTTAATTCATTAATTGTCAAAAGATTTGATAATAATCAATTTGAAAGATAATTTTATTGCTTTTTATATGTATTATATTGAGAATTGATAACCATTATAAAAAAATATATATTGAACTATATTTTATATTGTATTTTGAATAGATAATAAACAGAATATAAATATTTACATATTATAATTATGAGACCAACTATAATGTGTCAATAAAAAATGTCTATGTTAGACCACATTAGTTACGTTCCAATATTCCATATATAAATATGGAGTATTTTTATATTCTCTCATAGTAGTTTGATATGTATTATTTTTTACGCTGTCCATTAATAATTCATATTTATTTTCACTTCTTTTATAATTTTCTATCCAACTAAACCACACTAAATAATTTTCTAATCTTCTCGTTGATACACCATGTAATTTTTTTATAAATTCTTTAAATCTACTATGTAATGAATTTACATTTGCTAGATTTTTATATGCTTCTATTGAATTAGATTTATATGAATTATGTTCTTTTATATTAAATAATTTTAAAATCGTTTTATAGTTTGATCTCTTATCAGTAGATATTACACAACCTGATTCAATTTTATCTTTTAATATATCTTTTAATGAATTATTAGTTAATTATCCTCTTCCAGCTATTTCTAGAAATACATTATTTGTATCATTTATTCCTGTTGCTATACATATTTGTTCATTACTTGAACCAATAAGTTTTGATGAATTACCATTCTTTCTTGGTTTTCTTGGCATGCTAAAATCAGAACTTTTATTGTGATTTCCTTTAAAATTTTCTCTTAAATATGTTTCATCTAATTGTCCTTTATTATTCTCGTTTATAATAAATTGACTTTTATTTTGCTTAATACATTCTAATATTCTGTGTCTCATAAAATAAGATGTTTTTAAACATACACCTACTTTTTCCGCGCATCTTCTTAATGATAAACAATCAATAAAACATTCTGCATATTTTATCCATTTATCTTTTTCTAATTTAGTTGTTCCAAAAATGGATTTTGACTTAGAAGTAAAAGCAACTCCGCATTTTTTACATCTATATTTTTGCATAGAATTATATTTACCTAATTTAACAATATCAGTAGAGTTACATTTATGGCAAGAATGGACTTCTGTTTCTTCAAATTCAAATTCTGTATTAATTATATTTTTTAAATAATCATATAACTCTTTTTTATCTTTTTCACTTAAATTATCAATTATTACTTTAATATCATCCATGATTAACTAACATTCCTTTCTATCGTCCTTTCAGTCCTCTGAAAGGCACAAATTATATAAAATTATAATTAATTAATCAATTTGGTCTAACATAGACCAATTAAAATGAATTTTGCAAATAAATTAAAATATTTAAAAAAGATAGATTTAATAAACGCTTCGTTAGAATCAGGGAGTGATAGATTATTACAACTTATGAATAAAGGATTTATAATGAAAGAGTTTTGGGATTTCTATAATGAAGTTAATACTATAAATAAAAAAAACTTCTATTTAAGTATTATATCTGGATTTCCTACTGAAACAATAGATGATTGTATGGAAACTATTAAAGTCATAAAAAAAGTAAGACCAAAGTTAGTAAATATAAATACATTTTTAGATTCAGTATATACACCAGCTCATCAATTAAAACAATTAAGTGAAGAAGAAATAAATAAACATACAAAAGTATATACTAAGTCACTGAGAAAAAATTTTATAAGATATATGGTAAACTTAGACGAATAATAAAAATTAGAATAATTTTTAAAAATATACTTTTTTTGTTAACTATTAAAAGATAGTAAAGTTATTCATATGGTTTTTTATTATGAAATGTTTCACTTAAAATTTAAATTAATGATAATTAAAAAACTTGCTTTTTTATAGAAAATGTGTATAATAAATGTCAAATAAAGGGAGAGGTGTGGAAAATGAAGAATTTTTCTAAAATTTTATTGAGTCTATTATGTATTATAGGCTTTACATCAGGTGTAGATGCAGCAAGTTATTCAAGTAGTATTACGACGAATACAAGTAGTACTAAATATGAATATGTAAAAGGGCTACCTATTTATTATAATCAAGCAAGTAGTTATAATTTATATATTTTAAATAGTGATACTTATTTTGATTCGAGAACAACTCTAAGAGATCCGGTAGAAGTTGATAAAGGTTTTGCTTATATAGTAAATAATAGTAATGTTACTAGTAGTAGTTATAAAAATTATTATATTGCTCAAGTTGCAATACTATGGTATCAAGATTATTTAAAGGGAAATGATTTAAATATTTCTTCAAGTTTAAAAAATTATATATTGAATAATACTGGAGATACTGTATGTTATTATATTAATAAATTAGTTAATAATGCTAAAGTATATGGTGATAATGGAAGTTCAATTACTTTTATTGATAAAAATATAACTTTTACTAAAAATGGAAATTATTATTATTCTAATGTTATTGATGTAAAGACGAATAATTTAAAATCTACTCCAAGTGTTAAATTATATAATGCTCCAACTAATGCTACAATAGTAAATAATACTGTAACTTCTAATGGGGATGGATCATTCCAAATAAGAATTCCTTCATCAAGTTTAACAAGTTTTTATGAAAGGGATTTTGAAGTATATATAACAGGAAGTGGTTATGATTATTCTGTTTATAAATATTCTAATTATGGTGTAGATGAAGCAATATATGGTAGAGTATATTCGACTAGTTCTAATAATGTTGAAGCTAGTATGCCTGCTAATATTAAAGGAATTGGTAATACTAAAGTTAGAATAAGTGTTTTAAATAATCGTGGTGATTATATAAGTGGTTTATCTTATAATATTTATTATGGTGACTGTACTAAGAATACTTGTTATAGTGATGATTTAGTACATAGTTTTACTACTAAGAGTAATTATACAGAATTAAATAGTGTATTAAGTGAAGGTACTTATACATTGGTAAATAGAAGTTCAAATAATAATTATAATTTACCTGATAAAACTAAATTTGTAGTAACTAATACAACATCTATACAATATGTAAGTGTTGAAGAAGATGAGTATAATATAGATGATGATCAAGATGACTCTTTGAGACGTTTTACTATATTTAATGATTTAGATGATAGTACAAATATTATTAAAATATATTCTAATTCAGGAGTATTAGTTAATTCTTATAAAAGTAATAATACAAATTACGAAATTTCATTAACTGAAGGAACTTATTATATTGTTGATAGTAAAAATAAAATAGATAAATTATATTTTAAAATATCTTCAAATGGATCTTTATTAGTAAAATATGAAGATGAGTATGTATTTGCAAATAGTATAAGTTTAGATAAAGATAATTATTCTCAAACTATAATAGATGATAATAACAATAATGTTGATTATGATGAAGATTCAAATACATATTACATTAATGATGATGGTGTTTCTATAGAAATAACAAATGATGTAACTACAACTACAGATGTTCAAGTTGATTGGTTAAGTGATATTATAGATGCTCCTATAACTAGTTTATCTGCTACTATGAAATATATTATTGGTGCTATTATAATTAGTACTGGTTTATATTTAGTAATATTAAATGTCAAGAAATCTAAAAATAACATTTAGTTTTATAATTCTAATTATTGGTATATACATATTTTGTTCTGAATATTTTAATTCAAAAAAAATAGCAGTATACGATTATATGAATGAATTATATTATAACGAATCTGTAACTAGTGATACTGATAAAGTATCGCTAGTTGAAACAGATATAATAGAGAATAATGAGGAAGGTAGTAAAAATACTAGTTATAGTTTTAAAGAAGATAAAGATTCAAGTATTTATATAGGATATTTATCAATTCCTAATATTAATTTAAAAAAAGGATTTACAGAAAAGAATAGTAAATATAACACTATAAGCAAAAATATACAAATATTAGATGCATCAGATTACCCGGACAAAGCAAATGGTAACGTAATATTTGCTGCTCATTCTGGTAATTCAAGCATATCATATTTCAATAAATTGCATTTGTTAGAAAAAGGGGATAAAGTTTATATTACTTATAATAACATAAATTATATTTATGAAATAACTAATATATATGAAGTAGAAAAGACTGGTAAAGTAGAAATTAAACGAAATAAAAACAAATCTAGCGTTACATTAATAACGTGTACTAGAACTAATAAAAATACCCAAACCGTATATATTGGTGAATTAATAAGTGAAGAATAAAAGGTGGTGTTTTTATGGTTGATACAACAATATTTAATAAATTAAGTTTAATATTTAATTTCATTAAAGATAATTCTTTTACATTTTTAATACTATTATTAGTTTTAATAATGTTAATTGATTTAATATATGGTAATAATAAAAAAGAAACTAAGATTTTATATATTTTAAGTATTTTATTAATACTTATTTATGGCTGTTTTGAGTATTATAAACCATTAGTTAATATTATAGATGTTTATATCACTAATATATTTAGAATAACTTATTTTCCTTCTATAATAGAATATTTTAGTATGATAATAATTACTATTATAATACAATTAATATCTATTAAAAAATATAATATAGTTCATAAAAATATAAATTTATGGGTTGGAATAGTGATAGAATTATTATTTGTTATTAATGTAATTGCTATGGAAAATATAACGGTTGATTTAAATACTGTAACAAATATATATGAACAAGATTTATTGTTAAGTATATTTCAATTAACAAGTATTATATTTATGATATGGATAGTGGTTAATTTTATAATATTTATAATAAAATTGTTTTTAACTAATAAAATAGAAATGCCAAAATTAAGTAGTGATTATGAATAAAATGACTTATTTATTGTAAGTTATTTTTAAAAAAAGTATTTACTAAATAATCTATATTGTGATATACTTTAATAGTAATCATAGGAGGATAGTTAATATGGCATTTGATGGTATAAAAAAGGCTTTATTCGATGATGGAGATAGAAAAGAAAGTGCTGTTGAGAATAATTTTTATACAGTTTCTAATAAACAATTAAAGGAAGAAGAAAGTAAAAGTGGAAGTAAGATGATACTTGTTGAACCTAGAGCATATTCTGAGAGTCAACAAATAGCAGATTACTTAAAAAATAGAAATACTGTAGTAGTTAATTTAAAAAGAGTTACTAGTGATCAAGCCAAAAGATTAATAGATTTTTTAACCGGAACTATTTATGCAATAGGAGGAGATTTACAAAAATTAGGTAATGGAATTTATCTTTGTACTCCAAATAATGTTAATGTACAAGGCAAGATTAGCGAAGGTGAAGAAAAAGAAAAGAGTAAAACTAAATTTGATAGCGAAATAGATTTCTAAGATAATTAGGGTGTGATTATATGGAAAAATTTAATACTTCTTTTAATGGCTATAAAAAAGAAGAAGTTAATAAATTTATAGATGATGTTATTAAACAAGTAGAATCTATGATTAATAATATGAAATCTAAAGATTTAGAAATAGAAAAATTAAAAACTGAATTAGAGCATTATAAAAATTTAGAGACTACTTTTAATAGGGCATTATTGATAGCGGAAGATGCTGGACAACAAATAAGAAACAGTGCAAGAAGTGAGTCTATACAACTTATAGAAGATGCTAAAAGAAATGCTGATAGAATAGTTAATAATGCTTTGATACAGGCTGATACTGCAAGAAATGAAGCAGAAAGATTAAGAAGAAATATAATTACATTTAAAAGACGTTTAAGAGATATTTTAGAAACTCAAATGGATTTGGTTAATGATATTGATAGATTAGATATAGAATAATATATCTTTTTTTATCTTATAGGAAAGTTCATAATTTGAAAAATAACAAAAAAATTAATGCAAAATAAAAATTGGCATTCAAAAGAATGTCAATTTTTACTATTAACATTAATTAGTTATTTTGTTGTTTA
>CALVZA010000008.1 GCA_944372415.1 uncultured Bacilli bacterium
GATAAAAAAATTCAATATGATAATATTAGTGAAACGAAGCCATCATTATTTTTAGAAGGTGAAAAGCCAAGATTATTTGACGAATGGCAAATGTATCCTGTCATATGGGATTCAATTAGAACTAATGTTGATCGTACCGGAGAAAAGGGTCAATACATATTGACAGGATCAGCAAAACCATTTGAAAATGGAATTATGCATACAGGAACTGGAAGAATTTCTAAATTACTTATGAGAACTATGTCATTATATGAATCAGGAGATTCTAATGGGCTAGTTTCTTTAAAAGATATTATTGATGGAAAAGAGATATCAGGCGTATCAAGTCTTGAATTAGAAGATATTATAAATGTTATGACAAGAGGTGGATGGCCTGAGTCATTAAATATTAGCGGAGATAATAAGTTTAAAGTAGCTAAAGAATATGTTCAAAGTTTAATTAATGAAGATGTTAGAACAGTAGATGGCGTAGAAAGAGATAAAATAAAGATGGAATCTTTGTTAAAAAGTGTAAGTAGAAATGTTTCTACATCAACAAATAAAAGAACAATAATAAATGATATGTCAACTATTTTTAAAAAAGAAATATCTAGACCAACGGCAGATGATTATTTAACTACATTAGAAAAATTATTTGTATTAGAATATGTACCTGCTACAAATTTAAATTTAAGATCGTCGATACAATTAAGAACTAATCCTAAAATAGAGTTAGTAGATCCTTCTATAGTAATTGCATCTTTGGGATTAAAAAAAGAAGATTTAATAAATGATTTAAATTTTACTGGGTTTATATTTGAAAATATGTGTTATAGAGATTTAAAAATATATGCTGATTCTTTAGGAGCTGAATTATTTTATTATAGAGATAATAAAGATTTCGAAGTGGATTTTATATTAAGATGTGAAAATGGTAAATGGGGAGCTATTGAAGTAAAATTAGGTGCAAAGCAAGTGGAAGAGGCTGCAAAAAATTTAAAGAAATTTAAAGAAAAAGTTGATATTGAAAAAAGTGGGGAACCATCATTTTTACTTATTTTAAGCGGAGCAGGATTATCATATGTACGTGAAGATGGCGTATATGTTGCATCAATAGGAAATCTAAAAAATTAATTATTTTTGAAGTTTAGGATATAATGATTAGTTTATAACAAATAAAAGATGTATTAGAAAATGCTAATATGGAAAGTAGATGTTATTTTAATAAAGAAACCAATGAAATATTACGGCATTTAGATTATAACAAAGAGTATTATATAAGTTTATTAAAGGAAAAGGTACGTTTAATAGATTTAGAAATATTTTAGAAGAAAACAAATATAAAGATATAGCCAAAATCATGGTGTATTAATAATAATATTGAATTTGAAGAAAAGTGTTATAGTGGGGTAGTTATATAAATGACTATGAGATAGAATTAGAAAAAAATAAAAAAAGAAATGAAGTTTATATTCAAGAATTCAAAGCTTGGTTAAAAGAAAAAGACTTAGCACATAAGACAATCAAAAAGCATTTAAGTAATATTGAACTTTATTTAAATGAATACTTGAATTATTATGAAATTACAAAAATGGAAGATGGTATTTTTGATGTATATTCATTTTTAAATGATTGGTTTATAAGAAAATGTTTGTGGGTATCTAAGTCTTTAATTAAAGAAAATTCATCAAGTATTAAAAAGTTTTATCAATGTATGAGTGAAAAAGAATATGTAAAAGTAGAAGACTATAAACTTTTATGTAAAAAAATAAAAGATAATATGAAAGAGTTTTTAGATCCAGTAAATGCTTATGATGAATAATATTATAATATGTTTATATAGGGAGTAAAATATGAAAGAAGTAGAAAAATTTAATTTATTAAATGCAGCAAATACATCAATAGTAAAAGATTTAAGAGGATTACTTGATACTCTAGTAGTAAAGGATTTGAAAAATATAGGTGATTTATTTTTGATAAATAGGTTGAGCAATAAAAGAAAAAGTGAACTTGTTGATATTATCTATAATGTTCTTACTAATGAAAATAAATTATCAGAAGTTATTGAAAGATTTATAGATAAAGAATTTGATTTATTAAAAAAACTTATGAAAAATAAAGGTACAATTCAAGATAATTATATAAGCATAGAAAATTATCATTTTCTTTATATGTTAGGAATAATATTTATTTTTAGAAGAAATAATAAATTTTATATATCAATAACTGATGATGTTTATAATGTACTTAAAAAAATTAATTTAGCAAAGTTTGATAAAAAAATTGATGAAAATACTAAAATATATAATTTATTAAAATCAATGGTTGAATTATATGGAGTAGTATCTTATGGAGATTTAATAGATTCTTATTGTCATTATTATGGTAAAGATGATTTTATGGATGTATCAACAAATGCTTTATATTTTTGTGAAAGACTCGATAATATATCTCATATACATACAGATAATAATTCATATTTTATAAGTAGCATACTAACGCATAACAAATTTGAACCAATTTTAGATGATATAGTAAATAGACAATTAGAAATCAAAACAAAGCCAATAAAATTAAATGAATTACTTAAATATAATAATGCTTTTTATTATGAAGAAACAACTTCTAGAAAAGATTTTAAACAGTATTTAAGAAAAAATAAAATTAGTGAAGATGTTATAGAATCTATTATGATTAATATGATAAACATGTTTAAGTTAGGTCATTCATTTGTTGAAGTTATAATTCCTATGTTAGAAGATTATGGATTAGAAATAACTGAAAATAATATACAGGAAATAATAAACTACTTAATTGTAATTTATAATAATACTAGAATATGGACAAACAATGGATGGACACCAATAGAAATGAGAAAAGAATATAAAAATTAATTACACTTTGACCATCATGAGAAGAAATTTAGCTCATTCAAGGAATAAATTTATAAGGATTTGACTGTTAACTCAATTTAAAATGCTTACTATATTAGTTTTTTAACAATAAAAATTTTCAAATAAATTAATTTAAAAGATAAAAAAATCAAGGATCTAGAAGAATTATTCGTTCCTTGATTTTTTTAAACTAGTTTTTCATTTGATGTCTCCAAACGATAGTTACATCAAAATTACTGTTTTTTAATATTTATTTCATTTAATTTTATTAATTCAATAATAGCATTAGATCTATTTATTACATCTAATTTTTGCATTACATTTGAAATATGATTTCTTACAGTTTTTTCACTAATATTTAAAATACTACTTATTTCTTTTGTACTTTTATTTTCAATAAGCAACTGAAATATTTCTTTTTCTCTTTTTGTTATTATATTTTTCATATTATCCTCTTTCTTTAATATTACTCAATATATTTTATGAGAAAAAAAATTCTTTGTTATTGAAACTTAACAGTTATATACATTTTATTAGAATATTGTTCTTGTATTTTTCTAATAATTTGATTAGCGATTTTAACATCGTGATCTTTTTTTGATATAGTAACACTAATATTATCATTATTTATTTTTACAAAACTTTGATATTTAAAATTATCACTTATAAGTTTTTCTATACTTTCTTCTTTACCTTTATTCAAGTTCATATTTTGAATGCGTTCATAGGCTGAATTCTTTTCTTCCAAAGTTGCCTCTTCATTTAATAACACACTTTGTAACTCGCTCATAGTAGTTTCTAACTCTTCATCACTTTCTACTCTTAAAGCGGCTAAAGCATCAGTTTCTTCTATACTTATAGTTTCTGTTGTATTACTATTTTCCTTTATTGTTGCTAAAGTATTATTAGGCATTGCAATATAATATACACTTAATACTAAAATAATACTAAAAAGTGTTAAAAACCATAAACTTTGTTTATTTATCATATTTTCATCCTCCACTTAACTATTACATTATATTAATAAAATTAAATTTTATTCTATAAAAATAAACTTATTGTATAAACAACTACTTTTAAAATTAATTTCCACATAAATAAAATCCCTTACTAAAATGTTAAAATATAAAACTTTATTTTTAAAAATAAATATTTAAATATATTAAACATATCTTATTCCTTTCTAGGCCCTTCACTAATATTATTATCTTTTTTTTAGTATTTCTTTTTTTTAAGTATATTTTATTAAAAAAATATAGATAATAAAAATATGAAGAAAAATTATTTAAATATATTAATTATGTTATTAATATTCTTAGTAAGTATATATATTATTAGAATATTAAAACTAACAGGTATATGTTGTATTTTTATATCTATTTTAAGTCCATTATTTTTTGGATATGTTTTATCGTGGGTATTAAAACCAATAGTAGATAAAATTAACTTTAATAGAGTAGTAACTACTATAGCAATATATTTATTATTTATTGGTTTAATAATATTTATTCTTTTTAACTTAATACCTTTAATAATTAGTGAATCAAAGAAAATGATACCAATTATAAAATATTATATTATTCACAATAAATATTTATATAATATTTATGAAAGTTTAAATATAAAAGATTTAATAACTTCTAATTTAAAAAATATGAATGATTGTTTAAATAATATAGTAGGTATAACTATGAATATAGCATATAGTATGATATTTGGTTTCTTTTTCCTAATAAAAAAAGAAAATAAAAGTTATTTTAAATTTATTCCTTATAAATTAAGACATAATATAAGTAAAGATTTAAGATTATATATAAGAAGTATTTTATTAGATACATTATTTATGTTTATAATATTATCTATAGCATTTAGTATTATAGGTTTATCTAGTCCAATTTTATTTGCATTATTTTGTGCTATAACAAATATTATTCCATATATAGGTCCATATATAGGTGGTGTACCAGCAATACTAATAGGTTTAACTAAAAGTTTTAGAATGTCTTTAATAGTAACTATAACTATTATAGTTGTTCAATTAATAGAAAATAATATAGTTCAGCCTCTTATAGTTAGTAAAAACGTTAATTTAAATCCTGTATATATTTTAATAGGAGTAATAGTATTCGGACACTTCTTTGGTATAATAGGTATGATAATAGCAACTCCAATAACTTTAATAATAAGAAATATTATAATTTATTATAAAAAAAATAAACCTAAATGGTTTATCTCAGCTCTTGATAAATTGTAGAATCAAATTTATGATCTTTAGTATCAAATTCTAAAAGTTTCTCTGTATTAACTAAGAAAAAGTCATGTTGTAAAGTATCTACTTCAGAATCTTTTGTAATAGGGTCGTCCCAAGTAAGATCAATATGTAACCATTCGCCATTTATTAAAACGGCATTCCATACGTGAGTATTACTTGCTACTTTATAATTTTTAAGACCTAACTTACTTAAAAATATAGCCATTAAATCAGCATAACCACTACAAACAGCAGTACCATTAAATAAAGGACCTAACGCAGTGTAAGAAGCATCATTAACTTTATTAATGTCATATCTAGTATTATTTATTATATAATCGTGAATTTTTAATAACTTATCATCATCGTCCATATCATTAGTAATCTCTTTAGTTAATATTTCATCAACACCACTATTAATTTTATCTATATCTTTATCACTATATAACTTTGTAACATTTATTGTTACTTCTCCAGTAGTAGAAGAAATTATTCCAATTTTAGAATAATTATTATAAGGATGAACATAATTATTTATATTTGATAAAAGAGTAGTATCTTTACTAATTTTACTAACATCTTTTAAACAGTCAGTATATTCACTAGGACAATAAAAAGTAAAAGTATCCCAACCATTATTTAATGTAGAATAAATAACATTTAATAATCCTTGATAACTATAAGGTACATAGTCTCGACTTTCTTGTACAAATTTAAAATCATAATTTTTATAATAATTATTAGGACTTGCTACATTAACTCTTTTTTCATCTGTTAAAAAATTAGCCAAATAATCAGATAACGTATCTATATTAAATAATACTAATAAACTTATTAATATACATATAATTAAACTTAATGTTTTTCTCATTAAATATCACCTTATTCTAATAATAACAAAATATAAAATAAAAAGAAATGATTAATTGTCCATTTCTTTTACTTTTTTATTTAATCTTGCTTTTTGTCTATCGCAAGTATTCTTCTTTATTAATCCCTTTGAACAAGCTTTATCAATGTTACAAATAAATTTCTTAAGTTCAGTATTGGCTAATTCTTTATCTTTATTAATTATAGCTTTTTCAACTTTTTTACTAGAGTTTTTTACTTTAGCAGTATAAGCATTATTAGCTATAGTTGTTTTTATATCTTGTTTTACTGATTTCTTAGAACTTTTTATATTAGGCATAATTTCGCTCCTTCCTTAAATACAATATTGATTTTATCAAAAAAGTTTATAAAATGCAAACAAAATATACATATTTTACAATAAAAAAGTTAGAGTTCAATCAAAAGATAGGTAATTAAGTCTGTGTTTTTTAAATATTACTTTTATAATCCATATTGCTTCCAATAGTTTTGAAACGATAATACTAAGTAAATAAATAATACTTTTTTGTAACTATTCAGACTTAGACACATAAAATGAGAACAGTTTTGCTGTTCTTGTTTTAGTTTGCAAATAGTTCTTCATTATTAAATATTTTACATATTGCATCATATGGATTAATTTGTCGTTTGATTGAAGTTTTTATTATACTTAGTATATTTGAATAATACTCAGCACCATTCGTGCTTCTAAAACATCCTGATACTTTTGTTTTAATTTTATATACTCTTAAATCTTGTTCACTTATATTATTATCAAATCTAACACTAAAATCCTTTATAAAAAACAAATGATTTTCTTTATATTTTTTTAATCTTCTATATAAAGCATTTGCTTTTTCTTTATAATATGTAGATTTGATTGTCCCGTTTTCTTTTATTGCAAGTTTTAATATTTCGTCATATCTATTTTCAATATCAATTATTTGTTTTTGGCTAAATTTATCAAGGCCTTTTTTTATATAATCTTTTCTATCTTTATTTAATTCAAATATAAATCTCTTCATTTGTTTTGCCCATGTTATATATTTTATATTTTGTATTATTTCTTCTAAATATCTTCCTAAATGAATATTACATTCATATCTTTTTGTTCCATATGAATACAAAGTAGTATCATGATCGCCCATTATTCCACCACAATATACTGGAAGTATATTATCTTCCAATATTGGTTTATGACCTTTATGTAAATGTGGTTTATATAATACATCAGTATCTGTACTATAATTTCTAACAAAGATATTCTTATTTCCAAATTTGGTTGTTGTTTCATCAGTATTTAAATTTTTACTATTCATAATATTATTAGTAATATTTTCAACAGTTTTTTTCGATTTAACACTAAATTCTTTATTAAAATTAACTAATGTTCCATTAGAAATATTTAATATACCATTTGTTATAACGTTAAAAAAATCTGACAATCTATCATAGGCAACCACATTATAAGAACCTAGTTCTACGCTTAATGCTTTTATACTATTATCATATGTTACATCTGTATAAAATTGTTGAGGTAAAGTATCCTTAAAATTTTCATCATACTTAAAAATATGTTTTTCAATATATGGTTTAATATCAATACCAATAACGTATTTAACTTTTTTATTTTGTCTTGGATTGCCTTTAATAGTATGTTTAAATATTCTTACCTCAACTTTTTTATTATTTATTAAATCTTCTATTTTCTTTTTTGATAGATTATGACCAGTATGTCCTAATTGACCTCCGACTTTTCTATCTGATTTTACTCTATAATTATATAAATTTGCACCAGTCTTTTTAGGTTTAACTATATCAGTACTAGAAGGTTTAGATGAGTTAGAAGAATTTTTGTTATTTTGATTTTTAAGCCTATCAATTTCATTTTGTAATTTTTTATTTAATTTATTAGCATCATCTAATTTTTTATTAAGTTCTTTTATAGTAGCATTAAGATTATTTAATTCTTTTTTATGTTCTTTACGAATAGATGAAAGTTCATCTAAAACAGCATCTAATTTTTCTTGTGTTTTTTCATAATCGTTATAAAGTTTATTGTAATAATTAGATGTCATCATATAAATCACTTATCTTTCTAAACTAATTTTCTCAATAAAATAAAAATTAAACAATAGAATAAAGTCATTTTGTGGATAACTATTAAAAGTTGTTATTAAAGTTATATTTATCAACATCAAAAAAATAGACAATTTATTAATAATTATCTATTTAATGTCTGAATAGTTAC
>CALVZA010000009.1 GCA_944372415.1 uncultured Bacilli bacterium
ATTACTACATATTCTGTCTTTTCATTTCCTTCATTTGTTACTGTAAATGTTTTTGTATCTAATATTTCTCCTGGTTGTATTTTATCTCCTGTTATTACTCCATTTCCATCTCCATATACAACTGCTAAATTAGCAGTTGTTACACTAATACTTTTATCGTTTGTATTTCCTTGTATACGTGTTAAGAAATATCCATAAGTTAATCCTACTAATATTAATAGTACTATAAATATTCCTGTTACACTTACTATTATTTTTTGTCTTCTATTCATGAAATCCACTCCTTTCATATATAAAAAAATTATTTAATTTTTTCATAAATAGAACACTTTACCTTAATTAAATTATATAAAAAAATAATACCTAAATCAAGTATTATTTTTTACTCTCCAATCTATAGGAGATAGACCATTATCAGTTAATATTTTATTACATCTAGAAAATGGTTTGCTACCAAAAAAACCATATCTAGCACTAAAAGGACTTGGATGAGCACTTTCAATAACAAAATGTTTTGGATTAGTAATTAATGTTTTTTTACTTTTTGCAAAGTTTCCCCATAAAATATAAACAACTACATCATCTTTTTTTTCTATACGTTTTATTATTTCATCAGTAAAATCTTGCCATCCTAAATCTTTATGACTAGCAGGTTTATCTTTTTCTACAGTTAAAACGCTATTTAATAATAATACACCTTCGTTAGCCCAACATGTTAAATTACCACTATTACTTGGTTCTAGCTTTAAATCATCATATAATTCTTTATATATATTTTGTAAACTAGGTGGTAATTTTTTACATAAAACACTAAATGATAAACCATGTGCTTCTCCAACTCCATGATAAGGATCTTGTCCAACTATAACTACTTTTACATCTTTATACGGTGTTAATTTAATTGCATTAAAAACTTCTTGTTTTAATGGAAAACATGTGCTTTTTTTATATTTTTCATTTACTCTAATAATTAAATTTCTAAAATCATCAGATTCAAAAACATCTTTTAAAACTATGTCCCAGTCATTACCTATATGCATACTTATAACCTCACTATTTATGATAACTTTCATTATTAATTATTTTAAAACTTCTATATATCTGTTCTATTAAAAATCCTCTGAATAACCCATGAGGAAAAGTCATATCACTAAAAGATAAACTATAATTAGAAAGATTTTTAATAGAACTATGAATTCCATCAGAACCACCTATTATAAAAGTAATATTACCGTAATTCATTAACCAATTATCAATTTTTTTACTAAATTCTATACTATTTAATTTATTTCCATTTATATCCATAATAACAATATAATCTTTATTATTAATATATTTACTTATTTCCAATGCTTCATCATTTATATTACTGTCTTTAACTTCAATAATATTTAATTTATGATACTTATTGACTCTATTTAAATAATCTTCGACTAAAGAAATTAAATACTTTTCTTTAAGTTTACCAACACATATTACTTTTATCATATAACAAAATTCTCCGTTTTTTCATTCTGTTTAGCAACATATATATTGTTAAAATCTACTTCATATTCTTTTAATGTATCTTTTAAAGTACTAACAGCAATTTCTTCAGTATTATTTTCTTGACTTAAATGAGCTAGTACAACATAATTGGTTTTATTACCAATTAATTTAGATAGATAAAAAGATGATGATTTATTAGATAAATGTCCTTTATCACCTAATACTCTTATTTTTAACCAAGGTGGATATTTTCCGTGCATTAACATTTCTACATCGTGATTACTTTCTATAATATACATACTTTTATTATATAATTTATTAAAATATTTATTATTTATATACCCTGTATCGGTAATATATACTAAAGAAGAATTATCACTCGTAAAAATATAACCTAATGACTCACTAACATCATGACTAGTTTTTATTATATCAACGGATATATCTTCTAATTCTAAATTATTATCTAATAATAAAACATTATCATAGCTATCTAAATAATCTAAATCATAATACATTTTTTTACCTATACACACTACAGGATTGTACTGTTTTAGAAAAAACTTTAAAGCTCCTACATGATCTTTATGTGTATGAGTTAAAAATATATAATTAATATCTTTAGGAGTAAGTTCAAATTCTGCTAATCTATCTTTAATATATTTTAAATTCATACCAGCATCTATTAAAATGTTTAAACTTTTTGTTTGAACTAATGTGCTATTACCTTTAGAACCACTTGCTAATACACTTACTAACATGAGAACAAACTCCCACAAGGATTAATGAATTTACCACCTTCATAAGGATAACCAATTGAGACTCCTAAATGCAAGTGTGTACCCGTTGAAAAACCTGAATTTCCCATTGTTCCTAACTGTTGACCACGCGACAAGGTTTGTCCAACACTTACACTGTATTTTGCTAAATGCATATAAATAGAATAGTAATTATTAGAATGTTGTAAATAAACATAATATCCCATGCTTGAATGATAACCTGTTTCAACAACTATTCCGTCTCCAACAGCATAAATAGGAGAACCATACCCACAACCAGAAATATCAACTCCCTTATGTAAAGATCCCCAACGATATGCAAATCTACTTGTTATAACATAAGGAGTTATAGTTGGCCATTGCCAAGCATCATTTGTAAAACTAACATCATAGAACTGGTAACCACCTTGACTATAACTATTAGCCTTAGTACCACGTTTAACTATTTTTTTAACTGCAGGAGTTAATTCTGTCTTATTTGTAATATATAAACCTTGTATTTCACCATTTATATATTGAATTTTTTCAGTAACACGAGTTTGTCCATTTTCTCCCTCTTGAATAGTTTCATATGTCCCTTTATATTTAGTATCATCATCTTGATATTCTATTTCAAAAGGAACCTCAACATCCTCAATCTTTTCTTCTTCATAAACGATACTTACTACTGGATCTATTAAAGCAGTATTAACTTCTTGTCCAGCAGTTAATAATACATTTGCACTTGTAAATTCTGGATTAGCAACTAAAAATTCATCAACATTTAAATTATTAGCTTCTGCAACACTCGATATATCATCACCATCACGTACAGTATATTTTTCTCCATCATTTAAAGTTCCGAATAATAAATACTTACTTATATCATCGCTATTTGTGTAAATATAATCTTCTGTACTTAAATAAGCTTCTTTTATTTTAATATCTTCATTCCAATAAACATTCTCAATTGTTGAACCAGTATCTTTAACTTCAACTTGAGTTCCATTTTTATATTTATCCAAAGTTTCACTACCTATAAAAGCTGCAATAGTATTATAGAAACCTTCTTCAAAATCAGATTTTTTTAAAACATTCATTTTAACTGCTTTTTTTACTTCTTTCTTTTCTTCCTTTGTATCAGGTTCATCTTTTTTATTTTCACTACTATCATCTTTTTCATTATCATAATTAATAGTTATTTGATACCCACTTACTGTAAAAGGTTCTTCGTGTTTTATTTTTTCATATACGCTTGTTGCAGAACTTATATTAGTATCATATGTAACAACATCTTGTATATCTAATCCACTTGGAGGATAAACTTTATCAACATTATATTTTTCTTTTATTTCTACTTGCTCTTTATCAATTAAATCTAATAGTTCTTGTTTATTTTCTATTAAACCTATACTTTCACCATTTAAATAAACTTGATAAATACTATTAGGGTTCCCTTCCATTTTTGTTTTTACACCCATAAAGAATACAATAATACCAATTAAGATAGTAAAACTTACCCCCATAATTTTATTAAACGTATTCATTTATTCACCTTAACTTTCTTGATCTCTTTTTATGTAATTTCTAAAATTACTCATATTCCTTTCAAACAATAACTCAATCGTACCAGTATTACCATTACGATGCTTTCCTACAATAAGTTCAGTAACACTAATATTTGTTTGTTCTTGAGCACTCTTATTATAATAATCATCTCTATATAAAAAAGCTACTATATCTGCATCTTGTTCAATAGAACCAGACTCCCTTAAATCGCTCATAATTGGTCTTTTATTTTCTCTAAGTTCAACACTACGAGATAATTGTGCTAATGCAACAACTGGCACACGTAATTCCATTGCCATAGTTTTAAGTGATCTTGAAATTTCAGAAACTTCTTGTTGTCTATTACCAGCATATTTTGCACTACCTTCAATTAATTGTAAGTAGTCTATTACTACTAAACCTAAACCTGCGTCTTGTGTAGCAAGCCTTCTACATTTAGCTCGAATTTCTGATACACTAATTCCAGATGCATCTTCTATAAAGAGTTTAGTATCAGATAATTCACTCATTGCTTCATTTACTTTTTTCCAATCACTATGTTCTAATCTACCTGTTTTTAACTTATTTTGATCTATTCCACCTTGAGCAGAAATCATACGCATTGCTAATTGTTCTGCACTCATTTCTAAATTAAATAAAGCAACATTCTTCTTTGAACTAATAGCAGCATTAACCGCTAAATTTACTGCAAAAGCAGTTTTTCCCATAGCAGGACGAGCAGCAATTATGATAAGTTCATTTTCATGTAAACCACTAGTTAATTTATCAAAATCATAAAACCCTGTAGCAATACCTGTTATTTCTTTATCGTTTTTTGCCAAATCTTCCAAACGAGACTGTGTTGATTTCATAACATCAACAATATTTTTAAATTCTCCCGCTTTTCTAGCCTTGGTTACACTAAATATTTTTTTTTCTGCATTATCTATTATATCATTTGTATCAGTTTCTTCATCAAATGCACTTGTAGTAATACTTGTGCTTACTTCAACTAAACTTCTTCTTAAAGCCTTTTCTCTAACTATATCAATATAATAATCTATATTAGCAGCAGTAATAACAGAATCAACTACTTCACTTAAATACTCTAACCCACCAATTAAATTAATATTATTCTTTTTTTCTATTTCATTAACTAACATTGTAGTATCTAATGGTACTTTATTTTGATGAAGTTCATAAACGGCATCAAATATTATCTTATTAGCCTCACTAAAAAACATATCTCTAGTTACTTCTTCACAAACTTTATCTAAAGCATAACTGCTTAAAAAACAAGAACCTAATATAGACATTTCTGCTTCTAAATTTTGAGGCAATTTTCTTTCCACCATAAATATCACTTCCTTAACTTCATCATTTGAATAAACATTTTGAGCAATTAAATAACAACCATATATAGAAAATTTATAATCAAATATATTTTCTACACAATATTAGGAATTTTTTACATTTTATTAATATCAAAAATAATAAAAGCACTACTTTTACAAAATTTTCAAATTCCTTCATTATAAATTCAAAGTTTCTTCAACTAATTATATTCTAGCAAACTACAACTGTTAGCTCAATACTCACTTTCTTATGAACTTTAGCAACTACTTTATGTGTTCCTAATGTATCAATTATATGATCCATAATAATCGCTTTTTTATCAATATTATAACCTAATTTCTTTAAATAATCAGTTATTTGTTTACTACTAATAGTTCCAAATATACGTCCATCCTTACCTGATTTAACAGTAAAAACAATTTTTTCTTTTTCCAATTTTTCTTTTAATTCTTCTAATTCTTTAACCAATTTATCTTCTTCTTTTTTTATTTTTTCTAAATCATGATTTAATCTATTCTTACTACCTTCAGTATATCTAATAGCTAATTTATTTTTTATTAAATAATTATTAGCATATCCATCACTTACTTCTATAATATCGTCTTTCTTACCTTGTTTTTTAACATCTTTAAGTAATATAACTTTCATTGTTAACCTCCCAAAATTCATAAAATTATTATAACATTTTTTTATATCAAAAAAAAGTACGTAAGTACTCTTATTTAACAAATGGTATTAAAGCCATAAATCTAGCTCTTTTAATTTGCATTGCAATATGTCTTTGATGTTTAGCACAAGCACCAGTCATACGTCTTGGCATAATTTTACCTTTTTCATTAATATATTTTGTAACAATATTTACATCTTTATAATCAACGCTTTTACCAGCACACATTTGACATATTTTTTTCTTTTTTCTATAAAACTCAGCCATTTCTATCCTCCTTAAAATGGTAAGTCATCATCACTAAGAACTACTTCACTTCCAAAATCTTTAAATGGATCATCGACTAGATCAGTAGTTTCATTCATACTTGGTTGTTGACTTACTGTATTATAATCTGGCATTACATCACTATATTGTGAATTGCCTCTATTACTACTTCCTAAGAATGTAATATTATCTGCAACTACTTCAGTTACATATCTTTTAGATCCATCTGATGCATCATAACTTCTAGTATGTATTCTACCTTGTACACCAACTTGGCTTCCTTTAGAACAATACTTTGAAACATTTTCTGCTTGTCTTCTCCAAACTACTACATTTATAAAATCTGTAGTTCTATCTCCATTAGCATTTGGAATTCCATTTACTGCAACACTAATTTGACAAGTTGCAATTCCATTTGGAGTAGTACGTAATTCTGGATCTCTAGTTAATCTTCCAACTAATATAACACTATTCATTATTACTCCTCATCTAATCTAATTATTAAATGTCTAATAACGTTTTCATTAATTCTAGCCTTACGATCAAATTCTGCTATTGTTTCCTTATCAGCATCACAATTAATTACATAATAATATCCATTTAATTCTTTTTTTATAGGATATGCTAATTGTCTATTTCCAATTTCTTTTTCATCAGTTATAACACCTTTCATATCAGTGATAATAGCCTTTAATTCAGAAACTTCATTCTTAATAGCGTCTCCTTCATTAGATTTTAAAATGAACATAATTTCATATTTGTTCATACCACACCTCCTTTTGGTCTATTCGGCTTAATTTATTTAAGCAAGGAGCTTTCGCTCTAGACGTATTATAGCATACTAATAATTTATATGCAAACAAATTTTATATAATATATAATTTAAAAAACGATATATTTCAATCGTATTTTTACTATTCTGCAATTACTTGACTTAACTCAACTTCAACAGGGGTTTCTTGACCAAATAAATCTATTAATACAGTTAATGTACTATTTTCAATATCTATACTATCTATAGTACCAAGCATTCCTTTAAATGGACCATCAGTAATATTAACCTTATTACCGACAACTAAATTTTTATCTACATCCATTCTAGTCATACCCATACTTGATAATACCTTATCAATTTCTTGAGGTAATAAAGGTGTAGGTTTTGCACCTTTTCCACTAGAACCAATAAACCCAGTAACACCAGGAGTATTACGAACTACATACCAAGCCTCATCAGTCATAATCATTTCAACTAAAATATAACCTGGAAACATCTTTTTCTTCTTTTCTTTAGTAGAACCATCCTTTAAAGTTTCTGTTACAGTTTCTTCAGGTACTACAACTCTAAAAATATAATCCTGAAATCCCATAGTTTGAGCACGATTTAATAATTTTTCTTGAACTTTACTTTCATGTCCACTATAAGTATTTACAACATACCACAATTTTTCCATATTACTTAATCAACCCCTTAATAAAAGCAAATAAACTTTCTATTCCTATAAAAAATAATGCAAACATAATTACAAAAACTAAAGTAGAAATTGCATACTTTAACATTTCTTTTTTTGTAGGCCATTTAACTTTCTTTAATTCACCTTTTACTTCTTGATAAAAACTTTTATTATTACCATTATTTTCATTTGTTTTAACCATTTTTACACCTCAAAATTATTGTATTAAAAAAACACTTTCGTGTACAAACATAATATAACACAAATAATATTTACTTGCAATAAATATTATTCAATTTTTTTGATTTTTAATCTAATTCTTTGAATACAATTATCAATTTGTTTAGGAGTTCTATTTAAAAAATTAGCAATTTCTTGATAATTAAGTCCCTTTATCATTAAATTATAAACTTCTAATTCATTATTAGATAATAAATTCTTAACACTATTATTAAGATATTTTAACGTATCAATATTTTCTATAGTTTTTAAAGGTTCATAAGTTTCATCACCAATAATATCTTCTAAAACTAATTCATCACTTGTATTATTTAAAGATATTGTATCACTTAAAACTCTATTTTTAACAGTTTCATATCTTTTTATAATACTTCTAACTTTTCTTTCAACACATAAAGTTATAAAAGTATTTAAACTAGCAGTTTTATTTTCATCATAATTATAAATTGCATAACTAAATGCCAAATTAGCCTCTTGTCTTACTTCTTCTGAATCAATATTTAAAGCATAAAAAACTCTTTTATATTTACTTAAAACTGAATTAATTATAAATTTATATTTTTCATAGAGAATATCTTGTGCAAATTCATTATTATCTTTTAATAAATAAGTAAGTTCATTATCAGGATAATCCATCTAATCCCCCATTTCATAAATTAATATAGCAGCAGCTACACTTGCATTTAAACTATTTATATGTCCTCTCATAGGTAAAGATATAATCTCATCACAATTTTTTCTAACAATATGACTAATTCCTTTTCCTTCACTACCTACTACTAAACATCTTTTCTCTGAATAATTAACGCTTTTATAATTTAGGCCATCAGCCTCTGCTCCATATATAAAAAAACCACGTTCTTTTAAATAATTTATTGCATTTACTAAATTCACAACTTGTATAATATTAACATGATTTAAAGTACCAGCACTACATTTCATAACAGTTTCATTAACTACAACGCTTCTATCTTTAGGAATAATAATATTTTTTATCCCCATACTTTCAGCTGTTCTAATAATAGCCCCAAAATTATGAGGATCTTCTAAATGATCTAAAATAATAACAAAATTATCATCTATTATATCTATATTTTTATATTCATAATCATTTATATCAATTATTATACCTTGATTATTTTTTAACATATTATCTAATACTTTTTGTTCACTAAGAACATATTTAATATTATTTTTTTGTATAAAATCAATAATATTTTTATCTTTAAAATTATTACTTAAATATACTCTTCTTATATTTTTAATATCTAATTCATTAAAAACATTCTTACCTGTAACTCTCATTTAATCACCTACAATAAAATTCATTATCTCGTTAATTCTATTAATATTATTATTTATTTTTAAACTTCCTATTAAACATTCTAATCCAGTACTTTTTTTATAAGTAATAATATCAACATTTTTTTTACCGTGACTAGACATATTTCTCCCACGTTTAACAATTTCTATCTCTTCATCACTTAAAAATTTTTCATTAAGCATCCTATTCAAATGTAAACACTGACTTTTAGCACTCACATATTTTAAACTTTCATTTTGTAAGTCATTAACTTTTGAAAATCCTTTATTAATTAGATATTCTCTAATCCAAAGTTCATATACTGCATCTCCCAAATAAGCAAGTACTAAATTATTCACGAGGCACCACCGAGTAAATAATATCATATTAATAAAAAATAAACAAGAAATAAAAAAATATTATAAATTATTCATATCCCATCTTTGACACTTTCTCCAAAAAACATCTCATAAACCTAGATAAATTCTAGATTTTTTATTTTTTATACTTGCGTACTGTACATGTACTATGATATAATTAAGCCATAAAGGTAGTGATACACATGAGATTAAAAAAAGTAACCGCTAAAAACGGACATGTAACATATTCAATAATAAAAGATTATACAAGATTGGATGGAAAAAGAACTTCTACTACTCATGAATTATTGGGAGATGATAAAAAACTAAAAGAAAGATTTGGTTCTAATAACACCATGGATAAGGTAAAGGAATATATTAATTCTTTAAATAAAATGATTAAAGATAATAAAGAATTACCTGTTAATCTTGTATTAGATCCAAATAAGAGAATTGAA
>CALVZA010000010.1 GCA_944372415.1 uncultured Bacilli bacterium
ATACTGGAAAATTTACATTGATTGAACCAACAACAATATCAAAAGGTAGTTTTACATCAACAGAAGCAAGTAAAATAGTAGGAAAATATGCATATTGGAGTACAAGTACAATATCATCAACAACAAATATGTATTCTTTATATAAAGTATCAACAATAACATCAGAAGTAACAACAACATCAATAAAATATGCAAGTATACAACAACAAAAAGAAAGTACAGAAAAAGTATTAGCTACTACAAACGATGATTATGGAACAAGTTATTACTATAGAGGAGGAGTAGAAGATAATTATGTAAACTTTGCAGGAATGTGTTGGAGAATAGTTCGTATTAATGGAGATGGAAGTACAAAATTAATACTAGAAGACCAAGATAGTACTTGTGCTACAAGTAACGGTAACTGGGATATACCAACAACAACAGGAGGTACTACTAAAACTGGTAATTTTGGGTATACAGAATATGCCGCAAATACATTAACTGCAAGTGATGGTACACAAAATTCAAGTACAAGAGATTTAATGAACTATTTAAATGGTGGGACAGATAATACTTCATCAATGGCATATGCATTTAAGAATTTTCAAACAGGACCTTTATCAAGTTACTTATCTTATTTAAAAGCAGGAGACTGGTGTTTAAATGATAAAGCTTATGCAACCAAAAGTGATAATTCAACACCATTAACTAGTCAAAAAATATTAGATAACCAAGTTAAGAATACAACGTTCTATTATGATTCATATGTTCGTTTAGATGGAAAAACAACAAAAGAACCAACATTAAAATGTAATGGAACAAATATGAGTAAGTTTGCAGATAATACAGACATGTATGTAGGAACATTAACAGCAGATGAAATAGTCTATGCAGGAGGAAAACACGCAAGTTCTAACCATAATTATTATTTGTTAAATCAATATCAACGAGATAATATTTTATTTTTTTGGTCTTTGTCGCCTAGCTACTTCAGCAGCAACCTCGATAACGCATTCAACGTGAGCTACAATGGCACTTTGAGCAGCAGCGGCATTGTGAACTTCGACCTCTCGTTCCGTCCCGCAGTTTTTCTGAAATCTAGTGTTCAAATAACTGGTGGAGATGGAACTCTTGAAAATCCGTACACTGTAAACTAATTTACGGACATTTTTGATTTAGGCTAAGCGGAATTAGGGTTTATAGGTGATAATCCTCGTTCAGTTGTATCAAAATTGGTAAAAAAGTTATAAAAATTGTATAGGTATAAATTGTAAAATAAAATTTATTTTCTAAGTTATAAAAATGTTATAATCTAAAAATATAGTAAGTACATAATCTGCTTACTTTTTTATTGGACTTTTTTATTTGTTTTTGATAAAATTTTTGTGTGGTGATGCAATATATGAAAAGTTGTATAATGATATATAATCCTAATAGTGGACATACTATGAATGAAGAAAATTTAAAAAGTGCTAAAAAAATATTGCCAACTTATGGCTATAATTTAAAAATTATACCTACAAAATATGCTGGACATGCTAAAGAAATAGTTAGCCATTTAGATGTATGTGACTTAGTTATTAGTGTTGGTGGTGACGGAACATTCAATGAAGTAGTTACTGGTAATATGCAAAGAAAAACTAGACTTTTAGTTGCAAATATTCCTATTGGTACAACTAATGATGTTGGTACTATGTTTGGGTATGGAAAAAATTTTGAACATAATTTAAAATTATTAATGGAAGGTCATAAGAAAAGAATTGATATATGTTCTGTAAATGGTCGTCCATTTGTTTATGTTGCCGGGTTAGGTAAATTTATCAATATTGCATATGATACTCCTAGATATTTAAAAAAACAATTTGGTTATTTAGCATATTTAATTGAAGGAGTTAAAGACTTTTTTAGACCAATAAAATCTTATAGAGTTAATTATGAAGTTAATGGTATTGTTAAAACTGGGTATTTTTCTTTTATATTAATTAGTAATGCTAATCGTATTGCAGGAATAAATATGTTTTATAAAGATGTTAAGTTAGATGATAATCAGTTTGAATTATTATTATGTAATTTTCCTACTAGAAGAAGTATTATAAAGGCTTTAAGGTTACTTATAGATAATGATCCAAATAATGTAAGTGGTATAGAGTTTTATAGAGCTAGTAGGGTGAAATTTGAATTTGAACAATATCCTAAAAAAGCGTGGTGTATTGACGGAGAAAAATTAGATAGGGCTACTAAAGTATTTGAATTTAATACTATTAATGATTTTGAAATATTAATGCCTAATAAAAATGTAAAAAAATTATTTACAAAAAAAATTAATCTTATTGATGATTAATTTTTTTATGCTTAATTATTAAGTATGCTATAGAACCTATAAGCGCTGTTATGCTTATACTTAAACCTAAATCTAAATTATTTGGCATATATTTTAATTCTATATTATTATTTCCTTTATTTAAGTCAAAACCAAGTAGTGAATCATTAATTTTATATGTATTTATAGGTTTATTATTACTATATACTTTCCAACCTTTATCATAAGGAATAGATGTATAAATACTTGTATTATTTTTTAAAATTATATTACCATTTATTTTATTTTCACTAAATTTATTTAATTTTATTTCGTTATTTTTTAATATGTTATATGCTTTTAAAAATTTTTCATTATTTATAGTATAAATATCTGCTTCTTCGTAAAGATAATTTTTAAAACTAATATATATATCAAATGTTTCATTATTAGTTATTTCATTTATAATATAAGTTTCATCATAGTTATGATATTCTTCAATATTTTTATTTAATTGTAATGAAATTTTGTTAATATCAACATTATTTTTATAATATAGTTTATTATTTATTAGTATATAATTTATTTGTGGGCTACTAGCATATATGTATATGTTTTCAAATTCATTAACATAAGAATATTTAACTAATGTTTCATCATTGTTTGTTAATATTATTTCTTTATCTTTTAGTGTTAATCTATATAGAGTATTTTCTATATTTGTTGTGTATTCTATAAAGTCATTTTGATATTCCATTGGGTTTATATAATTGTTATTCCAGTTTTTAATAGTATTATTTACTCCGAACATTAAACCAGTTGTATAGTTAAATTTATAAGTTTTTATACCATTTTGATTTAGTTCTAATTTATATCTTTTATTATCTAAGTTATTACCTATGGTATATTTTATATTAAACATTAAATCATATATAGGAGTATTTTGTTTATAGTAATAACTATTTATTTCGTTTCCTGGTTGTCCTAAATCATAGTTTAGTTGTGCAATGTTATTATATGCCATTGAAGAAAAAGTGGTTTGTCCATAGTAGTTATACCAAGCGCCATCATTTAATGTTAATATATTATTTTTTTCTGTTCTATAAAATAGTTCATCATCTTTTTTATTAATTAATTTTATACTTGAATTTATATTATCATAAGTTTCGTAAAATTCATCTATATATTGTAATATATTCCAATTATGATTAACAGTTATAATACATTCTAAAGAGCATATTATTAGAAATAATAGTGTAGAAATTTTTTTGAATTTTGGGTAGAAGTGATATAAAGTATATATTAAAAAGTAAGTTGTTATTAATAAGTAGTTTAATGTTATCATATTGTTAGTTATATTATTGTAATTTGTTTTATATACGAAAGTTATTAGTAATATACAAATTATAAAGGAAATTAATACTTTTATAAATGAAGTTTCTTTAATATTTTTTAGTGAATAAGAACAAATTATTATAAGTACAAATGAATAAATAAATGAGTATCTATATGGTAAGTCGTTAGGAACATGGAATGCGTGCCATATATAGTCTAATGGTGCTATATAGAAAGATAATAATAGTATTATAATCATTAATGTATATATTATTTTTCTTTTTATAGTTGTCTTTTTATCTAAAATAAATAGTATGAATAGCCCTATAGATAAAATACCACATGATACGTTTGGACTATTTGAAATTCCAGAAGCAAATACTGTTGATGTTACTCCTGTTAAGTGATTTTTTAAAAATTCTATAAAAGTAAATGCATAATATTGTTCTGTTGGTATTGTACCCATAGTAGCATTTGTTGTTCTTAGCGCTTCAAACATTGGGATAAGTGCCCAAGCGGTTAATAAACCGCTTAGTAGTGAACAAATAGTAAATTTAAATATTTTTTTTAATATTTTTTTAAAATTTTTTTTATTAGTTTTAATAATTAAGTATGAAATAAAATAAATACAAGAAAATATACATATCATATATGCAATAAAGTAGTTTGTTAGTAGCATAATAGAAAGGGTTATAGTATAGATTACTCCGTTATTTTTGTTAACTATATTTTCTATTCCTAATATTATTAGTGGTAATAAATACATTCCGTCTAACCACATAATATTCCAGTAGTATGCAGTAAAGTATGCTGAATATGCATATAATAAACTTAGTCCAATTAAGTATAATTTTTTTGTATTAAATTTTTTTCTTAAATAGTATGAGCAAGTAAGTGCTGCTAGTATAGATTTAATAGCAATGATTATTGAGTATGACATTATTAAATTCTTTCTATTAAATAAAAACATTATTATATTTATAGGGCTAGATAAGTAATTAAAGAAGTTTCTAAAAAATGGTATTCCTAGCCCTGTATTAAATGAATATATTAAATTACTTCCATTTTTAACTCTGTCATAAAGCTCTGCCAACATTGGACCGTATTGATGAAAAAAATCTACAGTTAGAAGTGAATTTTTTCCTAATGGAGCAACTTCTTGTAATTTATATATAACCGAAATTATTATAAATGCTAATAATAGAGTAAATATTAAATAATTGTATTTTTTTATTTTGTTGTAAATTTTTTTCATATTGTCACCTAAAATGATTATAACTTATTGTAAAAGTTTATTCAATGTTAATAGAATACGAATTTCGTGTTTGACTCCTAAATTTAGTAGTGTTTTTCTTGCAAAAGTGTTAGTTTTGTTGTATTATTAACTAGTTATTTAAAAAAGGGAGTGAATATTCGTGGATAAAATTATTAATGTTGCTGTTGTAGCGCATGTTGATGCTGGTAAAAGTACATTAGTTGATGCGTTATTAGAACAAAATGGTGTGTTTAGAGAAAATGAAGAAGTTGTAGACTGTGTTATGGACTCTAATGATTTGGAAAGAGAACGTGGTATTACAATTTATTCTAAGAATTGTGCTATAAGATATAAAGATTATAAAATAAATATTGTTGACACACCAGGACACGCTGATTTTTCTAGTGAGGTTGAAAGAGTTATTAAAACTGTAGATACTGTTATTTTAATTGTAGATAGTGCTGAAGGTCCAATGCCACAAACTAGATTTGTATTAAATAAGGCTTTGGAACAAAACTTAAGACCTATTTTATTTATTAATAAGATTGATAAGAAGGATGCTAGAGCAGAAGAAGTCGTAAATATGACATTTGATTTATTTTGTGATTTAAATGCTACTGATGAACAATTGGATTTTCCAATTGTATATGGTGTTGCTAAAGAAGGTAAGTCTACTACTGATTTAAATTGTATGGAAGATACTATTGCTCCTCTTTTAGATACTGTTTTAAAACAAGTTAGTCCTTTTGAAGGAAATGAAAATGATGATTTACAATTACAAATTAGTCAACTTGATTATGATGATTATATAGGTAGATTAGGTATAGGTAGAGTAAATAAAGGTAAGGTTAAATCTGGTGAAACTGTTACTTTGGTTAGTAATGATGGTAAGGAAACGTGTTTTAGAATTAGTAAGCTATTTGTTAATGAAGGTATTAATAAGGTTGAAAAAGATGTTGTATATTATGGTGATATTGTAACTATTGCTGGTTGTGCCAATATTAGTATAGGAGATACTGTTTGTACTTTAGGAAAACCTAATCCACTTCCTCCAATTCATATAGATAAACCTACTTTATCAATGAACTTTTTAGTTAATAATAGTCCTTTTGCTGGTCAAAGTGGTAAGTTTTTAACTAATAGACATATTAGAGAGAGATTAGAAAAAGAATTAGAGACTAATGTTGGTTTAGAAGTAGAAGAATTAGAAAATAGTGATGGTTTTAAAGTAAGCGGTAGAGGAGAATTACATTTATCTGTTCTTTTGGAAAATATGAGAAGAGAAGGTTATGAGTTATCAGTTTCAAAACCTCAAGTATTATTTAAGGAAATAGATGGTATTAAATGTGAACCATTTGAAAAAGTTATTGTAAATACTCCAAGTGATTATGCTAGTACTATTATAAGTGATTTACAAGAAAGAAAAGGTTTATTATTATCTATGCAAACAACTGATGATAATTATACTCATATGGAATTTAGCGCTCCTACACGTGGATTAATTGGTTATAGAAGTTCATTTATAACTAATACTAAAGGTGAGGGAGTAATGGTTAGAAGTTTTGAGGATTATAAACCTTATGTTGGGGAACTTACTACAAGAAAAAATGGTTTTTTAGTTTCTATGGAAAATGGTAAAACATTAGGTTATTCTTTATGGAATTTACAAGATAGAGGTACTTTAATTGTCGGTCCAGCAACAGATGTTTATGTTGGTATGATTGTTGGTATAAATAATAGAGATAATGATTTAAATGTTAATCCTTGTAAGAATAAACAATTAACTAATACTCGTGCAAGTGGTAGTGATGATGCTATTCAACTTATAAATCCTAAGACTTTTTCATTAGAAGAAGCGTTGGAATTTATCGAAGATAACGAATATGTTGAAATTACACCTGATGCAATTAGAATTAGAAAGGCTATATTGGATCCGAAAGATAGATATAGGAATAATAGATAAATATACTGTGTGTTGCAGTATATTTTTTTGTATGATATTACAAAATAAATTAATGAATGAAAAGTTTAATAGTTTAAATAAATCTATAAAAGTGTATATATGTCCTAGTATTCACAAATGTTGTTTTGAAGTGGACGAAGATGTGATGAATTTATTTAGTAAAAAATTTAGTAATTTAAAAAACATAATTTACGAAGGTAATGTAGTAAATGGTTTAAAAAAATATTATATAGATACAGTAGAAATTAGTAGACAGTTATTATTAAATATTGGATTTAAAGATGAAAATATTTTTTTAAGTGAATTTTGTACTAAATGTAATTCTGATATTTTTAATTCTTATAGAAAAGATAAAGAAAAAAGTGGTAGAAATATTGCATTGATAGTTTTAAATCGAATCTTATAACGAAATATTTTATATTGTTTAATTTGATTTAAAAATTTTTAAGTTAGAGTAAAAATTATAATAAAAAGAAATCGTTTGTTTTTGATTTCTTTTTTGTTTACTTAATTTTTATTTATAGTATCCTTCTTTTTAGTAAATTCATTAGATAATAAATTATTTTTTTCTACTATTTTAAATTTCCATTCGTTAATAATTAAATCTAATTCTCCTATATATTCTATTATAGTTGGATTAAATCCAATTTTAAATTTATTAAGTCCTGCAAATTTTGAATCGTTAGAAAAATCATTTGCTATACCATTTATATCTACTAAATCATAATTATCTTTGTACATTTCAAATATTTTGTGATGCAAAAAGTAATTTGGATTTAAATAATTATAATTTTTATCAACTCCAGCAATGAATATACTAACTTTATTTTGATGTTTAATTACTATTGCACCTGCTATATAAGTATCTTCGCTCTTTTTTAAACCTTCTGTAGCATATATTATATCTTGTTTATATTGTTCTAATATTTTGTCAGAGCTCATTTTTTCGTTAAGATTTTTTTGATTAGTATCTTTTTGTAAGCGTTCGTTTAATTCTTCATTACGAGCTTGTTCTTCTTCTATTCTTTTTTTAGCATTTATTAAATAAGTTTCATAATTTACTTTAACTAATAATAAATCTGCTTGCTCTGTTTTTTTATAAACATTAAAAAAGTTTCTATAGTAATTGATATTTCTACTTTTCATGTTTTTAACAAATTCATATAAATAATCTATTTTTGTTGCATCAACATTTACTAATTCTAATCCATTGTTTTCTGTTGCTCTAATTTTATTTCTAATTCTTTTGTCTAGATTTTCTATATTGTATTCTTTTAAATTAATAATTGCAGTTAGTTTAGGCTGTAATAATTCTAATGGGTATAATTCTTTTCTTTTCTTAAAACCTAAATTTTTTAAATTTTCTAAAATTTCTATATTTTCATTTGTTATTCTTTCAAAGTTATTATTATAATTAATAGTTGCTATAGGAATTTCTGGATTTATTTTTAAGAATATAATTTTTTTTCTTTTATAATATTTAATAAGATTTCTAGTAAATTTTCTTAATAGTTCAGTATTTTTGTAATCTATTATAAATCCTTTAGGACAATAAGCATAGTAATATGATGTTTTAGCGATTTTTTTTGTTAAAAACATTCCTGCACCAAGAATTTCGTTGTCGTTAGTCGTGTATGCAACGAAGTTATAATCAAATCCTGTTTCTGACATTACAATTCCATAATTTGCTGTTTGACAGTAATTGCTATATTCACTATTTTGTACAAATTCATCAAATTTTTCTTTAGTAATTTCTATCATTCTCATGCTATACACCTCTAAGGTAAGTATACCATAGTTGTTAAATTAAATAAATTGTAAAACTATTTTTGTTACATTTTTTTGTAAATGGTTTAAATTATATTAATGTTTAAAAGTATTATAGTGATTTTTAAAAAATATTAAACTTATTTGAAGTATATAAAGTTATAAAATATTAAATAAATTATTATTTTTTATATAATAAATTTTATAAAAATACATAAAAATTTTGAAAAGTAAAATTTAAAACTTGAAATGTAATATATTTTATGTTAAATTAGTTATTGAAATTGGGTGATTTAATGGAAACTTTATTGTTAGTTGTTTCGATATTATTGATTGCTTTAGTATTATTACAAAGTAATAAAGCGAGTAATGGGGCTCAAATTATAAGTGGTGGAAATAATGATTTGTTTTCAAAACAAAAAGAAAGAGGTTCTGAACTTTTAATTACTAGAATAACTGCTATACTAGGCGCAATATTTTTTATAGTATCGTTTATTCTATATATTAAGTAGTTTTACATTAGCACATAAATATTTATAGTATTTGTGTTTTTTTATGTTATAATTTTAAAAAAGGATAGATGAGATATGAAAGAACAGATAATAAATGTTATGAGCGATCGTTATGAGGCTATAGGTGTTATAGAAATAAATGATTTATTAAAATTAACAACACCAGAAGATTTAAGTAGATTAAATAATGTTTTAAATGAATTAGTTAAAGATGCTATTATTTATAAAACTAAAAAGAATAAGTATATTTTATTTAAAAATTGTCCAAATTTAAAGGTTGGAGTTCTTTCATTAAATAAGAAAGGCTTTGGTTTTTTAGTGGTGCCTAATGGTGAAGATATTTATATTGATAAAGATAATATAAATGGGGCAGTAAATGATGATAAGGTACTTATTGAAATTATAAATAATCATGGTAAAACTGAAGGAAGAGTTTTAAGAGTTGTTAATAGAGATTTAAGTAATTTAATAGGGGAAATTTATATTTATAATAATAAACCTTCTATTAAATTAGAAGATGAAAAGAAAAATATAGAAATAAAATTAGATGAGAAAAGTGCTAAAGGGTTAGTAGAAGGAACTAAAGTTATTGTAAGTGTAATTAAAGAAATGTCTAAAAATAAGTATATCGGTAGAGTAACAACTGTTATTGGTCATAAAGATGATCCGGGTGTTGATATAAAACTTGTTGCTTATAAATATAATATTTATGAAGAATTTTCTAAAAAAGCGTTGGAACAAACTGAAGAAATTTCAGATGAAGTTAGTGAAGATGATAAAAAAGGTAGAATTGATTTAACAAATGAAATAATATTTACAATAGATGGTGCTGATACTAAAGATATTGATGATGCTATTAGTTATAAATATGAAAATGGGTTACATGTATTAGGCGTACATATTGCCGATGTAAGTTATTATGTGACTGAAAATAGTTATTTAGATAGAGATGCATTAAGTCGAGGAACTAGTTCTTATTTAGCAGATAGTGTTATACCAATGCTACCTCATAAATTATCTAATGGTATATGTTCTTTAAATGAAGGTGTAGTAAGATTAACTCAGTCTTGTGTTATGAAAATTGATGATAAAGGAAATGTCGTTGATTATGATTTATTCCCATCTTTTATAAAATCTAGAAAGAAAATGACATATAGTAAAGTTAATGATATTATTATGCGTAATCAGGTTTCTGAAGATTATCAAGAATATGCAGATATTTTATTAAAAATGAATAATTTAGCACATATATTACGAGAAAATAAAGTAAGACGAGGGTATATTGATTTTGATATAGATGAGGCAAAAATTATAGTTGATAAAGATAAAAATGTAGTTGGTATAGAAAAAAGAGTTAGAGAAGATGGAGAGAAGTTAATAGAGGACTTTATGATAGTTGCTAACGAAACTGTTGCAACTCATATATATAATATGGACTTACCTTTTTTGTATAGAGTTCACGATGTTCCTAATTCAGATAAAATTGATAAATTTTTAAAAATGATTAGTATGCTTGGGTATAAAGTTGTTGGTAAAGTTAAAGATTTAACTCCAATAAGTATGCAGAAATTACTTAATCAATTAAAAGATGTTCCACAATATAAAATTTTATCTAGTATGTTACTTAGAAGTATGAGAAAGGCTGTTTATCAAAAGGAAAATATTGGGCATTTTGGATTAGGTAGTAAATGCTATACTCATTTTACTTCTCCTATAAGACGTTACCCCGATTTAGAGGTTCATAGGTTATTAAGAACTTATTTGTATGAAAATAAAATTGATAGAGAAACAATAGATTATTATCAGTCAAATTTAGATTATATTGCAACTCAAGCAAGTGAGAGGGAACAGGCTTCAGTTGATGCTGAAAGAGAAGTTGATGATATGAAAATGGCTGAGTATATGGAGAATCATATTGGAGAAGAATTTGACGGTATAATATCTGGTGTTGAAAACTTTGGATTATTTGTTGAATTAGATAATTTAATAGAAGGATTAATACACGTTAATAGTATAAAGGGAGATTATTATACTTATGTTGAAGAATTAATGTGTTTAATTGGACAAAATACTAAGAAACGTTATACAATAGGAGATAAAGTTCATATTAAAGTTGTTGGTGCTAGCAAAGAGGCTAGAACAATAGATTTTGAATTAGTGAGTGATTTAGATGATAGAAATAAAAAATAAGAAAGCATATTTTGATTATTTTATTGAAAGTGAAATTGAATGTGGTATTGAATTAACTGGCACTGAGATAAAATCTATAAGAAAAGGTAGTGCTAATTTAAAAGATACTTATGCTAGAATTAAACATAATGAAGTTTTTATAATAAATATGTATATTGCCCCTTATTTTGAAGGTAATAGATATAATGTTCCTGAAAGAAGAGAAAGAAAATTATTGATAAAACGTCACGAAATATTAAAACTTAAGTCTCAAGTGATGAAAGACGGTTATAGTTTAATTCCTCTTAAGCTATATTTTAAGGGTAATTATGCTAAAGTATTATTAGGCCTTTGTAAGGGTAAAAAACTTTATGATAAGAGAGAAACTATTAAAGAAAGAGATTTAAGAAGAGAAAATAAGTCTATAACTAAATATTGATATCTTTTTAGAGCATTTATTTTAATTGTTATTTTATGTTTAATTTTTATATAATATAATAAATACAAAAAGAAACAGGTGTTGGTTTTATGGGAATAGTAAATGATTATATTAGTAAAATTATAAATAATATTAATAATCATATATATGATAGAGAAAAACCTTGGTTAAGATATTATGATAGGATGCCAGAAAAATTGAATTATTATAATGGTTCAATGTATGATATAGTTTCTGATACGGCTATTAAATATCCTAATTACATAGCTTTAGAATATTTTGATACTAAGTATACATATAAACAATTGATACAAAAAATAGATAATATTGCTGTGTCTTTAAAAAAATTGAATGTGGTGGAAAATGAATGTGTTACAATTTGTATGCCAAATATTCCAGAAGCAATTTTTTTGATTTATGCTGTTAATAAAATAGGTGCAATATGTAACATAATACATCCATTATCTAGTAAACAAGAAATTAAAAAGGCTATTGATGAAACAAATTCTGCAACTGTATTCACAACTGATATTACTTATACTAAAGTTAAAGATTTAAAATTAAATTATATTATTGTATGTGAAATTAGCAATAGTATGAAAAGTTTTATGCAATTTTTATATAATGTTAAAAACAAAAAAAATATGAACTATGATTCAAATGTTATTAGATGGCATGATTTTATAAAACAAGGATATGATATTATTAATACTCATGTTAGTAGAAAACAAGATAGCCCTGCTGTTATAATATATAGTGGAGGTACTACTGGTAGACAAAAGGGAATAGTATTGTCTAATTTATGTTTTAACTCTTTAGTTAGCCAATGTGAAGTAGTATGTAAAGAGGCAAAGGCAGGAAATTCAATATTATCTGCCTTGCCAATATTTCATGGCTTTGGTTTATGTATATGTATACATGTGCCATTATCTTTGGGTTTAAAGTGTATATTGATACCTAAAATAAATACTTTAAAAATTAATTATATTATAAAAAGTAAAAAGCCTAATTTGTTACCTGTTATACCTAGTATGTTAAATGTAATAGTAAATAGTATACCTTTAGGTCCTAAGAGTTTTAAAAGTGTTAAAGTAATTTTGAGTGGAGGAGATTATCTTAATGATGATTTAAGAGATAATGTAGAGAAATATTTTAGGAAATGTGGCTCTATTGCAAAAATTCAGATAGGATATGGACTTAGTGAAGCTACTGCATTTGTTTCTGCAACTTGTGAAAGTGTAAAATCTAATAATAATATTGGAATTCCTAATCCAGATAATTTAATTAAAATTTTTGAGCCAGAGACTGATGTAGAAGTTGGATATGATAAAATAGGGGAAATTTGTGTAACTGGACCAAGTATTATGTTAGGTTATATAAATGAAGATGAAGAAACAAAAAAAGTTTTAATAAAACATTATGATGGTAAAATATGGCTTCATACTGGGGATTTAGGATATATGAAAGAAGATGGTGTACTATATTATCAATCAAGATTAAAAAGGATGATTATTTCTAATGGATATAACATCTATCCGTTAGAATTAGAAGAAATAATAAATAAATGCGAATATGTTTCTCAAAGTACTGTAGTAGCAGTAAAACATAAAATTAAACAGGAAGCTCCTAAAGCAGTAATAGTATTAAAAAAAGGAGTAAAATTAACTAGTAAAATTGAAAAAGAAATTGAAGATTACTGTAAGAAAAATATTGCTAAAAATGCATTGCCTTGTGAATATGAGTTTAGAGAAAGCTTACCTATTACTAAAATAGGTAAAATTGATTATAAAGAATTAGAAAAAAAATAATTAGATAATAAAATATTTAAATAATTATTTTTTTTTATTCATTAATATTATCAATTGTAAATAAATTATTATTAATTATTATATTGTAATTTGAGTCTATTATTCCTTTTATAGTTTTATTAAATATAATTTCATTATTTTTTATAGTTAGTGTTCCCTCATAGTGTTTTGTTTTACAATTATTATTTGTTAATCCTAATGAGTAAGTTTTATCTTTGTTTATTATGATATAGTCTTTAGTATTACATTCTGTAATAAATACTTTTTTTCCTACTATATTATTTATGTTTGTAGCTTTTATATATGGTAATAATTTAATATATGAAAAGTATGCTACAAATATTATTATAAGTATAGTTAGTATTGTAAATAATATTGTTATTGGAGATGTTTTTTTCTTCTCTATGGGTGGTAGTGAGTCTACTTTTATAATTTTATTTTTTAAAGTAACCATAAAAATCATTCCTTTATTATTTGATTATAGCATGAAATTTGAAAATAAAATAGCACAAAACAATTGTTTTTGTTTTTGAAATATGATATTATTTTTATAGTATGGGAGGCTAGATATGATGTATATCAATTCCTTTATATCAGAATTGTCTAAGAAGATAGATACTGTCGATGCACAGTTAAAAGATTTTGAAAGTAAGATGAATAAAATAAATGAGATAAAAAATATGCTTACTTTGAAAACATTAAAGGATATAGATAGTTTAAAAGGGGAGGATTTGGCCTTACTTGATAAAGATGACTTTTTGAAGATGATAGATGTATTTAATTTTGATAATAAAGAAGAAACTATGAAGATATTTTTTAATGCTTCTGTGTCAATTAAAGTTAATCAAAAACTTATTAGTGATGGAGAAGTAGAAATTAGTAATCAAAGTGATGTTTCTAATTATATAGAATGGTTAAATGAACAAGTTAGAATTATTAAAGAATATATTAAAGATTTCAATAATAATAATAAAGAATATTATAATAGTTTAAAAATTAGTGATAATTTATATAAAAAGTATATAAGTTATTTTAAGAATGATAAGTTAATTAAACCAATATATGATATTGAAGAATTTAATGAAGTAATTAAAAAGAGTGGAATTATTACAAGTGATAAATGGCAATTACTTAAGTATGTTGGTGAAAAAAATATTGAATTTCAAAAGAAAAATGTTGCTAATGATAAAAACATCATAGAATATTCCGATGAAGAAATTCTTTCTTTTGTTGAAAGTATATTAGCAAGGGAAAAGGATTTAATAAGTAGTATTAATGATAAGTTGATAGAAACATCGTTAGAAATATTAGATTATGATGATGAAAAGTTATCTTCTCTTAAATTAACTAATGAAGATTTAGTAATATATCAAAAAGTTCCAATATTAGATACTATGAATAAGATGTATTTTGAGACTAAAAATATGTTAAAAGAAGATAAAGATTCAGATGCTATAAAGATAGAAAAGAATTTTAAAGATTTACTACAATTAGTAGATAGTTATGATGTTATTAAAAAAATTGAAAATTAGGAGGGGATTATTTTGGATGGAATAGATGTATTAATAGAGTATTTTAATATATTTAAAAAATGTGAAGAAAATAGTGAAAATGATAAAACTTTTCTTAAAGAAATAGATAAAATATTAAATATACTTAAAGAAACTAAAGATAGAAGTAATAAGGCTCAATATTTAATAGATTTTAGTTTAATAGAAAAAATAGTTGAGAAATATGATGTTAATTTAGTAATTAAAGATTATGTTAAAGAAAAATATGGTGTAGAATTAGTAGATGATATAAAGAATAACGATAATTTACCTAGCATAGTAAAAGAGATTATATTAAATGTTTCTAAAGGTATGGACGTTATTATGTATGATATTATGTTAAATCTTAATAGATATAATCTTTATTTGATGAATAAAAAAGTTAGGTCTCAAGATTTACCTATAACAGCTGATATAAATTTTGAGAATTTAGATGTTAAATTAAAAGATGTTTTAAATTATTTGGAAGTTGGCGATGGAGATTTAGATGAGTATTTATTAAGTGATTTAAGTAAGAATGTAGATTTAAATAAATTTAAAGAGTTAGCAACAATGATTAAAACTGATAATGGAATGAAAAGAGTATTATTTGATAAAATAGAAGATAAGAATGTGTTAGTTTCAATATTATTACATTCTAATATTGATTTAATAAATTCAATAATAAATATATTTGAAAGTGAACATGCAAATATAAATAAGGTAGTAAGTAATATACCGTCTATCTTTATTAAAGATTTAAAGTTTAGTAAATGTAAATATAATGTTATATTACTAAATTATGATAATTTTATTAATAATTACAAGTTAATTAAAGATAATAATATAGATTTTAAAAAGATGTTAAATTTTTCAGCTTTCTTTGTTAATGATTGTAATGTAAATAAATCATTGGTTGAAAAGTTAAATAGTTTGGGTGTACTTCCTAAGAATGTTTTAGAGTATGTAGGAGGCATATTTGTTACTAATCCTAATTTAATTTTTAATAATATTAATGTTCTTAAAGATTATGGTATTAAGCTTACTAATGATAAAAATAATAATGGTTATACATTGCTTGGAATGAAAGATTTAGCAGATAGATTAGATTATTTAATTGAAAAAAGATTATGGGATAAAAATGAAGTGTTATCATTAGATACTATAGATTTAATAAGAGGTTTAATAATAAAAGATGACTATAATGAATATTTAATTTGCAAAGAGAAAGGTTTTTATGGTAAAATAGATGATGCTTCGACTAAAGAAGACAATTTTCTTCATGAAAATTTTAGTGAAGAAAGAATAAATAAAGTTTATGAGGAACATAATTCTATTAAGAATATAATTAATAAGTTGGATAGTGATTATTTAACTAATGATGGTATATATTCTATTGGAATTAATGTTATTAGTAAACAAAGAATATTAAGAAATTTATGTAATTATAGAGGAAAAGGTAATGATTATGAAATGTTTGAATCAGTACTTAGAAAGAATTCTAATATAGATAATTTAGACGAAGTAATTAATCATATTATGCCTCTATTAGAAATGGGTGAGGAAAGTGTTAAGTTATCTCAAAGAATATGATCTAACTGATGATCAGATTAAAGATATAATTAATACTTATGATAATGTACTTTTGAAAAATTTAAATTTTTCAAAAAAGAATGTAAAAGAAATAATAAAATATTTATTAGATTTTGGTGTAGAAGATATTTATAATGTTATTAAAAACAGAATAGATTTATTTTTCTTGCCAGTATCTTTAGTAAAACAAAATTTTACTAAATTAGATAAAAATATGCTTGTATATTTATTAAATAATTCTATTGATGATTTAATAAATTATAATATTTAAGTCACACGTTGTGTGATTTTTTTATGAACAATTGTTTTTTTATTTTGATAAAAGTATTTAATAAGTTTGACTATTTTGATATAATTTATATGAGAGGTAGAATATGGAATTACTTAAAGATTTAAATAAACAACAAAAAGAAGCTGTTAAGCATATTGATGGACCATGTTTAGTAATGGCAGGTGCTGGTAGTGGTAAAACTAAAGTATTAACAACTCGTATAGCATATTTAATAGAAAATGGTATAAAAGATTATAATATATTAGCAATAACATTTACTAATAAAGCTGCAAAAGAAATGAAAGAAAGAGTTAATAAAATATTTGGATATGATATTAGTTCGTTTATAGGAACGTTTCATTCTTTTGGATTAAGAATTATTAGAGAAAATTATATGTATCTTGGGTTAGATAAGAATTTTACTATAATGGATAGTGATGATGTTTTAGCAATAATAAAAAAGATATTAAAAGATAAAAATTTAGATCCAAAACATTATAGTCCTTATTATATTAGAAATAAGATTAGTTTTATAAAAAATCAAATGTTAAATGATATGGAGATAGAGAAATTTTTTAATACGGAAATTGATTTAGTTGTTAAAGATATTTATTATTTATATCTAGATAAAATGATAAAAAATAATTCTATTGATTTTGATGATTTGTTATGTAAACCTGTTGAATTATTTAAAAATCATAGAGAAATATTAGAACATTATCAAGATAAATATAAATATATTTTAATTGATGAATATCAAGATACTAATCCTGTTCAATATAAACTTAGTACAATACTTGCTAAGAAAACTAATAATATATTCGTTGTTGGTGATATGAACCAAAGTATATATGCTTTTAGACAAGCAGATTATAGAAATATTTTGAATTTTGAGAGTGATTATAAAGACTGTAAAGTTATAAAATTAGAAGAAAATTATAGAAGTACTAATAATATACTTAATGCTGCTAATTCAGTAATACGAAATAATAAAGAAAGAAAAGATTTAAAATTATGGAGTGAAAAAGGTGAAGGCTTAAAAATAAAATATATGAAAGCCTATGATGAAAAACATGAAATAACACTTGTTATCGAAGAAATAAATAAATTATTAAATGAAGGATATAAAAAGAGTGAAATAGGTATTTTATATAGAACTAATGCTCAATCTCGTGTAGTTGAAGAAATGTTTTTAAAAAAAGGAATTCCATATAAAGTAGTTGGTAGTTATTACTTTTATAATAGAAAAGAAATTAAAGATTTAATAAGTTATTTAAGATTAATATATAATAATAATGATGAAATTAGTTTAAGAAGAATTATAAATGTTCCTAAACGTGGTATTGGTGAAAGTGCTATTAAAAATATAGAAAATATTAGTCAAATTGAAGGAATTAGTATGTTTGATGCACTTAATACTAAGAAAGAATTAGATTTTAAAAATATGATTTTGGATTTAGTAAAAAAATCTCAGAATATGAGTTTAACAGAATTAATTGATACTGTTTTAGATGAAACTGGCTTAAAAAAAGAACTAGAAAATGAAAATACTTTAGAAAATGAAATACGTTTGGATAATTTAATGGAATTTAAAAGTATTACTGCTTCTTTTGAAGAAAGAACAGGTATAGTTAATTTAGGTGATTTTTTAGAGGAGATAAGTTTAATAAGTGATATTTCTAATCATAAAGAAGATAATGATGAAGTTACCTTAATGACTATACATAGTGCTAAAGGATTAGAATTTGATGTTGTTTTTTTAATAGGAATGGAAGAAGGTTTATTTCCTCATACAATGAGTTTAATGGAAAATGGTATAGAAGAAGAAAGACGTTTATGTTATGTAGGGATAACTAGAGCAAAAGAAAAACTTTATATAACTAATGCTAAAAGAAGAATGTTATATGGTAAAGATAATATGAATATGCCAAGTAGATTTATTAATGAAATAGATAGTAATTGTATCGAAGAAGATAAGGAAGAAATTAAAGAAAAGAAAATCGACGTTAAAAATATGTATAGTAAGAGTGAAAATGGAGAGATTAAAATAGGAGATATAATAAGTCATGAAAGTTTAGGAACTGGTGTAGTAGTTAATATGAATGGTGACTTAATTGATGTTGCATTTAAAGGTGGAGTAAAAAAATTAATGAAAAATCATAAAAGTATTAGTAAATTATAGGAGTGTATAATGACATTATTAATATTGGCTGCTGGAATTGGCAGCAGATTTGGTGGTTTAAAACAAATAGAACCTATGGGGCCTAATGGAGAATTTATAATAGATTATTCTGTATATGATGCAAAAAAAGCAGGATTTAACAAAATTATTTTTGTAATAAAAGAAGAAATGTATGATGATTTTAAAAATACTATTGGTAAAAGAGTAGAAGGTAAAATTGAAGTAGAATATGTCTTTCAAAAGATGAATGATGTGCCAATAGAAGTTAATTATGAAAGAGTCAAACCATGGGGAACTGGGCATGCAATTTTAGCTTGTCGTGATATTATAAAGGAAAACTTTGCAATAATAAATGCAGATGATTTTTATGGAAGAAATTCATTTTGTAGTGCTTATGAATTTTTAAAAAATATAAAAGATGATACAAATTTTGGATTAATAGGCTATAAAGCTATAAATACTATTACTGAAAATGGCAGTGTCAAACGTGGAGTTTGTGAACTTAATGGTAATAAATTAGTTGGTATTATAGAAAGTAATATTTCTAAAAATAAAGATAAAATTGATTGTATTTCTTTAACTAAAAATAAAGAATTTCAAATAGAATTTGATAGATTAGTTAGTATGAATATGTTACTTTTTACTCCTAAAATTTTTAAATATTTAGAAAGTGATTTTATAGATTTTTTAAATAACATAAATGATAGAGAAAAAGACGAATTTTTAATTCCAGAAGTAGTTGATAAGCATATTAAAAATGGTGATATTGTTGTTAATGTAATTGAAACTGATAGTGTTTGGTATGGTGTTACTTATAAAGAAGATAAAATAGCGGTTAAAAATGCAATAAATGATATGATAAAAAATGGTGAATATAATAATAAGTTATGGTGATATAAATGAAAGAAAGATATGATGAATTAGTAGATATAATTAATAAGGCTAATTATGAGTATCATGTTTTAGATAATCCAACTATAACAGATCAGGAATTTGATAAATATTTAAGAGAACTTATAAATTTAGAAATAGAACATCCTGATTTTGTACGTGATGATAGTCCTACTCAAAAAATTGGTGGGGAAGTAATAGATGGATTTAAAAAAGTTATTCATGATAAACCAATGTTAAGTTTAAGTAATGTGTTTAATGAATCAGAAATAATAGATTTTAATAATAAAATTTCAAAAGAAGGTTTTCATCCAAGTTATGTATGCGAATTAAAAATAGATGGTTTATCAGTATCCTTAAAGTATAAGGGTGGAAAGTTTGTAAGTGCTGCCACTAGAGGAGATGGTGTAGTAGGAGAAGATATTACTCATAATGTTAAAACTATAAAATCTATACCTTTAAAAATTAATAAACCTATTGATATTGAAGTTCGTGGAGAAATATTTATGTCTAAGAAAGTATTAAAGTCTTTAAATGAACTTCGCTCGAAACAAGGGCTGCCTCTATTTCAAAATTGTAGAAATGCAGCAGCCGGGTCAATAAGACAACTAGATAGTAAAATCGCAGAACAAAGAAAGTTAGATGCTTTTTTATATCAGTTACCTAATCCAGAAGATTTTAATATAAATACACACATTGAAGCATTAGAATTTATGAAAAGTTTAGGATTTAAGACAAATCCTAATAATAAGTTAGTTAGTGATGTAAATGGTATATTAGATTTCATAAATGAAAAAGGAAGTATTAGAAGTAGTTTACCTTATGATATTGATGGTGTAGTTATAAAAGTTAATGATATTAGTATTCAAAAAAAATTGGGGTTTACTGCTAAGTATCCTAAATGGGCTACTGCTTACAAATTTCCTGCAGAAGAAGTATTAACGAAATTAACGGATATAGTTTTTACAGTTGGAAGAACAGGTCAAATAACTCCAAATGCTGTTTTGGAACCTGTAATTGTTCAAGGAAGTACAATAAGAAGAGCAACATTACATAATGAACAATATGTGTTAGATAAAGAATTAAAAATAGGAGATATAGTAAGTATAAGAAAAGCAGGTGATGTAATACCTGAAGTAGTAAAACCTATTAAAGAACGTAGAAATGGTAGTGAAAAACCATTTGTTATGATAGATAAATGTCCTATATGTAACAGTAAACTTGAAGTTAGTAAAACTGGTATTGATTATTTTTGTAAAAATGATAATTGTCCTAAAAGAAATATTGAGTCATTAATACATTTTGTTAGTAGGAAAGCAATGAATATAGATGGTCTTGGTGAAAGAATAATAGAAGATTTTTATAACTTAGGTATTATAAGACAAATTGAAGATATATATGATTTAAAAGAAAAAAATACTGAGTTAATAGAGTTAGAAGGTTTTGGAGAAAAAAGTGTTAATAATTTATTAACTAGTATAGAAAATAGCAAAAAAAATAGTTTGGAAAGATTAATTTTTTCATTAGGAATAACTGGTATAGGAGAAAAAAATGCAAAGATTTTGGCTAAAAAATATAATAATATATATAAATTAATGAATGCTAATTTTGAAGAATTAAATGCTATAAGAGATATAGGACCTATATTGGCTAATAGTGTTGTAGAATTTTTTAGTTCAGAAGAAAATAAAACTTTAATTAAAAATTTAGATAATATTGGTGTTAATATGGAATATATTGGACAAAAAAATGTTGATAACGTTAACTTTATTAACAAAAAATTTGTTGTTACTGGAACGCTTAGTAATTATGGTAGAGATGAAGTGAAAAATATTATTGAAAATAATGGTGGTACTACTAGTGATTCAGTTAGTAAGAAAACTGATGTAGTTATAGTAGGTGAAAATGCTGGTAGTAAATATGATAAGGCAATAAAATTAGGAATAGAAATTTGGGATGAAGAAACTCTACAAAATAAATTGAATCTGTAGTAAAATATTACAGATTTTTTAAATGTAATATATTTAGTTATATTTTATGATTTGTTAAGTAGGATAATCGGTTAAACTCTTTATACAATATCAAATTGATTATAATATAAATATATTGTATAATGGTTTTATTAAAGAGGTGGAATAATGGTAAAAAAGTTTAAGGAGTTTTATAAAAGAAATAGAGTTTATTCAATTTTAATGATTATATCAACTATATGTGTTATTGCTATAATTATTGGTGTATTATTTTATTTCTTTGGGCAGACATCTAAAGATAAATATGGGAATAGATTAGATGGAATAAATGAAGTAAAATTAAATGATGATAAGATAAGCGATATAGAAAATAAAATATCAGAAAATGAGTTAGTTAAATCTACAGAAATTGATATAAGAGGTAAATTAATTTATATTAATATAATACTTAACACTGGAACACATTCAGATAGTGAGTCCATTGCTCAAGCGTCTTTAGAGTTGTTTAGTAAAGAAGAAAAGGAATTTTATGACATACAATATATTATAGAGAATGAAGATAAAGCAATTACTGAAAATTTTCCTGTAATGGGTTATATTAAGGCTGGTAATTCAGTAATTAAGTGGACTAATTATGTTCAATAGGTGATTTTATGAAAAATTTAAAAAAAATAATTATTATAATTATTATTTCAATTGTTATATTAGGTGGAGTAATTTTTGGAATATATAAAATTTTTAAAGATGAAAATAGTTTGACAATTGTTGAAAAAACTTGGATTAGTAATAATAAAAATAGTGTTTATACTATAAATGTTCCAAATGATGTTAATATATTTGGAAAAAATGGAACTGGAGTATTTTTTGATTTTGTTAATGATTTAGATGAAGAATTAGATTTAAAATTAAATAGTACTGTTTATTCAATTAGTAATGGGAATGATTCTTTTGGTTTTAATATATCTACTAATTATGATAAAAGGGATCTTTTGTTATATACAGATTATTATGTTTTATTAAGTACTACTAATAATGCTATATCTACTATTAATAATCTTAAAGATAGTAATATTGGAATTATGAGTAATGATTTAACTTATGTTAGTAGTTATTATGAATTAAGTGGAACTATAAAAACATATGATAATAGTGATACTTTATTTGAAGAATTTGGGAATGGTAAAACTGACTATATAATTGTCCCTATGACAGTTTATAAAGATAAAATAGTTAGTAAATCATATAACATATGTTATTTCTTTAATGATGCTAAAGTTTATTATTATTTACATTTGGGTAGTGATAAAACTTTAAATTCTATTGTAACTAAATATTATAATAATTGGATTAATAATAATTTTGATAAGAGCTATAATGTAAATAATTATAATTTGTTTATAGACAGTTTGAAAATAAGTGATATTAAGGAAGATTCGTTAACTGATAAAAATTATAGCTTTGAATATATGGTTAATCAACCTTACCAATTATTATCTAGAGGGAACTTAACAGGAATAGTTAGTGAATATTTAAATTCTTTTAATAGATTTAGTGATGTAGAATTTGATTATACTAGAGTAAAGAAATTTAAAGATTTAAAAAATGATATAAATAAGAAAAAAGTTGATTTGTTCTTTGGATTAAATAATTTTAATGGAAATTATAAGCAAATTAATATTAATTTAGTACCTAATTATTATTTAATAAGTGATAGAAATTTGAAATTAAATATTGATAATTTAAAAGCATATAATGGTGAAATATATGTAGAAGAGAATTCTCTTTTATATGAATATTTAAGTGGTTTTAATAATATAACAACAAAAACTTATAAGGATTTAGGAGATATTAAAAAATTAATAAAAAAAGATAATGTTATATTAGTAGATAAATTATCTTATGATAATTATTTAGTAGATAATTTAAGTAATATAGATATTATATTAAGTGGAGTAGTTAATAATAAAAGTTATTCATTCTATTATAAAAATGATAATGATACTTTTTATAAATTATTTAAAAGTTATGTTAATACATTAAATCCTAATGAGATAGTTAATACTAGTTTAAATGATTATTTTAAAACTTATGAGGCTGGTAGTAGAACTGTTAAGTTAGCTAAATATATAATAATGTTAATAATAGTTGTTTTGATAGGAGTATTTATATTAATTAGATCTAAAAAAAGATTAGTTTTAAATACTAAGATAAAAAATAATGAAAAGATTAGATACGTTGATATGTTAACAAGTTTAAAGAATAGAAATTATTTAAATGATAGAATAGAAATATGGAATCAAAATACTGTTTATCCACAGGCTGTAATAGTATTAGATTTAAATAATGTTAAGTATTTAAATGATACTTTTGGTCATGAAGAGGGAGATAGACAAATTAAAGCGGCTGCTAATGCTTTATTTAAAACTCAGTTAGAAAATACAGAGTTAATTAGAACTGATGGAAATGAATTTATGATTTACTTAGTAGGTTATACTGAAAGACAAGTTGTTAGTTATATAAAGAAATTATTAAAAGAGTTTAAGAAGTTGCCTTATGAATATGGCGTTGCGATAGGCTTTAGTATGATTAATGATGATTTGAAATTAATAGAAGATGCTTTTAATGAGGCAACTTTACAGATGAGACAAAATAAAAGTACTTTTGGAGATAAAGATGATAAATAAAATTTTAGACTTATTATCTAAAGTATTTAATAAAAATAGAAAGTATTTTAAAGATTTTTTTAGTAAAGTTTGGGAGATTATATTTAAACCTGAAATGATGGTACTTCCTGGACAACTTGCTTTTTCTGTTATACTAAGTTTTGTACCTATAATTTCAATTATAAGTGCTATTGGTGCTACATTAGGTGTTACTGTTGAGGCTGTTAGTGAATTATTAGGCAAAATATTTACTTCTGTTAAATTTGATTTAATAATTCCGTCTATTCTTGGACAAGAGTTTAATTTAAAGTATATTTTTGTAATAGTTATTATGTTTTATATAGCGGCAAATGGTGCAAGTAGTATTATTGTTGCTAGTAATCAAATATATGGTATAAAAAAAGATAATTATATTAAAAGAAGAATAAAGGCTATTTTAATGACGTTATTATTGTGTATTTTATATATATTTATTTTAATAGTACCACTGTTAGGTAGTAAAATTATATCAAGTTTTGATTACTTTAATATAAAGGCTATAATAGATCCTATATTAACAATTATTAGAGGACCTATTACTTGGTTTATTATATATTTCTTTGTTAAATCAATATATGTTATTGCTCCTGATAAAGAAGTGAATCGTAAAGGTATAAATTTAGGTGCATTATTTACTACAATTTTTTGGGTATTAGCAACTTACTTATATAGTGGTTGGATAAATAACTTTAATGCTTATGATAAATATTATGGAAGTTTAAGTAGTATTGCTATATTAATGCTATGGATATATTGGTTATCTTATATATTTGTTATAGGTTTATGTTTAAATGTTAAAGTAGAAAATGAAGAATTGGAAAAAACTGGTATAATAAAACGCAAAAAATAATAAATAATAATAATGTACTCACGAGTATTATTTGAGTACCAAAGATTCACGATATTAATTAATTTAATTTTGAATTAAAAAATATTGTGGAATAATACTTGAGAAACATACTTTATGTGTGTTTCTTTTTTTAAATGGACATTAAATAATTTTTTTGATAGAATTTAAATAAGTTAGGGTGTGATTGGTATAAAAAGTGTTGGTATAAAAAATTTGGATATTAAAATTAATTCTGGAGAGTTAGTTTCTATTATTGGACCTAATGGTAGTGGTAAAACTATATTATTTAAAATGATATGTGGAAAGCTTAAAAATGATAATATATATATTGATGATAGAAATGTTAATACTTATAGTTTAGAATATAAAAGAAATAATATAGTATGTGTTTTTGATGATAATATATATAATAGTAATTGTCCTAGAGAAGAATTATTATTTTATTTAAATAAATTAAATATAAGTGAATATGATAAAAATCTTAGATTAAATAATTTTATAGAGTATTTTAATTTGGATAATATAATAGATGAAGATTTTTTATATATGAGTATATCTAATAGAATATATATAAAAATATTATCTTTATTAATTATTATTCCTAGTATTTTTTGTATAGATGATTTATTAACTTACTTAGATAAAGATAAAAAATATAAGATACTTAATTATATTAAAGAAAACAATATTACTTGTTTATCTGTAACTAGTAATATGGAAGAATTAGTGTTATTTGATAAAATATTAGTTATGAATAAGGGGAAGAAAGAATTATTTGATAATACTGAAGTTGTGTTAAATAATGAAAGCGTTTTTAAAGAACTTGGATTATCTTTACCTTTTATATATGATTTAAATAATTTATTAAAAAGTTATGAATTAATAAAAAATAATCATATTATAGAAAGAGAATTGGTGGATTTATTATGGAAATAATGTTTAGTAATAAGTCTAATGATTTAATAAAAAAAGAAGTTATAACAGGTATTTATGGAGATAAAGTAGACTTAATAAATAATGGTTTTGAATTTATAGGAATAGACTATGATGATGAATGGACTGTTAAAAGATTTTTAAATAATTATAAATTAAAAGTTGATAGCAATATATTAAGTATATTTACAGAATTAGAAATAAGTTATAGTTTACTTAAAAGAAAAATTAAAGATTTAAGTAAGGGTCAATTTAAATTAATTTTATTAGTATATGTTATTTTGAATAAAAAAAATATATTAATTTTAGATTATTATGATAAAGGTTTAAGTTATAAATATAAGAAAAGAATTATAAATTATTTAAAGAATAAATATGATGGTAGTTTAATAGTTATTAGTAATGATTTAGTATTTTTAAATAGTTTATGTAATTATTTAATTGTATTTTGTGATAATAAGATAATATATAATGATATATTTGATAAAATTTATACTAGTAATATTAAAATAGAATATCCAGAAATTACTAGGTTTATTAGGCTTGCTAATAAGAGAGGGGCTAAATTAAGTTATACAGTGGATAATAAAGAGTTGTTAAAAGATATTTATAGGAGTGTTAAATGAGATATTTAATAACAATTAGTTATGATGGTAGTAAATATTGTGGTTTTCAAAGATTAAATGATTTACCTAGTGTTCAAAAAGAAATAGAAGATGCTTTGAGTATTATTAACAAAGATAAGGTTTTTATTAAAGGAAGCGGAAGAACTGATAGAGGAGTACATGCAATAGGGCAAAGATGTCACTTTGATTTAAATGTTTTCATACCTCCAGAAAGACTTATAAATGCTATTAATTCTATGTTATCTAAATATATTAGAGTTATAGACTGTATAGTAGTTGATAGTGATTTCCATGCTAGATTTAATGTTAAAAGAAAAACTTATAAATATATTATAAATATGGGAAGCTATGATGTTTTTAAAGAAGATTATGTTTATAATTATTGCAAAGAGTTAGATGTAAAAAATATGGAAAGCGCTAGTAAAAGTTTATTAGGTAAGCATAGTTATAAAGTTTTTGTAAGTGGTTTTAGAGATAATTATGATAGCGAAATTTATAAAATAGATTTAAAAAGAGAAAATGATTATTTAATTATTACTTTTGTTGGAAAAAGTTTTTATAGATATATGGTAAGAAACATGGTTGGTGCACTTATGTTAGTTGGAAAAAATAAAATAAGTATAGAAGAATTTAAAAATATGTTTGATAATGATAATAATAAATATAGTTATATGACTGTGCCAGCAAATGGGTTATATTTAGAAAGTGTTGAGTATTAATGAAAAAAAATGGTTTTACTTTAATTGAATTAATTACTATAGTAGCATTACTTAGTATTATTGGTGTAATATTATTTCCTAAAATTAGTGATGCTTTTAAAACATCACGTGCAGATCAATTAGAAGAAATTAGAGAAAATGTTGTTGAAGCAACTGAAGTTTATTTAAATAATAGTTGTGGTAAGGATGCATATGACTCGTTAATAAAAAATGATAAAATAAGAATTTATTTAAGCAGTATTAGTAATTGTGGTTTAATAGAAAATAAATTATATAATCCAGTAAGTGGAAATTATGTTAATATTCAAGATGAATATGTTGATGTATATATAGATGAAGTAGGTATGATAGATTATAAACTTAGTTTTTAAATCTTTTGCTTCATTTTTTTGTATATATTTTTATTTTTTTATCATAATAAAGTTAGGTGATAAAAATGGATGAAAATAAAGAATTATTAACTTTGATTTATCAAGATGCTGATATGGGTGTTAGCAGTATTACAACTTTAATTAGAAAATTAAATAAAACTGATAATAAGATAAAAAAAGTTGTAGAAGGTGAATTAAAAGGTTATGAAGAATTTTTAAAAAAAACAAAAAAACTTATGAAAGAATATAAATTTGATATTGATACTAAACCACTTATTAGTAAAATGGGAAGTCAAATGGGTATAAATATGGAATTTATGAAAGATAATAGTGATTCTAAAATTGCTGATATGTTAATTCAAGGATTTACTATGGGGGTATTAAGTATGAACAAAAAAATAGATAATTTTGATGGTGATGCTAAGAAAGATATCTTAAATTTAGCAAAAGAATTTAAAAAGTTTCAAGAAGAAAATATAGAATTATTAAAAAAATATTTATAAAAAACCGTACTATTTGCACGGTTTTTATAATTTAAAATCTTTTATTTCATCATCAAACATGTTTTTTCCATCAAAATAATTTCTTAATTTTATTTTATGTATTTTTGCAATAATATTAGTAGGAAATTTTTTAATTAATAAGTTTATTTCAGTAGTATATTTATTATAAAAAGATTTAGCAGCTTCTAATATCTCATCACAATTTTTTAAAGAAGATATAATTTCGTTATATTCATCATTATTATTTAAAGATTTATAATCATTTTTTATTTTGTAAATTAAATTTTCTCCTTCATTAATTTTTCTATCTATATCAAAGTTAGAAAAATTTTCTTTTTTTATTTTATCTAAATCTTTAAAATAAGATATTTCTTTTTTTAATAATTTATTTATTATAGATGATGAACGTACTATTAAGTCATATTTATTTCTTAATTCGTCATCTATAATATTTTCTGATTCATTAATTTTTATATTTATTGATTGGATTTTATTATAATTAAATATATAATTTATGATTATAATTCCTACTAATATTATTACTATAAGTATTATTATTAATGTTAAATTCATTTTTTACATCACCTACTATATAAAGTATAGCATAAATATTATTATAATTGTAAAATAATATTAGGTGATGTTATGAAAATTAAAAAAGTCGTTGTAGGTGAATTATATACTAATTGTTATATATTAGAAAATATTGATAAATGTTTGATAATTGATCCAGGTGATGAATTTGATAAAATTAAAACAATCATTGATAAAGAAGTTATGGGGGTTTTAATTACTCACAGACATTTTGATCATATAGGAGCATTAGATGATGTTTTAAAATATTATGATGTTAATGTATATGATAAGGCTAATTTAAATGAGGGTTTAAATAATATAGATTGTTTTAGTTTTATTGTTAATTATAATCCTGGACATACGTTAGATTCTATAAGTTTTATTTTTAATGATATTATGTTTAGTGGTGATTTTATATTCAAAGATTCTATTGGTAGGTATGATTTAGGTGGAGATTTTGAATTAATGAAATTAAGTATAAAAAATATTTTAAATAGTAACATAAATTATATTATATATCCTGGGCATGGTAATAAAACATATTTAGATAATGAAAGAAATATGTTAGAAAGTTATATAAAATAAAAAATTATCGGTTGATAATTTTTTCAGATTGTAGACAAACCCCCAGTTTTTTATAACTGGGATTTTTGTTTGTTGGATTTTATTTATTATTTTTATCAATTTATTTAAATTTTGTCCTTTTTGAGTTATTTTTGACTTCTCATATTGTCTATTCTCTATCTTCATTGATATTGTTTTCATATTTTGGGCAGCACAAATAAGCCATGTATAATTTTGATTTTTTTTCAAACCTTTATACATAGCATATCTGTATCCATGATTTTGT
>CALVZA010000011.1 GCA_944372415.1 uncultured Bacilli bacterium
TGGATTGAAAACTTTAAAAGAAATGAAAATAAAAATGAATTAATTATAAATAGTTTAAGTATTAATAAGTATGATACAACTATTAGAGAATACAAAAATACACCATATTTATATATGGAGTATTGGAGTTCCTAATCAATCTGGTCTAACATAGACAATTATTATTGACATAGTTTTTTAAATAGTGGTATTATCAAACTAATATATATTTTTGGAAGGTTTTTGTTTTATGAAGGTAGTAAATATTATTTTAATAATTAATATTGTATTATATATTTGTAAACAATATTCTGTTTGCTTTCTTTTATTTGAAAAACTTACAAAATTTAATATGTTTAAAGTGACGATAAAATAACTATCTGTTATTTTTGTCGCCACTTTTTTTGTTGTAGGAGGTATTGATGGAAAAAAATGATTTAATTGATTTAATTAAAAGTTATAATGAAGAAGAATCAGAAATTATTTCTAAAGCATATGATTATGCTGATTGCTTGCATAAAGGACAATATAGGCAAAGTGGAGAATCATATATATCACATCCTTTAAATGTTACATATATTTTAGCTGAAATGCATGCTGATAGAGATACAATATGTGCGGGTTTATTACATGACACTTTAGAAGATACCAATATTACAAAAGAAGATATTTCTTATGAATTTAATCAAGAAATAGCAAATTTAGTGGATGGAGTAACAAAATTAGCAAAAATGAATTTTTCTTCAAAATTAGATCAAAATAATGCAAATACTAGAAAAATTATTACTGGTATAACTGATGATGTAAGAATTATAATTATTAAACTTGCTGATAGATTGCATAATATGAGAACAGTAGAATTTAAAAGTGAATTTAAACAAAAAGAAAATTCAATAGAAACAATGGAAATATTTGTACCACTTGCTTATTATATTGGTGCATATAGAATTAAAAGTGAATTAGAAGATTTATCACTTAGGTATTTAAAACCTGATGCTTATAAAGATTTAGAAGAGAGAAAAATAAGAATTGAAAATGATTCTAAAGATTGTTTAAACGAAATGTTAAAAACTATTAAGAAAGTATTAGAAGATAATAATATTCCTAATGAAATAAAGGTAAGAACAAAAAATATATATGGCATATATAAAAGATTAAAAGAAAATCAAAGGATATCCGATATACATGATTTATTAGCTCTTAAAATAATGGTAAATGATATTAAAGACTGTTATTATACTTTAGGTTTAATACATCAAGAATATAGACCGATTAATAATAAATTTAAAGATTATATTTCAAATCCTAAAACAAATATGTATAAAAGTTTACATACTACAGTATTTGGATTGGATGATAAATTGGTTCAATCACAAATTAGAACTTTTGATATGGATAATATTGCTTCTTTCGGATTAACAGCTTATTGGGATATAGAAAAAGGAAAAGCAAGAGATATTATGCAAAATGAATTAAAGAAAAAATATCAATTTTTTAAATCCTTATTAGAAATTAATTCGGTATTTGGAGATAATCAAGAATTTGTTAACCAAGTAAAAAATGAATTATTCTCAGATAAGATATATGTTTATACAACAAAAGGTGAGATAATAGAATTACCAAAAGGTTCTACACCAATAGATTTAGCTTATAAAATACATACTGATATAGGAAATACTATGGTAGGAGCTTTTGTTAATGATGAGTTTGTTCCAGTTGATTATATACTATCTAACAAAGATAGAGTTAGAATTATAACTGATCAATTGTCGTATGGACTTAGAATAGAATGGTTAGATAAAGTACAAACGACACATGCAAAGAAAAAAATTAAAGAATTTAATAGAAAGTGAAAATAATTATGAAAAAAAATAGTTTAAAAGAAAATATAATAACTAATATTTTTGATAATTATAAAGATATTAATATTTTATACATTATAAATAAATTATTATATACCTTAATTGGGAAAGAATGTAAATTTTTTTATATTTCAGGACCTGGTAGTTCTCCATCAAAAGTTTATATGTTTAAAGATGAAGAATCAAAAATGTATGCGGTTAAAATATGTGATACAAACATTTCAAGAGTATCTTTATTAAAAGAAGTAAATAACATGGAATCTTTAACGCCTTATTTAAAAGGTCATTTACCAAAGATTATTTATGTTGGCACATACGAAAATTATGAATTGATGATTTCTGAATGCTTCGGAATAGATAATTTTTACACATCATTAATATCTTGTAAAAAGCCAATAAATTATTATTTTAAAATATGGAATAATATTTTGAATGAAATTATGAAAATGTGGAAAACAAGCATTGATTATGATTATAAACAAAATAAAAATCCTAGAAATAATACAGAAAGAATTTCTAGAATTGAAAATGGCGTGTTTTGTTCAAAATATAACGAATATAAATTGAAGTCTATAAGTGATTGCAAAATAATAATAAATGGAAAAGAGTATCAATCTTTAAATGATACTTTTGATGAAATAAAAAATATTTCATCTCCAACTTTTGGTATTACTTGTCATGGAGATCCTCAACCATCTAATATAATAATTTCCAATAAAAATAAATGGTATTTGGTGGATTGGGAGTGGAGTGGTAAAAATCATGATTTTAGATTAATGTTTTCGCACTTATATGGTTGGTGGGTAACTAGAATGATAAATATAAAAAATACTCCAGAATTTATTGTTGAAAATAACAAGTTAATTATAAATTATGAAATTTGTAAAAATGAATTAATAGATAAATTTCAATTGATTTCTAATAAAGTATTAAAAAAATATTTTGATATAAGTGTTCAAGACGAAAAAGATATAAATAGATTTTTAGCACTTTTATATCTAGGTGATATAAGATTTCTAGATATATGGGATAAACCAGATTATTTGCCTATTCTTATTGGTGAAGCTACTAAAACGATTAATTATTTAAAATTTCAAAGTGAAGATATTAATTTGAATTTCACTTATAAAAATGAAGGAGATGAATATGAATAAAAATTTATTGAATATTATAGATTATTTAAAGACTAAATATAACTTATACAATGGATTCTTTTGTGTATATGGAAGTTACGCTACTGATAGTCAAACTAATAAAAGTGATGTAGATTTACTTTATATACATATAACAAGTGAAAGTAAATTATGTAGGTATAGTGAATTATATAATAAAATTAATATATCTTTTTATCAATTATCTTTAAAAGATTTAATTGATGATTCTAATGGATTGTATGGAGGTTTTTTCTGTGGGAAGCTCTTTAACCCACATATAATAATTGAAAATACTGATAAAAATTTAAAAATTGTTCAAAAATATATCGCTTGTTTTTTCTCAAAATTATTAAATAAAAAATTTTATTTTTTAAATAGGGCATATACTTCTGATGAAATATTGAAAAATAGTATAAATTTATATATTGATTTATATAATGAATATTTTGCATATATAATGAGATTAGTAAATTTAGAAAATTTTGAAAATATATGGAAAAAATGGAAAAAGCAACATATTAGTTTACTTATGAATGAAAAAGTAATTAAAAAAATTGGAAATAAGTATTATTATACAGATTTATGTGAAGAAAACGAATATATTATGAAACGTACTGATTATATATCACGATTTTGGATATATGGTGCAGTGTCTCATAATTCTGATATAAAGTTTTATGATTTTTATAAAATTAAAAATCAAAGATATATAAAAAATAATGAAAAAGCAAAAATAAATACAGAAAAATTTTTAAATTATAATTATTTTATTATTAAGGAGTGTGAAAATAATGGAATATCATAAATGGAAAAATGAAATAGTAAAAAAATATCAAAATGACAATGAAATTCAAATGAAACAATTTGGTATAAAAAAAATAGAAGATTGTACTGAATTAGAAAAAGAATTAATTGATAATAATATTTTTGGAACAAATGATAAAAAAATATTAAAAACTTTATTTAATGATAAAATTAATGAAATACCTATAGTTATTGGTTATGGAGGAAATTCTAATTTACATTTAGGGCATTTAATTTTAATTAATGAAATATTATTTTATTTAAGAAAATCTAATAATTTAAAAATATATTTTGTTAATTTAGAAGTTAATATAGATAAAAAATTTACAGAGAAAATAATAAATTATATTTCACATTATTTTCAAAATGTTAACTATGAAATAATTGATTCTAATAATATTGAGGCTTTAAAGTTAAAAAAAAAAATTTCTAAGTTATTAAATATTAATACTGTAAATCGTATAATGGGATGGAATAATGAAAAAATATACTCTTATGAAAAAACGCTAGATATGTTAACAACATTTTCTTTAGGTAAAATATTAAATAAAAAAAATCCACCCATTATAATTACTGATCTTAATCAAAAAACATATTATGCTTTATATAAAACTATTGAAAAAAAGTTGTCAATCCAAACTCCTTGTTTTGTGTATCATATGTTAATGCCAAGTTTAAAATCACCATCTGAACGTATGAGTATTAATAATTTTCAATCATTAATTTATTTAAAAGATAGTGAAGAGGAAATTATAAAAAAAATTAAAAGTGGATATACTGGGTTAGATAATAAAGAATTTACTTGTTCTTTACTTAGAGTTGGGGATTTAGTGTTATCAAGATCAGAAATGGAACAAATAATAAATGATTGTGTATGTATTCCTAAAAATTGTAAGTATTGTAAAGAGAACAATATAAAACAAATAACCAAAAAATTAATTATTAATGGAAGTGATTTAAATAAGAAATTTATATATTGATTTTGATAGAACTTTATATAATACTGATAAAATGTATGAAGATTTAAAAAAAGTATTATATAAGAATGGTATAACCGATGAAGAAATAGAAAATGTAAAAAACGAGATTTTTTATGAGCCAATATTATTTAATTATATAAAACTAACTAAATATTTATGTAAAAAACATAACTTACCATCAAAAATTATAAATGAAATGATAGAAATAATTAAATTAAATAATTATGTTTTTGATGATGTTTATGAATTTTTAATAAAATGTAAAAAAAAGGATATATAATAAATGTATTTACATATGGAGATATACAATTTCAAATGTTAAAGTTGTTAAATTGTGAAATTAGTGTTATAATTGATAACGTTTTAATTACTGGACTTTATAAATTTGAAACAAATATTAATTATAGTGATTCAATATTTATAGATGATAATCCAAGAGATTTAATAGGACTATGTAATAATAATGCAAAAAAAGTTATAAGAATCAAAAGAAAAAATACAAAATATAGTAATTGTAAGTTAGATAATAAAGATATACTAACTTATAATAGTTTAAATGCTATTGATTTGAATATTTTAGATTAGATTGAGGAGAGATGAATATGGAAAAGAAAATAATTTTAACTGGAGATAGACCAACTGGCAAATTACATTTAGGTCATTATGTTGGTTCATTAAAAAGGAGAGTTGAATTACAAAATTCTGGTAAATTTGATAAAATATTTATAGAGATTGCTGACGCACAAGCAATTACAGACAACGCACATAATTTAGAAAAGGTTAGACAAAATGTTTTAGAAGTTGCTCTGGATTATTTATCATGCGGAATTGATCCAAATAAAAGTACTATTTTTGTTCAATCACAAATTCCAGAATTGTGTGAACTTACATTTTATTATTTAAATTTAGTCACTTTATCAAGATTGCAAAGGAATCCAACTATTAAAGAGGAAATTAAATTGAGAGATTTTCAAACTAGTATTCCTGCCGGATTTTTAACATATCCTGTAAGTCAAGCAGCAGATATTACTGCATTTGATGCAAATGTTATTCCAGTTGGTGATGATCAATTACCTATGATAGAACAAACTAGGGAAATTGTTAGAAGTTTTAATAATTTATATGGAGATATATTAGTAGAGCCAAAGGAATTATTACCGGATAATAATTCTTGTTCAAGATTACCTGGTATAGATGGGAAAGCTAAAATGAGTAAATCTTTAGGAAATTGCATTTATTTATCAGATGAGCCTGAAGTTGTATATAAAAAAATTATGAGTATGTATACAGATCCAACACATTTAAAAATTAGTGATCCTGGTAAAATAGAAGGTAATACTGTTTTTACATATCTAGATGCATTCTGTAAAGATGAGCATTTTAAAAAGTATTTACCTGAATACAATAATTTAGATGAATTAAAAAGTCATTATCAACGTGGTGGATTAGGTGACGTTAAAATAAAAAAATTCTTGAACGAAATAATTCAAGAAGAATTAGAGCCTATTAGAAAAAGAAGAAAACAATTTGAGAAGTATATACCTGAAGTGTATAAAATATTAAAAGAAGGTAGTGAAAAAGCTCGTATAATTGTCGCTAAAAAAATGGACGAGGTAAAATCTACTATGCAAATAAATTATTTTGATGATTTTAATTTAATTAATGATCAAACAGAAAAATATTCTTCAAACTCTGATGAAGTTGCTAATAAAAAAAAAGTAAAATAATTTATTGTATTTTTATTAATTTATCATTGTCTCTTATTATGAAAATATTTTTTGGAAGCATTTTATTTATATTCTCCGGAAGATGGTCATAATGAGGGACTATTATTTTGTTTCCATAATCAAAACCATTATTTAAAATAGTCACTTTTTTATTTGATGTATCTATATATTCTTTATTAAATACCATAGCACCAGCTGATTGTCCAATAATTAATCCGCCATTATCTATAAATTCTTTAATAATATTAAAATTATTAGTTCTATTTATAGTATCCATTAAATATTTTGGTTCTCCTCCAGAAAAATATAAAGCATTATATTCATTAATTTTTAATGAATCAAATTCTAAATCTACTATTGTAGAATTAATATTATTTATTTTTAGTTCATTATTTATATTTTTAGCACTATCTCTATTTTGATTTTTAAGCCTAGCATTTGGTATAATGGCAACTTTTTTTCCTTTTAATAAATTTATTATTTCATCATAGGAATTCATATATTCTTTATGCCTTGTATCTATTCCATATGAAGTTAAATATATATTCATAATATTTTTCCTTTCTTTATATTTTATAATATATCATATTTTACGTTTTTTTAAAAAAGTTGTGTTTAACTTTATGACTGATAATATAAAAAAGTGTAGTATAATTAATATAGCCAAATCAAAAAAAGATAAGGATATTTTTATGTAGTATGAAAATAGAAGAATTAATTAAAGAACTAGATCCAGTTTCAATTGTAGAATTTAAAAATTATTTAGTAGAAAATTTAAGTGAACTTTGTAAAACTAAAAATTTAAATTCAAAAATAATATCTAATCATAGAAATAGTAATGTTATTTGCAAACATTGCAGTATAAAAATGAGTAAAACTGCTAAAACAAAAAATGGAGTTTAAAAATACATTTGTAGTAGTTGCAACTATACTTGTTCATAAACTACTGATACTATAGTGTCACATAGTCATCTTTCATTTGATGTATGGAACAATGTAATAGATAATTTGCTAGATAGCTTTAGTATTAGAAGAATAGATGAATAAAATAATATTTCAATTTATATGTCATTTAGATTAAGACATAAAGTTTTATTAGCTCTTAAAAATTATATAAAAAATATTGAATTAAAAGGCAATATACAATCTGACGAAAAATACTTTTCTATTAACTTGAAAGGAACTAAAGCAAAAAATATGCCAAGATATTCAAAGAAAAGAACATCAACTAAATCACCATATAGAGGTATAAGTCATCATAAAGTTTGCACCGTATCATCTATCGATGATGATAATAATCTTATATTAAAAATTATTGGTTTGGGTAGATGTACAACAGAAATGTTAGAAAATGCACTTAGGAACAAAGTGGATAAAGTAAATGATCTTAATGCAGATAGCGCAAGTGCATATCAAAAATTTTCTAAAAATCATAATATAACATTAAATGCAGTACCATCAGGCAAACACATCAATTGTAATATTAATATTTCAAAAATTAATGAAATACATTCTCATTTAGAAACATGGTTATCAAAATTTAAAGGAGTATCAATTAGACATTTGCAAGAATATTTAGATTAGTTTGTTTTTATATATTCAATGAAGAAAAAATTCAGTTTAAATAAACTTAAAACTGAATCTTACAACACTATTGTTTTGGACAGTAATTATATAAAAATAAATTATATAGTTAAATTACAAATACCTATTGATTTAAATGTTGCATATTTAAAATATCAACATCAGTCATAAAGTTTAACACAGCTTTTTAATAAAAATATAAAAAAGAGTAGATATATTTTTCTACTCATGCAAAAAAGTGATAGTGTTTATACATTATCATTTTTATATACCATAGTTTCTCTTCCACATTTAGGACATGTCATTTTAAAAGTTTTCTTTGGTGTATTTTTATTTAATAATGAAAATCCACCACATTCATCCAAAAGCCAATCTGGTACAGGATCCTCAAATTTACATTTTGTACATTTAAAAATATATATTTTAACATCACTTCCAAAATATTTTTGCCAATTATTATTACCCATAATTCAACCTCCGTTAAGGATATTCACACTTATAGTATATCATTATATTTTGGCAATTTGGACATTTTAATACATCTTTTTTAAAAGATAATATAATCATTGTTCTCCAATTAAGACATTTCTTTTTAAAATTTGAATATTCTTTAGACCATATTCTTTTTAAATCTATTTTAATAATTGTGGAATTGTGGTATATACCATAAAATCTAATTTGTCTAAAAGATTTATCAGGTATATGTATTATTAATCTTGATATAAATTCTAAAGCATGAATTTTTTCAATAACTATTTTGTCATCTTCATGCCTTTGATACCAGAATGTTACATATTCACCATCATAATTTATAATACGAGATTCTGCCATAACAGGTCTTGCAACATATCTACAAACATATTTAATTAATTCAGTTAAGGATTTAAATTTGTTAGGTGGAGCATAAACATAGAATCCTTCTTTATGTTCTAAATACATTTGATTTTTAATTCTTCTAAATTTATCTTTTCCAATATCACTCTCTAACATATCAAGAATAAGTTTCATAAATCTTTTTCTAAATGAAGCATAAGAGAAAAAATCAACATTAACAAAAGATTTTGTTATATTAGAAACACCACCATCTAATAAAATCATATGAATATGAGGATTGAATACTAAACTTCTACCAAAAGTATGAATAACAGAAATATAACTTGGAATAAGTTTTTGATTTTTATATTTTTCTTTAAACCACCATTTAATAGTTAAAGAAGAAGCATCAAATAAATAATTAAGTCTATTACGATCTTCTCTAAAAAAACTACGAAGTTCTTTTGGTATAGTAAAAACAACATGTCTGTGTTTCCATCTAAAAATTTTAGAGAATATAGAAGTAGAACGTTGTTCATTGTATTTGTTACCACAAGAAGAACAAATACGAGATTTACAAGTACAAGCAACATTTAAAGTTTTATTACAATTAGTGCATTTAAAAATATGAAAACCTAAATTACCAGTTTTACAATAAATCATTCTATCAACATAATCTTTAACAACTTGCCTAATATTTAAGTGTTTATAAGTTTCGAGAAAAATAGGCCACCATTTAGAAAAAATAACTTGAATTTTAAATCTAACTTTTTTATTATCGATATCTTTTTT
>CALVZA010000012.1 GCA_944372415.1 uncultured Bacilli bacterium
GCTTGTATCTAAGGATACAGGCTATTTTATTGTTTATAACTTTTTACTTTTTTACTTAATTTTTAAAAATTAAAATTCACTAGATATATCAAGCTTTTCACGAATTTTAATTTATTTTGATTTTTTATTTTCCTAAACAATTACCTAAACAAAAATTTAATTTTAAAAATTTGTTTAGGCGTTGTTTAGGAAAAACTATTCAAGCCATTGTGTAGCAATACTTCCATGGCTTAAACATATTTAATATAAAACTTTTTAATTTTAATGCGAAAATCCTTCAAAGCACTTATATTACTGCAATATAGCAATTATTAATAAACTCATTGTTTAGTAATAATACTAAACACTCCAAAAAGCCAATTGAAATGTTCAATTTTATAGTATTTATCTTCATTTTGTTTAATTAATATTAATTTATTTTAATTTTTATTAATTTTATCTCTCCTGATTATCATGTATTTTTTTATCATTAATATAATTTTTACTATTATCAGTAATTAAATTTTCATTTAAGTAATATTGGTTTACTTTGTCAATTTCCTGATTTTTGAATTTATCAAAAACAGATGTGTAAGTATTTAATGTAACGCCAATATCTTTATGTCCCATTAATTTTTGAACAACAACTGGAGCCATACCACTCTCAATACATCTTGTTCCGAAAGTATGTCTTAAGCTATGTGTAGATATATCTGTAATGTTAAAGTATTTTTCTAATATCCTTTTTAGTTCAGAATTAACATTCTCCCTTTTAGTATATTTTTGATTAAGCGGTTTAAATAAAAGTTTTTCCTCATTATTTGTTTGATTATTAGCAACATTCATTTGTTCAACAATATATGGGTACAAAAAATCTGGTATAGGTAATATTCTTTTGCCTGCATAAGTTTTAGTTTTCTTTCCCATTATAACTCCGCCGATTTCGTCAGTCGTTAAAGTTTTATTAATATTCATTTTTTTATGCTTCAAATCAATATCATACATTGAAAGTGCAAGAGCTTCACTAACACGCAAGCCCATATACATTTGAATTAAATATATATTTTTATATTTACAATGTGATACATCCTTACTTAACAAATATTCTGTAAAAGCTTGCTGTTCGTCTACGGTTAATGCACGAACTATCTTATCCTCTTTTTCACTTCTAGGACATATAACATTTATCATTGGATTTTGCATTAAATATCCTTTATTTATTGCAATTTTGAAAGCTTGATTAAATTGTTGGTATAACTTTTTAATTGACGAATTGCTTAAATGTGTTTGAGAGTTTAAATATAATTGAATTTCATTTGATGTTATTTCGTCGATATTTTTATTTCCAAAAGGTGTTTTTTCTATTTTTTCTATGGTTTTAGTTACTCTGCCAAATTGTGTAGGAGATATTTGATTGGTATCTGATTTTAATTTTAGATTTGCTTTCATAACTTCACAAATTGGTATTCCATGATGTTCAATATATAAGGGGTTTTCTTTTTGATACATTACAGTTGCTAGATATTTTTTTGCTTCTTCCTCTGTTTTAAAACTTTTAGTTCTTGTTTTACTAATACCTGTCTTGGAATCATATTCTTTATATTGTGCGTTCCACTTTTTTCTTTGTTTATTAAAAAATACATAGCCTTCATTAGATCCTTTTATCGGCATTTTATACACCCCCTTTTTTATTCATTTTCCATAATAGATAAGAAGCCAATGTTATGACTTTTCTTTTTCCAATATTAATTGCTGGAAAATCATTCTGCTTAAATAAATCATAAGCTTGGTTTATTCCAATATGTAAATCCTTTGAAACATCTAATACAGACAATGTTACAAATGGATTTTTTATTTTAGTCAAATAACTCATTACTATTTGCCCTCTTAATTCTTCTCTTTCTTTTGTATCAATTAATTCTGTATTTGTAATTTTATTAATATTCTCCATTATTTTTTATCATCTCCATTTCCTTTTAAAATACTAGCTAAAACTAGTTCTAAATTGACAAGTACACTTATTAATGTTTTTTCAAAATTATTAGCCTTATAATATCTATTATCTTCAAAGCCTCTTTCGTAAGCATCTGTAACTTTAGTTAATTTCTTATCTCTACTAACCATAGTCGTATTAGGCGGTGCTTTATTTATTAAATCTTCCGAATACCATATAATATCTTCCTGTGAAAGACTTTTAAATTCGCGTTTTTTTCTGTCTATATCTACTACAATAAAATCTCCTACAACTCTATTGAAAGGCAGAAAAATATTTGGTGGCATATGAGAATTCGTCTTTTTATTGTGACAAACGATAAATAGTTTTTCATAAGAAATAATATCAAGGTTTCTTTGCACAATAGCTTTTTTTAATTTGTAGACGTCACTAATAATCTTTACTTCTGGAATTTGTCCTACCTTTTTATATAAAACTCTAATAGGAACTTTAGTATTAGATATAATAGAAGGAATTTGCTTTAATTTTTTAACCTTTTTTCTCATTGTTTAGTACTATCTTTTAATTTTTCAGATTTATATAATATTTCTAAATTATGTTTAAAATGGTTTATTCCTTTATTTCTTAAAGCAATTACTTGATTTTTATCTATCTTTAACCTTCTACAAATATCATTTAATCTGCAATTTTCTATATATGATAGATACAACACCTTTCTTTCAAGTAAAGGTACTATTTTCATTGCCAAATAATAAGTTTCATTTGTAAAGATATTTTCTAAATGATTAATACTAACATCTGCATTATCTACATTTTGCATAGTTCTTTGATAATAGTTATTCTCAATTATTTTATTGATTGCCTCTGTATTAATGATTGTTTCAATAATTCAATGTAACTCTTTTTTATCTTTTCTAAATTTTAAGTTTTTCTTTTTTGGATTTTTCATATTCTAAAACCTCTTTTCGAAAATTTTAGATTTCTAGAAATCTGATATTTGTTCGAACTGGGTTTATCATACAATGTAATAGGGATTACATT
>CALVZA010000013.1 GCA_944372415.1 uncultured Bacilli bacterium
ATTACTACATATTCTGTCTTTTCATTTCCTTCATTTGTTACTGTAAATGTTTTTGTATCTAATATTTCTCCTGGTTGTATTTTATCTCCTGTTATTACTCCATTTCCATCTCCATATACAACTGCTAGATTAGCAGTTGTTACACTTATACTTTTATCATTTGTATTTCCTTGTATACGTGTTAAGAAGTATGCATATGTTAATCCTACTAATATTAATAGTACTATAAATATTCCTGTTACACTAACTATTATTTTTTGTCTTCTATTCATGAAGTTCACATCCTTTCAAATATAAAAAAATTATATAATTTTTTCATAAATAGAATACTTTTGTATATCTTTTACCCTAACTAAAGTATACAAAAAATTAGTACTTTACGCAAGTACTAACTTTTTAAAATTTACACTTCATCTTGATTGTCAAGTTTTACTAATACTTCTCTAGGTTTAGAACCGTTTTGTGGTCCAATAATACCTCTCTCTTCTAATAAATCTATTATTCTTGCTGCTCTATTATAACCGACTTTAAATCTTCTTTGTACTAAAGAAGCACTTATTTTTCCTGTTTCAATAGCAAAATCAACTATTTCATTATATAACGGATCATCATATTCTTCTTTTTCAAATCCAGCCCCTGCTGCCATATGATCAGGAGTACTTTCAGTTAATGTATTATCATATTGAGCAATTTGTTCTTTACTAACATAATCTATTAATCTTTGAGTTTCTTCATCGCTTATAAAATTACCTTGTATACGTATTGGAGCATTTTCTCCCATAGGTAAATATAACATATCTCCTTTTCCTAAAAGCTTTTCTGCCCCACCCATATCTAAAATTGTTCTAGAATCAATTTGACTTGCAACTGCAAATGATATACGGCTTGGAATATTTGCTTTTACAACACCTGTTATAACATCTGTTGAAGGTCTTTGAGTAGCAACTATTAAATGTATTCCTGCAGCACGTGCCATTTGTGTTATTCTCATAATTGAATCTTCTACTTCTTTTGCAGCAACTAACATTAAATCTGCTAATTCATCTATTATTACTACTATAAAAGGCATCTTTTTTTCTATTAAAGCATTTGCTTGTTTATTTTGTTTTTCTACCCATTCATTATAGCCTGAAATATTTTTTACATTTTTTTCGCTAAATAAATCATACCTATGTTCCATTTCAGCAACTATTTTTTGGAGTGCAATACTTGCTTTTTTAGGATCACTTACTACTGGACACATTAAATGAGGTATTCCGTTATAATTTGATAATTCTACTTTTTTAGGATCTACTAAGACTAGTTTACATTCATCTGGTCTCATACGTAGTAAAATACTTGCAATAAAACTATTTATACAAACTGATTTACCACTACCAGTCGAACCTGCCACTAATAAGTGTGGCATCTTAGTCATATCTGCACAACAATTTCTACCCATAATGTCTTTCCCTAAAGAAAATAATATTTTAGCATTTTCCATATTGCTTGGAACATTTGATAATACTTCTCTTATTGGAACACTACTAGTAATTTTATTTGGTATTTCTACTCCTACTGTACTCTTACCAGGAATAGGTGCTTGTATACGCACATCTTTTGCAGCTAATGCTAAAGCAATTTCTTTATTGATACTTGTAATTCTACTTACTTTTGTTCCACTAGCAATTTCTACTTCAAATTGGGTTACAGTTGGCCCTTCATGTATTTCAACAACTTTACCATGAATTTGAAAATCAAGTAATACTTTTTCTAAAGCAGTTTTTGTTTTATTTAAGAATTCCGTTGTATTTGTTTTTTTATTCTTTTTAACTGGGTCTAATAAGTCTAAACTTGGCAACCTATAATTACTATTTGAGTTATCATTCTTAACAACATTTTCTTTAGTTGCTTCAACTTCAATATTTTTTCCAATATTATGAGCATCCTCATGACTTGTAATTATTACTCTATTATCAATTACTTCCTCTTCTTCTTCATCCTCATCAATTTCATCTTCATCATTGTCTTCTTTTGATTTTTTAGATTTAGCTTTTATTTTTTCTTTACCTGCATTTAATTTATCAACTATATCACCTATTGATAAATTAAATAATAGTATTATTCCAAAAAATAGTAAAACATAAAATACTATATAGGCCCCTCTATTATCAAATAAAGTATTTAAACTCCATCCACTAATAGAACCTATTATTCCACCACCAGCATTTGATAAATTAGTAAAATCAGGCCCTTTTATACTCATTAATTTTTCAATAGTTAATTCCATAAATTCAGTAAATTTTAACCCTTTTTCTACAAACTTCATATGAGATAAACCTAAAATTGAAAAAGTTAATAAATATATTCCAATATATCTAGGGGAATAAAACTTAGGAGCAGATCTTTTGAATACAAAATATAATCCTAAAAATATTAAATATAATATCAATATATTAGCATATGTTCCTACTAAAAATATTGTAAAATGTTTTATAATACTACCTACTGGACCAAATATGCCTATACCTATAATTCCTATTAATATTAATATTAATCCAACAAATTCTATACTTATTTTATTTTTTGTTACTGGAGTATTTTTTCTTTTTTTCTTCTTAGCCATATATCTTCACCATATTTAAATTATATAATACATATTTTTTTTATACAAGAAAAAAGACAGTTTATTGTCTTTTATATACATAAATTTAATTATTCTTCTATATATTTAATAATATCATTAACAGTATTATTAAAATTATTAATATCAACATTAAACCATTTAATATTCATTTGATTATTAAACCACGTATATTGTCTTTTTGCATATTTTCTAGAACGTTTTTTTATTAATTCTATAGACTCTTCTAAAGAAATATTCCCATCAAAATATTCATACAACTCTTTGTAACCTATACCAGTCATCACAGCTTTACTTCTAATATTTTTATCATATAAATTTTTAACTTCATCTATTAAACCATCATTTATCATTTTATCTACTCTATTATTTATAATATTATATAATGTTTCTCTATCTGTTGTTAAACCAATAAATTTAACATCATATAATAATTTATCTTTATCTTTTATACTTTCTTCTCTATTTAGAAATCTTTCCATTCTTTTTCTATTATTAATATGTATATTAGTACTATTATCTTTTTCTAGTACTAATTTATACAATTCTTCATTAGATAAATTATCATATGTTTTATTATTATTTTCTTCACTAAATACATAATTATATAACCCGGCTTTTATATATAAACCAGTTCCACCTACAATAATTATATTTTTATCATTTTTGTTATCTAAGATATTTCTTAAATCTTTTTGATACTCATATACCGTATACATTTCTGTTACTTCTTTTATATCAAATAATAAATGTTCTATATTTTCTTTTTCTTCTTTTCTTACTTTAGCAGTACCTATATTTAATTCTTTATATACTTGCATACTATCGCCATTTACTATAATTGCATCATATTTTTTAGCAAGTTCTATACTTAATTTTGTCTTACCAACACCTGTTGGTCCAACTACACAAAGTATCATAATAACACCTCATTTATAAACATAAATATATATTTTATATTAGTTAGTGATATTTTTCAATAAAATTTAAGAATTATTCTTTATTAGTTTATCCCTACCCCGGAATGCCCTATAATCGTTACATGGAAAGGGTTATTTTTTGTTCCATCTCCTGAATTAATTATTACATTGGATTTTAAATTAATAACTGGTCGTATTCCAAATTCATTATCAACATTATTAATACCTGCACTTGTTGTTTTTATACTATAAAAATTATATGCTTTTGATCCATTAAAACTATAAGGGGTCATTGTCCACCACCAACTTGTCGCAATTGTATTAATATCATATAAATAATAATTGACATTAAGCAATGCTCTAAAAGCACCTGCCATTACTAATTCATCTACCGATAATAGTGCTATCGGATATGTTAAATCTCCATTTGTTTGTTCTCCACTTGGTGTTGTATAAGCTTCAACAGTATATCTTGAATAATCATTTAACTCTCCAGTTGCACATTTCAATGATGGATTAGCATTTGTAATGAGATTTGCTGCTGTACTATAATACAATCTTTCTGATGCTGCATAATAAGTTTTATTTTTCTCATATCCTAATGCTGTATTGCTATTTCCTATTGTGCTTGATGCTAAACTTTTATCTCCACAAAACAATGTGTCTGCTAAATAAAATGAATAGTTATCTTTCAAATATGTTTCATAAAATAAATCTACATTATCTTTCATTTTACTATCATTTACATTATCGTGTTCTACATCATACGTTGCACTCCCTGGCGTCCCATACATATAACCTACATATGCATTTTCATCATACGATGTATTAAATGCAGTATTTGTTCCAGCATAATTAGATTCTCCTTCTTTTTTTACTTTACTAGTTATTCCATCTAATATTAAACGAACACTTCCGTCTCCATTTATTCTTACTATTCTCCATGTAAAACCTGCAAAATTTACATAATTATCTATTACGTTGCCTCTATAATAATAACTTATTCCATAATCATCTTCTGCTATTGATAAAGTTTTTTCATTTTCATCATTCATTCCAGTAAAAAATTTTTTTGGATAAGCAATTGTTGTCCCATTTTTATTAGTAATAGCATTATTTACTATATTATATGTTAAACTATTTGTATTATTTTTATAAGGATTATATTCATATAAATCAGCAATATTTACTTTACCCTCAACTAACTTATTCATATCTATAGATTGATCTATTCCTGCTTCTTTATATTCTAAAGTTAATGTATAAGAATGGGTTACTCCAATTTCTATTCTATTTGAAGTTACAATTGTTTCACTTTTAGGGAAAATTGTTTCTTCTATTCCACTACATTCATTATTATCACTTGAAGAACATTCTAATTTATACACTAAGTCTTCTTTTCTTTCTAATTCATTTATTACATTTTCTAATATTACTAAATAATTTTCTACAGGATGTGTACCTTTATTAGTTACTGTAAAAGTTTTGCTTTTTAAAACAACTCCAGGATGAACTTTTTCTATTTTTATTTCTCCATTACCATCACCATAAACTAGTTCTAATCTACCTGCAGTAACATTAACACTTTCGTCGTTAGTATTTCCTTTCACTCTAGCCGTAAAATAAGCATAAGTTATTCCAAAAAGAGTCAATATTAAAAGTAATATAGCAATCATACTTGTAATTATTTTTCTTTTAACTTGATCTATATTTTCCATTAAACATCTATCCTCTATAACTAATTTTAAAATATATGTCTTTTAATTTCAATACTATTTTTAAATTTTAAAATTTTTTTAACTTTAAATTGACAAAGTCTAAACATTATAGTAAAATTTATTTATCAGGCAATGGAGTAGTACTCAAGAGGCTGAAGAGGCGCCCCTGCTAAGGGTGTAGGTCGGGCAACTGGCGCGAGAGTTCAAATCTCTCCTACTCCGCCATAAAGAAAATAACCTAGTTTTGACTAGGTTTTTTTATATATTTTAATATATCATTTTCTTTCATATATTCTTCTATTGGCTTTTTTATATATTTTCTATTTTTTAATTCATAAACATTTATATACTTTAAAATAGGTTCAATTGAATAGTTATATAATAAAGACTCAAAGTTTTCTAATAATATCAAATATCCTTTTTTAGAATTATCTATTTTTTCTGATAATATTTCATATTCCTCATCTTCTTCTTTAATAAATACTTGAATTGAAGAATTACATAATTCATACAAACATCTAAATGTATTTGAAGTTAAATCACTTATTCTATCTTGACTAATACTATCTATTATAAATATTTTATGTTTTAATAATTGATATTTATCTTCATTTATCTTTTTTAATAATATTGTTTTTTCTTTATATTTTTCTATTAATTCTTCATCTTCAGTATAAAAATATAAATCATTAATCATATTATCTTTTTTTAAATTTTTTCTTTTTTCTAATAAATTCCCATTAATAAATGTTTTATCTAGTGAAGAAATAGTAAAGTCTTTTTTTTCTTTTGTTAAAATAACTATTTTACATTTTTCTGCTTCTATTGGTTTTAAATTCATTAAAACATTAAAATTTAATAACTCTATTTCTTTATTATCTTTTATTAATTTTAAATTATTTTCCTTAGTTATTTCATATTTTTTTATAAATAAATTATTTAATTTTTTACTTTCTCCACTAGTAAGTTCTACCATAAAAGAAATATTTGGTTTTCTATTTTCTATTTTATCTATAAATGATAATAAATTTTCTACATATCCAACAAAATATAAAATTGGTATTTCTTTATATTCTCCATTTTTAGTTTTTTTTAACATTTTTAATTCTGGACTATGTATATCTATTTTTTTATTTATTGTATTATCATTTATTAAATTTTTATAAGAGATAAAATATTTTATCATCTTTTTAAACCTCCCGATTTTTTAAATAATTAATAGCTTCTTCAAAATTATTAATAGAAACTAATTCTATATCAAAATTATGTTTTTTCTTATATTTATAAGCCTCTTCATAATTTGCTTCTGGAACTAACATAACATCACTTTTATTTTTTACTGCTCCTGCTAATTTATAAGTTACTCCTCCTATTTCGCCAACATTACCTTCGTTATCAATTGTTCCAGTTCCAGCAATAGTACTACCTTTTGTAATATCTTCTTTAGTTAATGAATTATATATTGCAAGGGCCGTCATAAATCCTCCACTTGACCCTGATTCACTAGCCTTTGATTTTATATTTATGTCTATATCACTGTCATATTCATTTATTACTGCTGATGTTAAGCCTATTTTAGCACTTCCTTCTATATCAATTAATTCTGCATAGCACTTTATTTCTTTTCCATCCCTTTTAACTATAAAATTAACTTTATCTCCAACTTTTTTACCAGAAATATATTTTTGCATTTCAGAAAAAGTAGTAAATTTTATATTATCATATTTTATTATATTATCAAATAATTTTAAATTGGTTTTTGCATCTTCAAATATATAAGTTACATAATTATTACTATTTTTTATTTTATAATCTACTTTAGCAGCGTTGTATGCAACCATATAAGCATTACTAATACTTTCTTTTAAGTAATATTGATCTATTTTTATAGTTTCATCTATATCTTCATCATAAGTTATATCTTCATTAGAAATAATATCCCATGTTGGTATAACTTTTGCTAATAAGTAAGTTGGTATTGTACCTTTTACCAATCTAACATAAGTCATATTAATACTACCACTAGAATGATATATTTTATCAGAACTTTCAATTCTATTATCTAAATTTATCAATCCTCCTGGAGAATATATACTAAAATCTAATTTAATATTAAATAATAAATATATAAATACTAATATTAATATTCCTTTATAATTTTCTTTAATAAATTTTTTTATACCGTTAATTATCTTTTTCATTTTTTCATCACCATTCTATTATAACAAATTATAATGAATTTTTTAAGAAATAATTAAATATATTTTATTATGAAAAATAAGATATATAAGTTTATTATAATTATTTTCTTCATATTAATATTTATTAAAAAAGATATTATGTATTACACAATATATGAAACAACACTAATTTGGTTTAAAAATATAGTACCCAACTTACTACCTATGTTTATAATAACTAGTTTAATTATTAATTCTAATTTAATTATTAATATATGTAATATATTTGGTAATTTTTTTAATAAAATATTTAAATGTAGTAAATATGGTATATTTATATTTTTTTTAAGTTTATTTACTGGCAGTCCTTCTAATGCTAAATATATAAATGACTTATTAAAAAATAATTTAATAAATCATACACTTGCTAATAAAATGTTATTATTTACAACTAATTATAATCCTTTACTAATATATAGTTTATTAAATTTATATTTAAGCAAATCAGTATCTATTAAAATTATTTTAATAGTTATTACATCTAATATTATTATTGGTTTATTAAATAGAAATATAAAATATGAAGAAATAAATTTTAATTATATAAATAAAAAAATAAATTTAAATAATATTATCAAAGAAACTATGGATACTTTATTAATGATACTAGGTACATTAATAGTATTTAATATCATAGTTAATTTATTACCTATTAATAATTTATTATTAAAAAATATTATTAATGGTTTCTTAGAAATAACAACAGCTTTAAAAGGATTAGAGTATTTAGATATTAATATTAATTTTAAAATTATTTTAAGTATTATATATTTATCCTTTGGAGGATTATCAATTCATACACAAATAAAAAGTATCTTAAAAGATACTGATTATAAGTTATTCTTAAAAAATAGATTGTTATGTATATTGATATCTATATGTTTACTGACATTGTTCCATAGTATGAAATTAATATAGAATAATCTTTACCATCATTACCTATAATAGGAACAGTTATTTTATGAAAATTATTTTGAGTTTCATATTTAATTTCAAAATTTTCTTTTATTTTTCCATTTGTTTGATTTACATTATATTTTTCAAATTCAGGTAGTATTCTTGTTGCTTTAGTATTACCATGGATATATGAAATAACATATTCTTCTTTAGGTTGATAATAATATATTGCCAAATATGCAGTACTTTTTATATCATTTTCACCATCGTTAATTGTATATTCAAATTGAATACATTCTGAAGCTTGATATTTAATTTCATATTCACTAACATTATAAGAAGAATAAAAACTTTGTATTCCATCTATTTCACCATTAGTACAAGTTGTAGATATATTAACCTTGTTAGCCTTCGATAAATCATCTTCAATATTTCTTAAAATTAAAGATTTATTTATTAAATATGTAGAATTAATATCAGCTTCATCATTCATATCATTAACAGTTACTAATAAACTAAATAAAAATACTAATACTATTGAAATAAGAGCAATAGATATAATAATTTCTACTAATGTCATACCTTTCTTATTCATACTACCACTCCAAACTTGCAATATATGTTTCGTATAATTCATTACCATTACTATCTTTTTTTTGTTCATAATTTATAGGATCCATTACTGGCTTTTTATATTCAACAATTATAAGTTCATCGTTATTTCTTACATCTAACTTTCTAATATAGTCTATCATGTATGCATCAACTTTTTTTTCATTATTACCAAATTTGTCTAAATTGGTTAATATATATATTTTTTCCACACCAAAAATATTATGAATAGTTTCTTTATAATTAGTAAGTGTTGATGCTTCATCTATTTTTTGAGCCTCAATAGAATCATTTAAACTTTCTTTTATATGATATGTCATATAAATATACTCACTAGTATCATATTTATTTTCTGTTTTAACCTTTGTAAGTATTTTATTATAAGAGGCAAATATTGTTAATAGTGCAACAGAAATAACAACTATAACTATAATAGTTTCCATTAATACAAAACCTTTATTTTTCATACTTTAACACTTCCGCAATTGTTATTCCTTCATTATTAATATCTGTATTAGTATCTGCTTGTTTTTTTAATCTAATATTGTTAAAGTATATAATTTTATCTGTATAAGTTTCATCAATTTCACCATTATTTTTATATTTACCTATATATAATAAATCTTTGCCTGAAATTTCAGTTTCATCTTCAACTTTATATTCTATATCTTTTATATAATATTTAGCTGTAGAATCAAAACCACAATTTTCTAAATTTACACTATTTGTATTACCTATACATTGTAAAATATCATTTGTAAAAAACAAAATATCACCCACTTTAAAATCTTGTATACCAAGACTATCGTTTATATCATTTTTTATAGAAGATTCAATAGTATTTAATAATACTTTATTTTGTAAATAATCTGCTATTATAGTTAGAAATAGAGTTACAAATATTAGAAAAAAAGAATAAATTAAACTAGTTGCTATAAAACCATTTTTCTTCATATTTTCACCCTACTTTACTTATTAAGTATATAATAAATATTGTAAATTTACAATATATTAGTTTTAATAAAAATAGTACTATCTAATGAGATATAGTACTATAAATTAATCTTTATTAATTTTTTTCATTATTTCTTTTTGTTGCTTTAATATTTTATCCATTTTATCATGTAATTCTTCTAATATAAGTTCACTTTTTAAATCAATTCTATAATCATTTTGATTTCTCATACTATCTTTTTTTGCTTGTCTATTTTGACTCATCATTATAATTGGAGCTTGTATAGCAGCAATACAAGATAATACTAAATTTAGTAAAATGAATGGATATGGATCTATTTCTTTACCATTAGTTAAAATAATAGTATTTATAATAATCCATAGTAGTAAAAATCCTATAAATAAAATTATAAAAGTCCAACTTCCAGCTACTTCTGATACCTTATCTGCTACTTTATCTCCTAAACTCATATTATCGTCTTCTAGCTTATCTATATCAATACTTATAGGTTGGTCTACTAATAAATCTAATAATTCTTCCTCATCTTTTTCATCTAATTCATTATTTTTTAATAGCATAGTTACCAATTCTTTTTTTGTATATTTTTTAGGAACTTCTTTTGTTTTTTTCATATTATCACCATAAAAAGTATAACACAACTAAGTTTTAAATAATAAATTATTTGTCTAAATATTTACATTTTCTACATAATATTTCTTTTTTTATATTATTTTTAAAACCTTTTAACATATTCATGTATCTTTGAGAATTTATAATATCATTTAAATTATCTTTATATATATTACCTAACTTAATATCTCCTTTTGAATCTAGACAACACGGTATAATTGTACCATCTACTAATATACCAATATGATCTTTTAAAGCTTAACATGTTCCATACTCATTATAATAATTATTATTTAAATCAGGCCAAATAAATTGTTTATTTATACTTATAAATATATTATTTGCAATAGTTGTATTATTTTTTAAATTATTTTTATTTAATTCTACATTATATTTTTTATTAATTAAGTCTAATATTTCAACTGTATATTTATTATTCACCCAAATTCTATAAGATATATATGTATATTCACTGAGTTTATCAACTGAAGAAAAAATATTATTTATATAATCCTCTAAAGATATATTATATTTAGGATCATAGCTATGTAAAGATATATTTAATTGTCTAATATTTTTATTATTTTCTATATTTTTTATTAAGTATCCATTTGTAGTAATATTAATTTTATAATATTTGCTAGCAATATTTATAAATTCATTTATATTAGGATGCATTAATGGTTCTCCTAATACATGAAAATATAAATAATTAGTATATTTTTTTAATTTATTTAATATTATTTTAAACTCATCTAATGTCATATATTTTTTTAATCTTTTATTTTTTATACAAAATGAGCATGATAAATTACAATCATTAGTTATTTCTATATATATCTTTTTAAACATAATCTTCATCCAATTCTATTATCTATTATAAAAACGACTTATTAATAGGTCGTTTTCTATATTAATTTTAATAGTGGTGCTGGATATAGGACTTGAACCCACAACCTACTGATTACGATTCAGTTGCTCTACCAATTGAGCTAATCCAGCATATGGCTGCCCCGGTGCGATTCGAACGCACGGAATTATGGAGTCAGAGTCCACTGCCTTACCACTTGGCCACGGGGCAATAAAAAGAAATTAAAAATTAATTCTCTTATTTATATAATTAATAATTTCATCTATAGAGATTTTTGTTTGTTCCATAGTATCTCTATCTCTAATTGTTACAACATTATTTTCGATTGTTTCATCATCAATTGTTATTGCAAAAGGAGTTCCAATTGCATCACTTCTTCTATAACGTTTCCCTATACTACCAGACCCATCATAATTAGTCATAAACGATTTACTTAATAAATTATAAACTTCTAATGCTTTTTCATTATGTATTTTTTTTACTAAAGGTAGAACTGTTACTTTATATGGCGCTAAAAAAGGGTGTAATTTTAAAACTTCTCTTGTAGAACCATCTTCTAAAATTTCCTCATTATAAGCATTAAATAATACTGCTAACACTGTTCTATCTAATCCATATGTTGATTCTATAATATATGGAACATATTTTTCATTAGTAGTAGGATCTAAATATTCTTGTGAAACTTTAGAATATTCTTGATGTCTAGTTAAATCATAATCAGTTCTATTATGAGTACCATTTATTTCTCCCCATCCAAAAGGAAATAAATACTCTATGTCACATGCTGCCTTAGCATAAAAAGCTAATTTTTCATGGTCATGATATCTTAATTTTTCTTCTGGTAATCCTAAATCCATATAAAACTTTTTACCATATTCTTTAAAATAATTATATAATTCTTCATCTTCACCTTTTTTACAAAAAGTTTGATATTCCATTTGTTCAAACTCTATTGTTCTAAAGGTAAAATTACCTGGTGTTATTTCATTTCTAAAAGCTTTTCCTATTTGTCCTATTGAAAAAGGTAATTTTGCTCTCATGCTTCTTTGAACATTTAAGAAATTAACATATTCTCCTTGAGCATTTTCTGGACGTAAGTAAATTATACTTTTGTTATCTTTAGTAACTCCTCTTTCTGTTTGAAACATTAAATTAAATTGTCTTATATCTGTAAAATTACATTTACCACATTTTGGGCATGGAATTTTATTTTCTTGAATATATTTAATCATTTCTTCTTCTGTCATGCCATCACCAATAGAGGAATTAGTAAAATCGTTTATTAAATTATCTGCTCTATGTCTTGTTTTACATTCTTTACAATCAAGTAAAGGATCTGAAAAACCACCAACATGTCCAGAAGCTTCCCATACTTTTGGATGCATTAAAATATCTGCATCTAATTCAAAAGCATTTGGACGTTGTTGTATAAATCTTTTTCTCCATGCATCTTTTATATTATTTTTTACTCTTGTTCCTAAAGGACCATAATCCCAAGTATTTGCAAGTCCTCCATATATTTCACTTCCTTGAAATATAAAACCATATTGTTTACAATAATTAACCATTTTATCCATATTCATAATAATTATTCCTCCCTATTTTGTTTCAAATCTTTAATATAATCATTTACTATATTTTCTAATTCATTAACATTATTTATAATTTCATAACTGTTAAATAAATCTTTTTTAAAGAATCCTGTTTCAACGTTATCATTCATCCATTTTATTAATCCATCATAATATCCATCATAATTTGCTAAGATTATTTTTTTATTTCCAAATGATGCTCTATACTCTTCTATGGCACTTGCAAATTCTGCAAGTGTTCCTATACCACCTGGTAATATTAAAATAATATCACTTTTAAAATATAATTTTTTAAATCTTGATAGAGTATCGTTAACTTTATAACATTTTGCTTTAATTAATGCTTTAAAATCTTTTTCATATCTAGGAACAGTATACGCATAAACTTTCCTGTTATATTTGATAAATGTTTTATAACAAGCACCCATCATAGAATAATTTGCTGCTCCAAAAAATAAATCAAAATTATTTTTTGCTAATACTTCCGAAGCTTCTTTAGCAAATTCTATATATTTATTATCTATTTCTTTATTTGCTGAACTTGCAATAAATACTTTCATAACATGCCTCCATTATATTAAAAAAAGACCAAAACCATAGGGGCGATAAATAGTCGCTGTTCCACCCTACTTTGATCTCTTTATGTCATAGCTCTGAATATTCCACTATTCGTCATCACTTACATAAATATTGTATTATATTTTTTTTATTTTGTCTAGTAATATGTTATATTAAATATGGTGATTTTATGAAATTAATAAATACTATTAGTTTAGAAGTTAAAAAAAGTAAATTTTATAGTTTTTTATATGAAATTGATAATATAGAAGAAATTGATATCATATTAACGAAATTAAAAAACGAACATAAAAAGGCTCGTCATTTCCCTTATGCATATAAATTTAAAAATATTGCAAAGAAAACTGATGATAAAGAACCTAGTGGTACATGTGGTACCCCTATACTAAATGTTTTAGAAAGAAATAATCTTAATAATCATTTACTTGTAGTAGTAAGATATTTTGGAGGTACAAAATTAGGAGCTGGTCCTTTACTTAGAACTTACAGCAAAGTTGCAAATAGTGTTATAAAATAAATTGAGTTGAATAGTATTTACTAGGTGACTATTATGATTAACTTTTATAAATATATTAAATCCCTTATAATATTCTTATCTTCCATAATAACTATACCAATATTATTAACTATCTTTAATTTATTAAAATTACAAACAAATAAAATTATGATTATAATACTAGGCGCTATTTTAATGTTTATAATTGGTCTTATATTAGGTAGAAAAACTGATAAAAATGGTTATTTAAATGGTTTATTATTATCTATAATTACTATACTTATATTAGTAATTACTTCACTTATTTGTAGATTTGATTTAAATATAAATTCATTAATTTATTATATAATATTAACTATAAGTACTGTATTTGGTTCTATGATAGGTATTAACAAAAAAACAAAGTCTAATTAAATATGTAATGACTTTGTTTTTATATTTAATATTTTATTCAAGTAATTAATATTTTCTTTTGTAATTATATATGGATATTTATAATATATAGAATATAATATTTTTTCTTCATCAGTTAAATTTTCTATATCAATTAGATTATAATAGTTTTTTAATACTTTATTTTTCGAAACTATCATACCATTAAAATTATAGTATATTTCACTTTCTTTAAAACTTTCTAATGCATCTATTTTCAAATCTGGTATATCAAATATTTTATTATTTAATTTATTTAATATATGGCTAGGTATTAAGTCTTGATAATTTTCTATTATAGTATCATTTAATTCATTATCAGTTAATAAAAACACATCTTCTTTTCTTAAATTACCTATAAGTTTTCCATCTTTATTTAATATAGGTTCATTTATTTCTTTATTAAAAATACATCTTTTTATAATCATATCAGAGTTTTCATTCGCTAAAGATATATTATTTTTTATTAAATTATATTCCCCTATCTCAATAAATTTATCTATTATATAACTATAATCTTGCTTTAAAAATTCATAATTATATAGTTCATTATCATATACAATTTCGTATTTATTATATCTTTTTAATATTTTTTCTAAATCAATACTATCCATAAATAATATATTACAATCATATTTTATAATATTTTTTATTGATAAATTATAATATTTTAATATTTTTAAATTAGTTATAAATTCTTTTATTCTTTCTTTTAAAAGAATTATATTATTTAATATAAAATTTTCATTAATTTCTTTGTCTATTAATAAATATGTTATTTGTTTTAATTCTTCATAAGATATATCATTTATAAGAATTAGCATTATATTATTATATTTTTTTAGATTAGAAAAATTTTCTGAAATATATTTAATCTTTAATTCTAATTCATTATCACTTATTAATATTTTTTTATAATCTATATTACAATTATAATTATTTAATATTCTTTCTTTATTATTTATTCCTTCTTTTTTTAAATTGTCTATTTTATTTAAAGTATCAATGTAATCTTGGTTTACTAAACTATTATTATAATCTATCATATACAACGTAAGTAACGGGTCTTCTGTATGATGTAATATTTTTATATAGTCAACGTTTTTTTTATTTTTAATATTATCTTTTTCTTTATTAAGTATTACTAATTCTTTATTTTTATGTTTTTTAAATGATATTTGTTCTTTAATAAAGCTTTCTTTTAGTTTATTCATTTGTTTTATATTTTCTAATAGATATGGAAAATTATCTTTAATAACTTTATCTGAATTAATTTTATCTAACTCGTTCATATTTTCAATATGACAGTCTTGTATTTCTAAAATATCAGTTATTTCTTTAAATATATTTAATTTATTTACTGTATTTAAGTAATTTAGAAAATAATTATATGCGTTTATGTCCATTATATTTTCTTCATTACTAAATTTATTTATAAAAAATAGTTCTATTTCTTTTGGATATTTTAAGTTTTTAAAGTTCTTTAACATATTTTCATAAGTATCATAATCTATTAAGTAATTTTTAACTGAACTATTTTCTACTAATATACTAAAGTATTCATAAATTTTATTTAAATCTAAGTAATCTTCTCCTGTTATTTTATCTATATATATTTTTATTCTATCTATAAAGTAGTTAATATTATTCATATCGTTTTTAGTAAAACAAGTATAAAATAGTTTAAACAAGGTAATAGTATTTTCTTGAGATAAAGATAAATAATCATAGTTATATTTGTTTAAAAAATCTAATCTATCTTGAAATGGGTATTGTTTTTTATTGGTTTTTTCTATGTATAAATCTATTAATTTTAAATATTTATTCATTCTGTTCACCTTCTAATATTTTTTTTAAAGAAGTTATATTATTTAAAGAACTAATATTATTTTTGTTATTTTGATAAGTTTTAAATCTATTATTAATTTTTTCTCTATAATATTTATTCGTTTCTGCTTTTTTTGTAATAGCACCTATTATACAATAAGATTTATCTCTTCTTTCAAATATAATTCTTGTTTGGTTACTAATGTCCCTAACTTCTAATAAATCGTTGTAATCTCTAAATTTACTTAAGTTTTTAAAAGTACCTTTTTGTATACTTTCTAATAATTTTTTAATAGAAGGATATATTTCTTTATTATCTATTATATCGTAATAAATATATGGTTCATTTCCATTCATAAAAAATATTAAATTATTTTTAAATATATTAATATCTTCATCACTTAAATTTTTTAAACTTTCTTTATATGATAATATTTTTTTATAAATATAGTCTTTTATTGATAATTGTTCTAATAATAAATCTAATTCTTTACTACTAGTTTCAATAGATATTAAACATTTTATAAAGTTTATATCTTTTTTATAATAATTTAATATTTTTGCGAAAATTATTAGACTATCTTTATTTAATTGTTTGGGAAGTATATCAATAAAATTGCCATTTTCTAAGTTATTTTCTATAAATTGTATGTAAAAATCAATTGGTTCATTATTCGAATATGTTATTTTATGTTCTTGCATAGTTATTACTTGTTCTTCATTATAATTTAAATAAGTTTTTTCTTTATTATGATTTTCTAATATTTTTCTTTCTTCTTTATATATATTTATAAATTTTCTTTTTATATTAATATTATTCATATAAGTTGATGAAATAATTTTTAAAGATTCATCAACTGAAATATTATTTTTTAGTAATTCTTTATATAATTTAACAATATTTTTAACAAAACCATTTTCATCTTTGTATTTATTTAATATTTGTTCCATATAAAAACCCCCTTTGTTTAGGGTTCTTATAATATCATATTAATTAGTGTTTGTAAAATTATTTTTTTATACTATTTTCTAATAAAAATATTTCGTTAATTAATTCATTTTTTTTGTTTATATCAATTACTTTATTTAATATTTTTTTATCCTTATTTATTAAATATTTATAATATAATTCTTTATTTACCATATTATTTGTTCCATATTTAAGTTCTTTCTCACTATATTTCTTAGAACCTATTATAAAAACTATATTTATATAAACTTTATTATTTAGTTCTAGAAATTCTTCATTTTGAATTTTATAACCTAATTTTATTACATTTTTTCTTAATTTATAATAGTCTTTGTTAGATTGAATTATTAGTTTTTTTATATATTTTATATATGGATTATTTAATATTTCTAAAATAGTATTTGTACCCATTCCAGATATAATAATAGTATCTATAATATCGTTATTCGTTAGTACAACAAGTCCGTTACCACAACGTGTTTCTATAAAATTTTCTAATTTATATTTTTTTATATTTTCTATTCCTTGATTTAAAGCATTGCTACTTATATCACTCACTATTATTTTATTTAGTATTTTATTTTTTATTAAATATATATCAAGTAGAGCATGATCACAACCAATATCTATAACTTTATCACTTTTTTCTATATATTTAACAAGTGACATTAACCTTTTGCTTATCATATTAATCATTCATAAAATCTTTTAATTTTTTAGCACGAGATGGATGTCTTAATTTTCTTAAAGCCTTTGCTTCTATTTGTCTAATTCTTTCTCGTGTTACATTAAATCTTTTTCCAACTTCTTCTAATGTATAGCAAGTGCCATCTATTAAGCCAAATCTTAATTCTAGTACTTGTTGTTCTCTTGGTTGTAATGTTGATAATACTGATTTTATTTCTTCCTTTAATATTTCATTTGTAGCATACTCTTCAGGACTTAGACTACTTTCATCTTTTATAAAATCTCCTAGATGAGAATCATCTTCTTCACCAATTGGTGTTTCTAATGAAACTGGATCTTGACTTATTTTGATAACTTCTCTTACTTTTTCTACCGGTATTTCCATTCTTTCCGCTATTTCTTCTTCACTTGGTTCACGATTTAATTCAAGAGTCATTTGCCTTTGTATTCTTGACATTTTATTAATTGTTTCTACCATATGGACTGGCACACGAATAGTTCTTGCTTGATCTGCAAGTGCTCTAGTAATTGCTTGTCTTATCCACCAAGTTGCATAAGTAGAAAATTTATACCCTTTATCATAATCAAATTTTTCTACTGCTTTCATTAATCCTATATTACCTTCTTGAATTAAATCTAAAAATAATAAACCTCTTCCAACGTAACGTTTTGCTATTGAAACTACTAATCTTAAGTTTGATTCTGCTAATAAAGCAGCAGCATCTTCATCTCCATTTGCAACACGAATACTCAAATCCATTTCTTCTTCACTACTTAATAAACTAATTTTCCCTATTTCTTTTAAATACATTCTAACAGGATCATTTATATTTATATCTTTAGTGATATCTTCATCACTTAATATTTCAACTTCATCTGTCTTTTTAGGAGAACCGTCAGCATTTTCATCTTCACTTGCAATAATTTCTATTCCGTTGTTAACTAATTTAGTATATAAATCATCTAAAGTATCACTATCTATTTCTAAACCTTTTAAAGTTTCTGCTAACTTTTCATAAGTTATATAACCTTTTTCCTTCCCTACTTTAATTAATTCATTTTCTCTTTCTTCTAATGTTTTTATTTTATTTACCATATTATTCACTCCCTCTTTTAATTTTGGTAATTAAATCCATTAATTCTTTTTTTCTATTAATGTCTGTTACATTTTTTAATTCTATTTTTAAATTATTTATTTTTACATTCTTTATCCATTTATTAACTATTTCTATATAATTTATAAATTCTTCCTCTGACATTTCTATATCACTATTATGATTAGCAATAATATTATTTATTATTTTTTCTTTTCCATTATTAACTTCATAACTAATGAAATCTGCTAAGTTTATAGTACTATTAAGTATTATATAAGCTTGTATATCTTTTTCTATATCAAAATAGTTTTGATCTGGAATATAATTTAATTTTTTTGTAAATATTTTAGCATATTTAACGTTATTCATCATATAATAAAGTATCTCTTCTACTGCTCTTATATTTTGTTTATGTTTTTTAGTTACTCTTTCTACTTTTATTTCGTTATTTTTTTTTGTTTTTATTAGTTTTGATAGTAATAAATTTTTATCTATATTATATTCTTCACTTAATTTATTTATTGTAATATTTTTTAATATATCATTATTTGTTTTATTTAATTCATTAATTACCTCATTTATATATTCACTTAATTCATTTGCATTATTTAAATTTTTATCACTTTTTAAATTATTTAATTTAAAATCAAAAAAATCTACTGCGTGTTCTATTGAATCTCTATATGAATCTATACCAAATTTCAATATATATTCATCAGGATCTTTTGCTTTGTCTAATTTTACTATACTAACAGATAAACCGCTATTTTCTAATAAGTCTCCATTTAATAATGCAGCATTAATTCCTGCTTTATCACTATCCATATTTAATATTACCTTTGCATTTAATTTTTTTATTAAATTAATATGGTCTTTTGTTAATGCTGTCCCCATTGTTGCAACAACGTTTTTTATTCCGCTTGAATAAATTCTTATTGCATCCATTTGACCTTCACATAAAATTAGAGTTTTATTTTTTTTTGCTTCAAGCGCTGCTCTATGATAATTAAATAAAGTTTCACCTTTTTTAAATATGTAAGTCTCTTTAGTATTTATATATTTACTATCAACTTCGTTATTATAAACTCTAGCACTAAAACCTATAGGATTACCATTACTATTATGTATTGGAAACATAATTCTATTTCTAAATATATCATATAGATTATCTTTCTTATTTGCTAATCCTATATCTATTATCATTTTTTCATCATATTTTTTATTTATTAATAATTTAGATAAAGTGTTATCATTTAGAGAAACTCCTATATCAAATTCATTTATTATTTTTTCATCAATACTTCTAGATAATAAATATTTCTTTGCATTATTTCCTAATTCACTTTTTAAATTATTTTTATATAATTTAACTGCTAAATCATACATTTTATATTCTTTATCATATTTTTTAGTTACATTAATATTTTGTGATAAGGTAATTCCAGACTGAGAGGCCACTTTATTTACAGCCTCAATAAATGTTATATTTTCATAATCTCTAATAAAAGAAAAAACATTACCTGATGCACCGCATACGAAACAAGTATATATTTGTTTTTCTTCACTTACACTCATACTTGGAGTATGGTCGTCATGAAATGGACAAATACCAAAGTAATTTTTGCCTTTTTTTTCTAGGTTAATATTTGCACCTATTATGTCAACAATATTTACACTATTTCTAATTTTATTTAATTCTTCATTAGATAAACTAGCCATATTTGTCCCTCCAATATTTAATTATTGTGTAAAGTTACAAATTTCCTTTTTTTTTCTTCAAATTTTTTAAATTTTATGCTTATTCTATCAAAATTTAAAAAAAATGCAACAAAAAAAGAGCAAAAAAGCTCTATTAGAAACCATGGCCTCCGCCACCGCCTCCGCCTCCTGAGAAGCCTCCACCGCCTGAGAAGCCTCCACCAGACCCCGTTCCACTGGACATACGAGATGAAGCAATAGTATTATTTGAAGCTGTATACATTCTATTTATTGTAGAGTTCATTGTGCTTGCAAAATTATAACCCATCATATGATGTATAAATATTGTTTCAGTTAAAGTAATATCACTATTCTCCATTGCTTCTATTTTAATTTTCATTGTTTTTTCTAATTTATCTGCAACTCCTAATACTGTGGCATATACTAAATATTTTTCCCATAATATTATTTCTGGTAATTCTTTTTCATCAAATCTTCCAAAATCAACTAAGAATTTTTTAAAAGCCATCCATTTTTTATATTCTAAGATACCTTCTTTTGTTTTTTTTGTTATAGAAGCAATATAAATACATGAAGTTATACAAATAATTATTGGAATAAATATTAAAATTTCACTTATATTTTTAATCATAACTCCCGTAAATATTGAAGTTAAGATAATTATAATTATAATTATAAATTTATTTGACGTTTCAAAGAAGTTGTATTTTTTACTTTCTTTTATAACATCTCTTTTCCAAGTATTAAAGTGTTTTAAAAACTTTTGTGCTTTACTTTCACTTTTACCGTATTTTTTAATATCATATAAACTAACTGAAGTACCATCTCCTATTTCATAAATTAAAAATTCTAGTATATCTCCCTCTAATTTTGTTAATGGTTCTTTAAATTGTTCTGATTTTACTAATATGTAATCTTTCTTATCCTGAGTTTCATTAATAGTTAATGCCTTTTTAAAGATTATATTAAGTATACTTGCGGAATAAGCTTCTGTTGAAATATTTTTCTTAATTAAATATTCTAATATTTCTGGTCCATACGTATTTGGAAAGTCTCTATAGTATTCCATATCAAAATCACATTTATATTCTTTATCATATTTAAAGTAAGTATATATTACAATGCCTATAATAAAGATTAAATATAAAACTAATTCTATTATAGATATATTTTTTTTAATCTTAGCCTTTTTTCTTTCTTGATTTGCTTTATTTGCAAGGATAGTTTCTTCATTTATTATATCATTTAAAGCAACTATATTTGTAAATCTAGTACTATTATTTACTAAATTTTTATCAAAAGTCATTCTTACATTAACAACTTCCCCTGGATTAACATAATTTATTTTTGCAGATAAGTACGAAGTATTATTGTTATTTAACTTTTTTACTTCTCCATATAATGCCCCATGTGCCCAAACTTTTAATGTATTATCAATTTTTGGTAAGTAAACGTTTACAGTTACATCATGTAATAAATCTTCAAAACCACTTGGTATAAAATTATAATAAAGTTCTGCTACATCATTATGTACTAAAACAAGATTATTTAATGTATAGCATAATACAAATCCAGATTCACCACTTATATTTTCATTAAACATTGTAACAGTTGGTCCATTATAATTATTAGTGATTGTATATTTTAATTTATCCCCCTTTGTAGCATAGCTATCTTCTTTAAAAATACTTCCCTTTGACATATTACTAACATTTAATTCATAGACGTTAATATCACTAATATCATAAGCGTTATAAGTAGCGTCACCTGATTTATAATAAATATCTCTTACATATCCATTATAAGAGCCATCTAATTTCATATATTCACATACATTAACATCACCATTATCAAGTACGTTTGCCTCAATATTATATTTAGTAATATCAAAATCTACGTTACTAACAGCAAAAACATTTAAGGGTAATATGATAGATAAAATTAGAATTATTAATAAATTTTTTTTCATATGTTTTCTCCTTAAAAAAAGGGCTTTTAAGCCCTATTAAAATTTTACAGTTGGAGCTTGTTTTTCTGATTCATCAATTTGGAAAAATTCTCCTTTTTTAAATCCACTAATATTAGCAACAATATTAGATGGAACGCTTTCAACTTTATTATTATAAGTTAAAACAGTATCATTATAAAATTGTCTTGCCATAGATATTTTGTCTTCTGTATCTTTTAAATCATTTTGCAAAGATAAAAAGTTAGTATTAGCCTTTAAATCTGGATATGATTCTGATAATGCAAATAATTTGTTTAATGCACTAGTAATTTCACCAGAAGCTTTCATTTTATCTTCATTACTATTAGCAGTTACATAAGAATTTCTTGCTTTAATAACTTCTTCTAATGTTTTACTTTCATGTTTTGCATAACCTTTTACAGTTTCTACTAAATTAGGTATTAAATCTGCTCTTCTTTTTAACTGTACATCAATTTGAGAAAATTGGTCATCTTTTCTATTTCTTAATGATATTAAAGAATTATAAGTTTTAAAATACCACAACACTAATAATACTATAATAGCGATAATAATAATTAAAATAATTGTTCCTGTACTCATAATATCCTCCTTATAATCATATTATATTTTTATTTTTATTATTAATCAAGAAAAATGTTACAAAAATGTAACAAAAAAGAACACTAATTGTTCTTTAATAAATCTAAGGCTTTTCTCATTTTAACATCATATTTAATCATATCTGTTCCGCCTATCATCTTAATAAATTCTTCTTTTTCAACATTATACATTGATGATATTCTTTCAATATCTTCATTTACTTCTTCATCAGTAACTTCTATTTTTTCTTCTTCTGCTATTGCTTCTAGTAAATATCTTTCCTTTACTCTTTTTTCAGCTTCAGGTTTCATTTGATTTTCTAAATCTTCCATTGTAGTTTTTGTAAATTCTAGATATTGTTCAATAGATAAACCTTGCATTTTTAATTGTTCTCTATATTGATTTATCATTCTATGTATTTCTTCATGAATAATTTCTTCATTTACTTCTATAGTCATATTTGAAACAGCTTTTTCTAGTACTTCATCTAAATATTTATTTTCTGCTTCATTATTTTTATGTTCTAATAGATGCTTCTCTATCTTTTTTTCTAATTCTTCTTTTGTTTTAACGTCTTCATAACCTAAATCTTTAAATAAATCTTCATTTATTTCAGGTAATATTCTTTCTTTAATTTCTTTTACTGTAACAGTAAATGTTACATCTTTATTTTTTAATTCTTCTACATAATTTTCTGGGAATTTAAGATTTATATCTTTTGTTTCTCCTGTTTCCATACCAATTAATGCATCTTCAAATCCAGGAATAAATGTATTAGACCCAATTTCCAAAGGATAATTTTCACCAGTTCCACCTTCTAGAACTTTTCCATCTACTACACCTTTAAAATCAATTACAGCAGTATTCCCACTTACAACTTTTCCATTTTCTTTTATAACTATTTCTGCATATTTATCTCTTAAAGCATCTAATTCATCTGCTACTTCTTTTTTAGTTACTTTAGGAGTTTCTTTTTTTAAACCTAAGTTTTTATATTTTCCTAATTTAACTTCAGGCTTAGAAATAAATTTAAATACAATAGTAATTCCATCTTCTGTGATTTCTGTAATATCAACTGTTGGTTGTACTACCGGAATAACATTAGCTTCTTTTAAAGCAGTTTCATATTTATTATCTATTGCTAAATCAGCTGCATCAGCAAATAAAGTAGTTATACCAATTTTTTTAGTAAATAAATCCCAAGTAATACTACCTTTTCTAAAACCATCTATTTTAATATCTTTCTTTTTTTTATTAAATGTTTCTTTAAGAATATTAGTCCATTCTTCCTTATCTATTTTTATAGTAATTTCTTTTACATTTTTCATATAATTTCTCCTTCTCAATACATAGTATTATATATCAAAAATATTAATCTATCAAGAAATTTAGAGTTTTTTTTGTAAAATATAATTTTTATACTAGAAATTTTTTAAATATATGTTATAATTATTTACGTAATTAATTTTTGGGCTGTTAGCTCAGTTGGTAGAGCAACTGACTCTTAATCAGTGGGTCTAGGGTTCGAATCCCTAACAGCCCACCATTTATTGATTTATGTTATTAATTTATTAAAGTAGTGTTATTAATTTATTAAAGTGGTTGACAAATAAATATTTTATTAGTTATAATAATGAAGTCAATTAAAGACGGACCTGTAGCTCAGCTGGTTAGAGCGCACGCCTGATAAGCGTGAGGTCGATGGTTCAAGTCCATTCAGGTCCACCATTTATTTGGCCCGTTGGTGAAGTGGTTCAACACACATGCCTTTCACGCATGCATTCATGGGTTCAAATCCCGTACGGGTCACCAATTTAAAAATTAACTTATCTTTTGATAAGTTTTTTTATTTATAAAAAATTTGTAATAATTTATGTAGAAAAATATAATATTAATTATTAAATTAGCTAAATTTCAAAAATTTGTTGACAATTATATTATTTTTATAGTATATTTAATTAGTCATTTAAGGCCCGTTGGTGAAGTGGTTCAACACACATGCCTTTCACGCATGCATTCATGGGTTCAAATCCCGTACGGGTCACCAATTTAAAAATTAACTTATCTTTTGATAAGTTTTTTTATTT
>CALVZA010000014.1 GCA_944372415.1 uncultured Bacilli bacterium
TGTATTTTTTAGCATTTTTTTTAGCTTTTTTAGCAATTTTTCACTTTTTTCAAAATTTGTCAAATCCTTTTGTATCAAGGGTTACAAGTGTTCTTTCAAAATCATAGCAACCACGCATTCGACGTGAAATGTATTACTAAACATATCTAATAAATATATTTTTTCAATATTATAAATATCTTTTAACTGATTTAAATCTCTTGCTAAACTTATAGGATTACAAGAAACATATAATATTCTTTTAGCTTTAAAACTCATCACATCCCTAACCATATCTTTAACTAATCCAGTTCTTGGAGGATCAATTATTAAAGTATCGATATCATCTTTAATATACTTATATGCGTTGCTACTATCAGAACAAATATAATAACTATTTTTTATATTATTTAACTTAGAATTATTTATAGCATCTAAAATACTATTTTTATTTATTTCAACGCCATATATCTTATCAAATTTATATTCTATTACTTGCCCTAAAAAACCAACACCACAATATAAATCAAGTAATACTTTACCAACACAGTTTTTGTTTATTATATTAATCATTTCTTTAGTTACCATATAATTAACTTGAAAAAAAGAATTATAATTAACTTTAAAAAACTTATTATTAAATTTTTCTATAAAATAATTTTCTCCATAATATTTTATATCGTTAATAATTATTCCAACTAACTTAATATGTGTTTTTAAATTATCTATATCAACAAAAACTTCTTCATTAGTAGTTATATTTATTAATATTTCATCATTATAATTACTTCTAATAACAATACTACCATTATTCAATTTAAAATATTTTTTATATTTAATAACTTTATTAATTGAAGATTTAGCAATTAAACATTTATCTATAGAAATAAAATCATGAGTACTATTATTATAATAACCCCATAATCCATTATTAACTTTTAAATCTACTTTATTTCTATACTCAAAATTATTTTTATTTTTTATAACTTCTATATCATTATCTATACTTGCATATTTAAATAAAATATTTTTTAACTTATTGTATTTATATTCAAGTTGATCACTATAACTCATATGAAGTAAATTACATCCTCCACATTTATCATAATAAGGACAATTAACATAAATTCTTTTAGAACTTTTTTTTATGTATTTAATAACATTACCTATAAAATATTTAGTAGTTTCTTTTACTATTACTATATCTACTATTTCTCCTACTAAAGCATTAGGAATAAAAACGATTTTATTATTAATATAACCTATTCCACGAGCTTGATCATCTAGTCTTAATATTTCTATATTATTTTTTATATTCATATAATTTTTTAACTTCTTTAATAGATAATTTTCTATATTCCCCGCTTTTTAATCCATTTAAATTTAAAAAAACATACTCTATTCTAGTTAATTTATCTACTAAATACCCCAATTTCATAAATACTTTTTTTATAATATGATTACGGCCTTCTATAATAGATATTTCTACTATACTATAATCTTTTTCCTTATTATTAGTTTTTATTTTAACACGAGTAGGAATACATTTAACTCCATCTATTTCTATACCTTTCTCTAATTTTTTTAAATCATCTATCATAAAAAATCTATTTAATTTAGCAACATATTTTTTTTCTATACCATTTTTAGGATGCATTAAATTATTGGCTAAATCTCCATCATTAGTTAAAATTAAAATACCTGTTGTATCATAATCTAATCTACCTACTGGATAAATACGTTTATCTGTATCAATTAAATCTACTACAGTTTTTCGTCCCAATTCATCATTAACAGAACTTATTACACCTCTAGGTTTATTTAACAAGTAATAAACTTTATCTTCTTCTAATTTTAAAATGTTTCCATTAACTTCTATAGCGTCATTTAAATTTACTTTAGTTCCAAGTTCAGTAACTTTTCTTCCATTAACATAAACTTTTCCTAAACTAATTAATTCTTCTGCTTTTCTTCTTGAACAGTATCCACTATTTGCTATAACTTTCTGTAATCTTTCCATAAAAAACCAACTTTCTGTAAGTATTTTATCATATATAATTAAATAAAAAAATAGTGATTTAACACTATTCAAAATAATAAACTTTTAAATTATTAATAAAAGAATAAATACACAAGTAAAAAACTCATAACTATACCTACAAAATCTGCAAATAATCCTACTGGTAATGCATATCTAGTCTTTTTAATACCTATACTTCCAAAATATAATGCTAATACATAAAAAGTAGTATCAGTAGAACCTTGTATGGTACTAGCTAATCTTCCCATTAAAGAATCTGGTCCAAAATTAGAAAATATATTATCCATAATAGCTAAACTTGCATTTCCAGAAATAGGTCTAAAAAAAGCCATTGAAATTATATCTGTACTTAAATTATACCTACTAAGTGCTGGATTTAAAAAAGAACTTATATAATCAATAAAACCACTTTTTATTAATAAATTAACAGCAAAAATCATTGCTAATATATTTGGAAAAATACTAACGCAGGTTTTAAGACCTTCTAATACACCTTTTAAAAAAGAATCATAAATATTTATCTTACTTTTATAACCATATATAACTATAATTAAAACAATAATAGGTAATATTACTATACTAACTGTTGCCATTTTTTCTCCTTATAAAATAATCTAATAACAAACCTGCTATACAAGATGAAAATGTAGCTAATATACATGTAGGAATAACTTCAGTAGGTGCTGCACTACCATGAAGAACACGAAGTGATATGATAGTAGTAGGTATTATTGTAACACCACCAGTATTTAATACTAAAAAAGTAATCATTGCTGTACTAGCCGTATCTTTTTTATCATTAATTTTTTGTAGTTCCTTCATTGCTTTTAAACCACAAGGAGTTGCTGCACTACCAAGACCAGCCATATTAATAGCAACATTACTCGCAATAAGTCCTAGTGCTTCATTATCTTTAGGTACGCTTGGAAATAACTTATTTAGGACAAAACTTAACTTACGCGCAACAAATTTTAATAAACCACTATCTTCTGCAATCCTCATTAACCCCATCCATAAAGCAAGCATTGGTAACATTTCTAACATTAAATTAACTGCATTTTTACCACTGACTATTATTTCATTATTAATTAAATCTACTTTACCATTAAAAAAACTAAATATAATTCCAATGATTATAAATACTCCCCAAATAACATTTACCATTAAATCATCCTAATCTATATGAAAAAATTGTTTTAATTTATCAAAAAAACTAACCTTATTTTCTTTATCTTTTTCAAATATTTCATATATATATTCTTTAACTAAAACATCATTATTTAACTTTACTAACATATAACCAACTATATCACTAACATTATCATCATAGATTACTATTTCTTTATTAATTTTCTTATACTCATCATTAGTTAGCGTTAAATATCTATCATTTTTTATATAATATTTTTTATCACTCAAATCTTCCTTATTCTTATCTATTACTTTATAGCTTTTATATTTTTTAAAATATTCTTCATACAAGTTTTCATGATCTTTAAAATCATTTGGATCATTTAATGTTACTATTACAAAATTCATATTATCTTTACTTGCTGTTGTAACCAAAGTACGTCTTGCTTTTTCTGTAAATCCAGTTTTACCACCAGTACAATATTTATAATTTTTAAGTAATTTATTTTTGTTATACCATAAATAAGTTTTATAATTAGTTTTAACTGTTTTTTCTTTAGTACTTACAATAGTTCTAAATAACTTATTTTTCATTGCATAACTCATCAATATTGCCATATCATAACTAGTACTCATATTCCCTTTACCATTATCATTTTCTAGCCCACTTGAATTTATAAAAGTAGTTCTTTTCATTCCAATATTTTTAGCAGTTTCATTCATAAGAGAAACAAAACTTTCCATTGAACCACCAACATAATTAGCAATTTGTATTGCAGCATCATTTCCACTTCTAAGCATTAATCCATATAATAAATTTTCTAAACTCATCTTCTCTCCAACCTCTACATAAATACCACTACCATAACTTTTTAAAACACTTTTATCTATTTTAACTATATCACTAATATTTGAATTGTTTATAGCAACTATAGCAGTCATAATCTTACTTATAGATGCTATTAATCTAGGATCATTTTGATTATATGAATAAAGTACTCTATTAGTATCCATATCCATTAAAGTAACACTACTAGCACTTAATGCTTTTGTATTAATAGGAATTATAATTAATAAAAGAAAAAACATATATTTCTTCATACATTCACCTATAAAATTGTATGAAAAAAAAGACTTAATTAGTCCTTATATAAAACTTTTAATAAAACTAGTTACTTTAACTTGTTCTTAACTTTCTCTATTTTCTTAGTTAAATCATCATTATCTTCTTTTAAATCTTTTACTTTATTTTTATATTCTTTTAACTCTTGATTACCCTCTTTTAACTTTTCACTAATTTCATTTACTTCCTTATTAAGTTTTTCTAACTTTTTATTCTCTTCTTTTATTTTTATTATGTTACTATATCTATCATCATATATCTTACAAAACTTAATTCTATTACATATCATAAAAATAAAAAATGATATTAATATAATAGATATAAACAAATATAAAAACAAAATAATTTTATTATTAACTATTCTTTTCATCTAATAATAAATAGCTCTCTTTCCTAAAGAATTATATCTACTTTTAAAAGTATTTTTATCAAAATATCTTATCGTTCCAGTTAAAGTATCACTTGTAATAACTTGAATATCATTATAACCAATAACATTTATAGCGTGTAATCCACTAATCCATTCTATAACTTTATTAGTTTCTTTATAAATCCACCTATTACCATACGTAGGAATTTTTAAATTACTTGTAACCCATACAAGAACTGGTCTACCACTTTTAACTTTTTCTAAAACACTTTCAAAACTCATACCAGTTCCATTAATAATACCCCCTTTAAAACTATTAGCAATATTAAATATAGGCTTTTCATAAACTCCAAAGCTAGAACTATCAGTAGGATCACCAATAAACTCTATTTCTGGATTACCGCCATATCTAACTCCATTATCATAATAAGGTTTATCACCTTTAGGTAACTTATTTACAATATCTCTAACACTAACATTTACTCCATAATAATTTAATAATAAAGTTAATGCTACACTTTCACACTCTGTTGGATAACCTAAAGAATATTGATTTAATTTAGGAAAATTATCTATTATAAAAGTTGTTTCCTATATATATAGTTTTTCTTTATATTCTTTATATTGATTCTCTAATGTATTATTTTGTTGTTTTAAATTATCATACTCTTTTTTTATATTATCTATTTCTATCTCTATATTGCTTAATCTATCTATTAATTTTTTTGTATCAACCTCATCAATATCATTAATAGAAATATTTAAAATATCTACTATATTTTTTTTATAAGATTCATTTTGTTCTTTAATAAATTTTAGATATTCATCATAATTTTTAATTTCTAATGTATTATAAATTTGTTTAGAATTCATATATTTTTTATTAACAAAGAAAAATATAATAATACTAATAAATAATATTGTCATAAATAATATAATAATAATTTTTTTCTTCATAAATACCACCATAGTATTATACTAGTATAATTATTTTAAGTTATATTATTAAATCTATTATATCCTTAAAGTAATTCATATTTAAAAAAACTATTAATAAACTACTAACTAAAAAAGGTCCAAAAGGTAACATATTATCTTTATTTTTAATTGTAATATATACTGCATATGGAAAAGCTAAAAAAGAGGCTAGTACTATATATAAAATACCAAACTTTATACCAAGTACCATTCCAGCAATAAAAGATAATTTAATATCTCCTCCACCTAAAGCTTCTTGTTTAAATGCAATATATCCAAATATTTTAAGTAAATATGCTACTCCAAATATAACTAATCCATATAATATTGATAATAAAGCACTCTCAATATCACTACTCATAATTTTTATTATAAATATTAATATTGCACTTACTATCAATGGACTATCATTTATTATCATGTATTTTGAATCACTAACAAATATTATAATAACTAAACTAGAAATTATTACCGCTATAAAAAAATCATAACTTATTCCAAAAACTTTATAACAAAGAGCAAATAAAGTACCACTTAACAACTCAGTAAGAAAATATATAAAACCAATAGGTTGTTTACATTTACTACATAAACCTCCTAAAAATATATAACTTAATATTGGAACATTTTCATACCAGTTTAAAACATGACCACACTTTTCACAATGACTACCAGGTTTAACAATACTTCTTTCTTCTGGTAAACGAGTACCAACTACTCCGTAAAAAGAACCCATCATTGCTCCAATAATAAATATTAAATATAACATAACATCACCTAACTTATCTGTCCATATAAACTAAACATTGGAATAATAACAGATAATACAACACCGCCAACTACTACTGCTAAAAATATAATCATAATCGGTTCTATTAAAGACTTCAAAGAATTAATTATATTTCTATGTTCTTCTTGATAATAAACACTAACTTTTGCCATCATTTCAGAAAGTTCTCCTGTTGATTCACCTGTTACAATCATATAATAAGCAACTTCAGGTATAGCCCAATTATCTTTAAAAGAAGTACTAATCTTCTCACCTACTGCTATATTATTTATTGTATTAAACATAATTTCTTTATATATTTCATTCTTAGTTATTCTACTTAATATCTCAATACTATCAGTTATAAAAACATTATTTTTTAATAAAGAAGCAAATGTTTTAGTAAATATAGTCATCTCATTATAAATGATTATTTTACCAAATAAAGGTAAATGCATAGCAAATTTTTGTAATGAATATTTAACAGCCTTAACATTAATATATAAATAATATATTATCATAACTATTATAACTAATCCTAATATAATATACATTATATTTCCCTTTAAAAAATCACTTGCACCTAAAACAAATAAAGTTAATCCATTTAATTCTACACCAGCTGATTCATAAATTCCCTGAAATTGTGGAACAACATATAATAAAATAAATGTAACAACTGCAATCGAAAATATAAAAACTGCTGTCGGATAAGTTAAAGCGCTTATCATTTGTTTTCTAGTAGCTTCTATCTCATTATAATAATTAGCCATATCATCCAATGTTTCTTCTAATTCCCCTGTTGCCTCTGCGGCTCTTATCATATTAACCAATAAAGATGGAAAAGCATTTCCCTGCTTATTTAAAGCTTCACTAAAACTCTCTCCCATTATTAACTGATAAACTATTGCATCAAATAAACGTTTTTTATATGGATCTTTTTTACCCATTTGCATACCTAAAATTCTCATAGAATCCGTTAAAGGTATTCCGCTTTTTAGATACGTAGATAACTGTGTTAACCAAAATATCAAATCTTTAATCTTTAATTTTCTTTTTACAAATTGTTTCTGTCCATAAAACAATTCAATAAATTTGTTGTTTTCTAACTTATAAACAGTATATCCCTCAGACTCTAAAAAATTAAAAACCTCTTGCTTAGTATAAGCAACTATATAACCAACAGTATCATGTCCATCGGAATCTTTAGCAGTATATTTATAAGTATTAGGATATTCTGTTCTTACATTATCTTGTTTACTTATTTCAGAAATTAAAATATCCCTTTCTTTTAACTTCTTTTCATTTAATTTTTTTTGTTTTAAAGTTTCCTCTTTTTTCTTTTTCTTTAATTCAGCTTTATTCAAAGTCTGAGCTTCTTTAATTTCATTGTTCTTCTTTATTTTATCATCAATAGTATCCATCTCTAAATTAACTGCTTTAATTACTTCTTTCTTTTCTTTTTTATTTTTATTATTTGCATATACTTTATAAATAGAAGAAGTAATTATATTATAAATAATTATAAAAGGATATAAAATACCATATAAAGTATAGAAACACCCTAAACAAAAGTATTTAAAAGGAGATAATAATACAAAAAATATATTTTTTTTACTTTTATTCTTCTTCATATGTATCTCCTTCTATTCTTATCAACAATATTATAACATACAATAATTAATAACTGTAAAGTTTTTTATTAATTTACATATAATTAATTGAGTATATTTATCTAAAAAAATACATTGCTCATAACTATATACATCTTAAATATAGAGAGGAATGATACTTTATATGAATAACGATCCTACAACATTAACTAAAATATTAAGTGGTATTAATAATTCGTTAAATATTGCAAATAAAGCAATGCCACTTTATAAAGAAGCAAAACCCATTTTTAAAACAATTACTAATACATATAAAAATATAAAAAATAATAGAAATGATTTAACTAACATAATAAAATTAATAAAAGTAAAAAACGCTATTAATAATGATTTAAACAAAACTAAACTAATAGAAACACCTAAATTAATTACAAATAATACATATAGTAATAAAAATAACCCAACTTTCTTTATATAAAAAAAGACTAGAACTAAACTAATTCTAATCTTACCATTAAAGCATCGTCTCCGATTCTTTCTTTTAATTTTATAATACGAGTATATCCACCATTACGAGACTCATATTTTGGTGCTAATTCATTAAATATTTTGCTAACAACTGCTTTATCATTATGTAAGAAAGCTAAAGCCTGTCTACGACTAACTAAAGTACCTTTCTTTCCATAAGTAATCATTTTATCTACAAACTTACGAGCCTCTTTTGCTCTAGCCTCAGTTGTAACCACATAACCATGATTTATAACATCTTTAGTAATACCAGCCAATATGCTTCTTCTAATACGTGATTCTCTTCCTAATTTTCTATAAGCCATTATCTCACTCCTTACTCGTGGAACTTAAGTCCCATTTCTTTTACTTTATCAATTACTTCTTTTAATGATTTTTTGCCTAAATTACGTATCTTAGTAACTTCAACTTCTTTTTTATCAATTAAATCTTGCATAGTATTAATTCCTGCTCTTTTTAAACAGTTATATGCTCTAACACTAAATTCAATTTCTTCTATTGGAGTTTCTAAAGTTTTTGTAATTGTATCTACTTTTTTCTCTGCTATGATACCAGTAATATCTGAAATTTGATTTAAGTCTGCTATTATATTTAAATGTTCAATTAAAATCTTACTCGCTAGAGCCATAGCCTCTTCAGGAGTCATTGATCCATTTGTATATACATTCATTATTAATTTATCAAAATTTTCATTTTGTCCAACACGAGCACTTTCAACTTCATAAGATACTCTTTCAATTGGAGAATATAATGAATCTATAGGAATAACACCTACACTAGCATTTTCTAATAATTCTTTATTTTGTTTAGAATCAACATATCCACGACCATTTCCAACAGTCATTTCAATATCAATTTTTCCTCCCTCAACTAAATTACAAATAACTAAATCAGGGTTAACAATTTCAATATCAGCATCATGTTCTATCATACTTGCAGTAACAGCGCCTTCACTATCAGCAAAAAGTCTCATAGTTTTATTAGAAGAAGTATGATTCTTAACAACTAAACTTTTTAAATTAATAATAATTGTAGTAACATCTTCTCTAATTCCATCAATTTTTTGGAATTCATGTAAAACTCCATCAATTTTTACACTAGTTACAGCACTTCCAGGTAAACTAGAAAGCATGACTCTTCTTAAAGCATTACCAATAGTAGTTCCAAAACCTCTTTCTAAAGGTTCTAATTCAAATTTTCCATAACTGTTTTTTTCAACATATTCAGTTATTTTATATTCTGGTTTCTCGAAATTCATGATTTTCCTCCTTAATTTCTTGGACGTTTAGGTGGTCTACAACCATTATGTGGAACTGGTGTTTCATCGTTAATAGCAGTTATTTCAAGTCCAACAGCTTGTAATGAACGAATAGCATTTTCTCTTCCGCCACCCATTCCTCTAACAAATACTTCAACTTTTTTAACTCCAGAATCTAGTGCAACACGACCAGCTTGTTCAGCAGCCATTCCTGCAGCAAAAGGAGTTTTCTTTTTTGATCCCTTATAACCAATTGTACCTGCAGAAGCCCAACTAATTACATTACCTTCAACATCTGTAATAGATACAACTGTATTATTATAAGTTGAATGAATATGCGCTTGACCTTCTGGAATATTTTTCTTTACTTTTCTTTTTCTTCTATTATAAGCCATATTTCTTTTCCTCCTAAATACTATTTACCAACTTTTTTCTTGTTAGCAACAACTTTTCCTCTACCTTTACGAGTTCTAGCATTTCTATTAGTTCTTTGACCACGAACTGGTAAACCTTTTTTATGTCTAATACCTTCATAAGAACCAATTTCCATTTTATTTTTTATATTCATATTAACTTCACGACGAAGTTCACCTTCAACTAAATATTTATCTACTTCTTTTCTTAATTTGACTTCTTCCTCTTCAGTTAAAGCATTTACCTTTTTAAAACAATCAACATTTGCATCATCACAAATAGTCTTAGCCAAACTTCTTCCAATTCCATAAATACTAGTAAGTCCAGTTTGAATATTTTTATCTTTTGGTAATTCTATATTTTTAATACGTGCCATTTTTTACCTCCTATTAACCTTGTCTTTGTTTATGTTTTGGATTTTCACAAATAACCATAACTTTACCTTTTCTTCTAATTATTCTACATTTAGCACAAATTTTCTTTACTGATGGTCTAACTTTCATAATTAATTCCTCCATTATTTTCTATAAGTTATACGCCCACGTTTTAAATCATATGGTGAAAACTCTACTGTAACCTTGTCACCTGGTAAGACACGAATCATATTCATTCGCATTTTACCAGAAACGCGAGCCATTACAATAGTTCCATTCTCTAATTCCACTTTATAATCGTCTTTGATACTGTCAATAACTTTACCTTCGACTTCTATTGTAGCTTCTTTAGCCATTTTTCACTCTCCTGTTAATATTTCATATCCATCATCACGAACAACAATAGTATGTTCAAAATGTGCACTAGGTTTACCATCTTGAGTAATTATTGTCCAATCATCATCTAGGATATAAATTTTTCTAGTTCCTAAATTTAACATCGGTTCAACAGCCAACGTCATTCCAGTTTTTAATGTTATACCAGTATTGTATTTACCATAATTTGGAACATCCGGTTCTTCATGTAAACTAGTTCCAACGCCGTGACCAACTAATTCTCTTACAACACCTAAATTATGTTTTTTTGCATACTGTTCAATTCTCGCACCGACATTACCTAGTTTAGCACCATTTTTAATTTCTTTAAGACCAGCAAACAAAGCTTTCTCAGTATGGTGCAATAAATATTTTTTTTCTTGATTAATATTCCCAACTGGATAAGTCCAAGCCGAATCTGAATGATATCCATCCTTAATGACACCAATATCTAAGGATACAATGTCACCATCTTTTAAAACCCTATCTCCAGGTATTCCATGAACAACTTCCTCATTTACAGAAACACATATACTTCCAGGATAATCATATAAACCTAAAAACCCAGGTACACAGCCATTTCTTCTTATAAATTTATCAGCCTCATCATTTAAATATTTAGTTGTAACACCAGGTTTTATTAGTGATTTTAAATACTGATGAGTCAAATAATTAATATGACCTGCCTCTTTCATTTTTTGTATTTCTTCTTCAGATTTTATAGATATCATTAATCAATCACTTTCTTTACTTCTTCAAATGTTTCATTTGGAGTATCTACTTTATTAATAATTACTAACTTACCCTTATTATCATAATAATCTAATAAAGGTTTAGTATTTTCTATATAAGTTGCAAATCTTTCTTTAAATGATTCTTCATTATCATCACTTCGACTTACTAAACTTACATTACAACAATCACAAATGCCTTCTACTTTAGGCATCTTCTCTTTTATATATTTGTTATAAATTCTATTACAATTAGGACAACTAATACGACCTAATGCACGCTTCATTGCTGTATCACTATCAACATTTAAATATATAACTACATCAACAGTCAAATTTAGTTCTTCTAATATTTTATCTAATATACTAGCCTGATTTAAATTTCTAGGATATCCATCTAATATAAATGGACTACTTATACTAGTTAATTTTTCTCTTAAAAGTTTAGTAATAATATCATCATCAACAAGTAATCCCTTTGCTAACAAATGTTTAATTTTATTACCTAATTCACTATTTTCATTTTGTTTTTCACGAAGTAAATCACCAGTAGAAATATGAATATAGTTATAATTTTCAATTAACAATTCACTTTGCGTCCCCTTACCAGCAGCTGGAGGTGCAATAAAGATTATATTCTTCATTATCTTCTGCGTCTCTTTCTTGCACCACTATAACTTCTACTTACTATAGAACTTTCTAATTGCTTATAAGTTTCTAATGCAACTCCTACAACAATCAATAACCCTGTTCCTCCTAAAGTTACAGAACTTGATAAATGAGGAATCTTACTCATTAAAATAGGTAAAGCAGCAATTATAATTAAAAATATAGAACCAACAACTGTAAGTCTAGTTATAACATATTTTAAATAACTACTAGTTTGTGATCCAGGAGTAACTCCAGGAATATAACTTCTATTTTTATCTAAATTTTCACTCATTTCATCTGGATTTAATTCCATTAATGTATATACATAACCAAATACAAAGATTAATACAATATAAAGAATAAAACCTGTGAGTGAAGTATAATTTATATAATTATTAACAAAATTTTTAAAAGCCTCATTATTAATAACTTGAGCAATCAAGGATGGTATTCCAACAAATGCAGAAGCAAATATTACAGGCATAACACTAGCACTATTTAATTTAATAGGAATATAAGATTGTTCTTTATTATATGCAGTACTTGTTCTACTACTATATTGAATCGGTATTCTTCTTTGAGCAGATTCGACAAATATTACACCTACCAATATAAAGATATAAACTAAAACAAATAATATAAACAAACTAATACCTGCTAAAGTACCAAAGTTACCAGAAGTAACTAAATCATTAAATGCTGTTAAAAATATATTAGGTAATTGTTGAACAATACCCGCCATAATTAGTAATGACATTCCATTACCAATACCCTTATTAGTAACTTGATCAGCAAGCCATATAAGTAATGAACTTCCTGCAGTTAATATTAAAGTGGTTTTTAAAACTGTTAAAGTACCATATCCTTTTAAATAAGCATAACTAAATATATAACCTTGTACAAATGCAAATAATATACCTAAATATCTATTTATCCTATTAATTTTTTGCCTACCTGTTGCTCCTTGATCCTTGAGTTCTTTAAAGTACGGTATTATATCCATTTGTAATAATTGCGTAATGATTGATGCTGAAATATAAGGCATAACCCCCAACGCAAATATTGAAAATGTTTTTAAACTACCGCCACTCATTAAATTTAAAAGTTCTAAGAATCCTAAATCACTTGTGATTGCCTTAGCACCAGGAACCACTATAGTAGTACCTGCAACAAATATAGCCAAAATAGCCAAAGTGAATAGAATTCTTTTTCTTAAATCTTTATTAGTAGGACTAAATAATCCTTTAAGATTAGAAAACATTAAATCACCTCAGCAGTTCCGCCAGCACTCTCTATCTTAGTAACAGCAGTGCTTGAAAATCTCTGAGCCCTAACTGTTAATTTCTTTTCTAAAGTACCATTACCTAGTACTTTAATTCCACAAAGTTGTTTTTTAACAATACCTTTTTCCTTTAATAATTCAGGAGTAACAACATCCCCATCATTAAATCTATTTAAATCACTTAAATTTATAGTAGCAAATTCAATTCTAAATCTAGCATTATTAAATCCTCTTTTAGGAATTCTTCTATATAAAGGACTTTGTCCACCTTCGAACCATGCTGAAACACCTGCTCCACTTCTAGACTTTTGTCCATTTTCTCCACGAGTAGATGTTTTACCCATACCAGATCCAGGTCCACGTCCTACTCTTTTTCTAGATTTTTTTTCTGGAGTAACACATAAATTTTCTAACTTCATATTATAACTCCTCAACTTTCTTACCACGTAATTCTGCTATATGTTCTGCAGTACGTTCTGATTTTAAAGCTTCTAATGTAGCCTTTGCCATATTAACTTTTGTATTAGAACCAAGTGATTTAGATACTATATCTTTAACACCGGCTAATTCCAAAATAACACGAACAGCACCACCAGCTATAACTCCAGTACCTTCTTTAGCAGGTTTAATTAATACTCTTGCTTTTCCACAAACACCAATTGCATCATGTGGTATAGTTCTATTATCAACAATAGAAACCTTGCATAAATTTTTATTTGCTGCTTGGATACCTTTTTTTATAGCCTCTGGAACTTCATTAGCCTTACCTGTTCCAATTCCAACAAGTCCCTTTCCATCTCCTACTGCCATAGTAGCAGAAAAACGGAAATGACGACCTCCTTTAGTAACCTTAGTTACACGAGAGATAGAAACAACTCTTTCTTCAAGAAGTTTCTTTCTAGAGTCCATATTTTTTTCTTGTCTTGCCATATACTATCCTCCCACTTAAAATTCTAATCCGTTTTCACGTGCAGCCTCTGCTAAAGCCTGTACACGTCCATGATAAAGATATCCACCTCTATCAAATACTACTTTAGTTATTCCTGATGCCTTAGCCTTTAAAGCAATATCTTTTCCAACTAATTTAGCACCTTCAACATTTCCACCATTTGTTAATTTTAAACTCAAACTTGATGAACTAACTAAGGTAATTCCTTTTTCGTCATCGATTATTTGAGCAAAAATTTGTGAATTAGATCTAAATACATTTAGTCTTGGACATGTACTAGTACCATTTACTTTATTACGTACACGAGCATGTCTTACTTTTCTTAATTCATTTCTTGAAACCTTCTTAATCATATACTAAAATCTCCCTTACCTTATTTAGCCGCTTTCTTTCCTTCTTTACGTCTAATATGTTCACCCTTAAATCTAATACCTTTACCTTTATATGGTTCTGGTTTTCTAAGTTTTCTTATATTAGCTGCAAATTCAGAAATCTTTTGTTTATCAATACCACTTATAGCTATTTCAGTAGTACTTACTTGTTCAACTTTTAAATCACTTGGCACTATAACTTCTACTGGATGAGAAAAACCAGCATTAACATTAATCTTATTTCCTTGAACATTAAATCTGTACCCTACACCAACTATTTCTAATTCCTTTTTATATCCTTCACTAACACCTATAATCATATTTTTAATTAAAGCATTAGTAGTTCCGTGTAAACTTTTTATTTCTTTTAAATCATTTGGTCTTGTTATTACTACACTATTATCTTCTACTTTAACAGTAATTTCTTTATTAAAAGTATAACTTAATTCTCCTTTAGGCCCTTTAACAGTAACAGTATTATTATCTACTGTTACATTAACGCCTTCTGGAATATTTAATTTTCTATTACCTATTCTACTCATAACATATTTTCCTTACCAAATATAGGCAAGTACTTCTCCTCCTAGATGTTTACTTCTAGCATCTCTATCTGTCATTAATCCTTCTGATGTAGAAATAATAGCAATTCCTAATCCATTTAAAACTCTAGGAAGTTCATCATGTTTTGCGTAAACTCTAAGTCCAGGTTTACTAATTCTTTTAAGACCAGTAATAACTCTTTCTTTTTTTCCTTCAGAATATTTAAGATCTAAAATAATTGTATCTCCATTACTATTCTTATTTACCTTATAATTACTAATGTAACCTTCAGATACTAATATTTTAGAAATTTCTTCAATCATTTTAGAACCTAATACTTCAACAGTATCATATTTCATTTGATTTGCATTACGAATTCTTGTAAGCATATCTGCTATTCTATCATTTACCATAATTCCCTTCCTTTCTACCAACTAGACTTTTTAACACCAGGTATCTGTCCTTGGTTAGCAAGTTCTCTAAAACAAATACGGCATAGACCAAATTTTCTTAAAACCCCGTGAGGACGTCCACATCTCTCACAACGAGTATAACTTCTTACACTATATTTAGGTGTACGTTTATTTTTAACTTTCATACTTGTTTTTGCCATAACGTTACCTACTTTCTAAATGGCATTCCGAATCCGCTTAATAATTCAAACGCTTCTTCGTTAGTTTTTGCAGTTGTAACAAAAACTATATCCATTCCTCTCAATTTTACTATTTCATCATAATTAATTTCAGGGAAAATTAATTGTTCTTTAATACCTAAAGTATAATTACCAAAACCATCAAAAGCTTTTGGTGATACACCTCTAAAATCTCTTACACGAGGAAGTGCAACTTTAATTAATTTTTCCATAAAATTATACATAGCCTCTCCTCTTAAAGTTACTTTAACTCCAATAGATTGACCTTCCCTTAACTTAAATCCCGCTATAGATTTTTTAGCTTTAGTAATTACAGGTTTTTGTCCAGCTATTAACTCTAAGTCTTTTGCTGCAGCTTCAATGAATTTTGAATCATGACTAGCTTCACCTACACCTATATTGATAACTATCTTATCTATCTTAGGAACTTCCATTATTGATGAATAATTGAACTTTTCCATTAAGTTTTTCTTAATTTCATTATTATATAAATCTTTTAATGTACTCATTATTTTTCACCTACTTCTTTCTTAGTAGATTTTTTTGTAGTAGTTTTTTTAGTTTCAGCCTTATCTTTTGCTTCGATAACTTTTACATTAGATACATGAATTGGTGCTTCAACACTAAGTATACCACCAGTTTCGTTCATTTGATTTGGTTTCATATGTTTTTTAACAATATTAATACCTTCAACTACAACTTTATCCTTCTTTTTAAGAGTAAGAATTACTTTGCCTTCCTTACCTCTATCTTTTCCAGCTAAAATACGTACTTTATCTCCAACTCTAACTTTCATATATCCTCCTATAATACCTCAGGTGCTAGTGAAATTATCTTCATATAATCTTTATCACGTAATTCACGAGCAACTGGTCCAAGAACACGTGTTCCAATTGGACTCTTATCATCTTTTATTAATACACATGCATTATCATCGAATCTTATGTAAGAACCATCTTTACGTCTAACACCTTCAACACTTCTTACAATAACAGCCTTAACTACTTTTCCTTTTTTTACATTTGAATTAGGTATAGTTTTCTTAACAGATGCTACTACTACATCTCCAATATTACCATACTTTCTCTTACTTCCGCCCAATACTCTAATAACCATTAGTTCACGAGCGCCAGAGTTATCAGCTACTTTTAATCTAGTTTGTTGTTGTATCATAATAACCCTCCTTAAAGAATCACAGCTTCTTTGATCACACTTACTAATTCATATCTTTTAGTTTTAGATAATGGACGAGTCATTGCAATCTTAACTGTGTCTCCTACCTTTGCAATATTTTTTTCATCGTGTGCACGATATTTCTTTGAATATTTAACCATTTTATGGTATAAAGGATGTTTTCTGTGAGTTTCAACTAAAACAGTAATAGTCTTATCATTTTTATCACTTACAACACGACCAACAAGTTCTGTTCTTTTTGTTTGTTCCATTAGTTTTCACTCCCATCATTCATTTTTTCTGTTAATACAGTTTTTAATCTAGCTACATCTTTTCTTAATTTATTAATCATATGAGGTTTTTCAAGATTTCCAGTAGCCTGTTTCATACGTAGTTCAAATAATTCATTCTTTATTTCAACTATTTTTTTATTTATATCTTCAATAGACATTTCTCTAATTTCACTAGTTTTCATCTTTTAACCCCTCACTTTCTCTCATAACAAATTTAGTTTTAACACTTAATTTATGACTAGCAAGTCTTAATGCTTCACGAGCAATTTCTTCACTAACTCCAGCAATTTCAAACATTACTTTGCCTTCCTTAACAACTGCTACCCATTCTTCAACGTTACCTTTTCCCTTACCTTGACGAGTTTCTAAAGGTTTTTTAGTTCTAGCCAAATGAGGGAAAATATTAATCCAAACTTTACCACCACGTTTCATATAACGTGTCATAGCGATACGAGCTGCCTCTATTTGACGAGCACTTACATATCCACCTTCTTTAGCTTGAAGACCGTAGTCACCAAATTGTACAGTTAAATTTCCTTTAGCCTTACCATCATAAGTAAGTCTATGTGGCTTTCTATATTTAGTTCTTTTTGGCATTAGTGGCATTACGACCAGCCTCCTTTACCTTTTTATTACCTAAGATTTCTCCTTTGTAAATCCAAACCTTTACACCAATTTTACCATAAGTTGTATTAGCTTCACTTGTTGCATAATCTATATTGGCTCTAATAGTATGTAGTGGAACAGTACCTTCTGTATAACCTTCTGTACGTGCCATTTCTGCTCCTGCTAATCTTCCTGATACAGCAGTCTTAATTCCTTTTGCTCCAGCCTTCATAGTATTTTTGATAGCTTTCTTTTGAACATTACGGAAATTAGCTCTGTTTTCAATTTGTTTAGCAATTGAATCTGCAACTAATTTTGCATTTAAATCAGGATTTTTTTCTTCAATAATTGTTACATAAATTTCTTCATTAACATGTTTTTTTAAAGCTTTTCTTAATTTTTCGATATCTTCTCCACCACGGCCAATAATTACACCAGGTTTTGCAGTATGAATTTTTACTTCAACTTTATCTTTTCTTCTTTCAATTTCTACAGTACTAACTGCAGCATCACTTAAAGTTTTTAATAAATATTCACGAATTTTAATATCGTTATTTAATTTTACAGCATAATCTTTATCAGCAAACCAATTACTTTGCCATTTTTTATTTACTCCAAGTCTTAATCCATTAGGATTTACTTTTTGTCCCATTAGTTTGCCTCCTTAATACCGTCACTAACTTTAACAGTTATATGACTAGTTCTTTTATCTCTTCTATCAACCTTAGAACGTGATCCAATCTTAGATCTTTTTAAAACAGGTCCAGGATTGATAAAACATTCAGATATTACTAAATCTTCATATTTCATACCAAAATTATTTGTTGCATTAGCACATGCACTATTTAAAACTTTTTTAATTAATCTACTAGATTTAGTATTTGTATTATTTAATATTGCTACTGCTTCACTGGCTTTCTTGCCTCTTACTAAATCAAGAGTCATTCTAGCTTTTCTTGGAGCAATCATAGCAGATTTATGTATTGCAAACGTTTCCATCTAATCCTTACCTCCTACTTTTGTCCTGCATGTCCGCCGAATTTACGAGTTAAAGCAAATTCGCCTAATTTGTGTCCTACCATATCTTCAGTAACATATACCGGAATAAATTCTTTACCATTATGTACTGCAACAGTATGTCCTACAAACTCAGGAAAGATTGTTGAACGACGAGACCAAGTTTTAACAACTTCTTTTTTATTTGATTCATTTAATTTAACGATCTTTTTCATAAGACTTTCATCAATGAAAGGACCTTTTTTAATGCTTCTTGCCATTTAAACACACTCTCCTATTTCTTTCTCTTACTGATAATTAATCTATCAGAAGCTTTCTTATTTTTACGAGTTTTTAATCCTAATGCTGGTTTACCCCAAGGAGTAACAGGACCTTTTCTTCCTATTGGTGTACGACCTTCTCCACCACCATGAGGGTGATCATTAGGGTTCATAACACTACCACGGTTAGTAGGTCTAATACCCATATGACGACTACGTCCAGCTTTACCAATATTTACTAATTCATAATCTTCATTACCAACTACACCAATTGTAGCCATACAAGTACCCAATACTAATCTTGTTTCTCCACTTTGAAGACGTATCATCACATACTTGCCTTCTCTACCTAATATCTGAGCACTAGCTCCAGCAGAACGAGCAAGTTCAGCACCTTTTCCTGGTTTTAATTCAACATTATGAATAACTGTACCTACTGGAATATTCTTTAATAACATTGCGTTACCAACTTTAATATCTACTGCTTCACCACTCTCAACAATAGCACCTACTTGTAAATCTTTTGGAGCGATAATATATCTTTTTTCTCCATCTTTATAAGTAAGTAATGCTATATTTGCACTACGATTTGGATCATATTCAATAGTCGTTACACGAGCAGGTACTCCAAATTTATTTCTTTTAAAATCTATTAAACGATATTTTCTCTTAGCTCCTCCACCAATGTGTTGAACAGTCATTCTACCTTGATTATTTCTACCACCAGTTTTAGTTTTTTTTACTAATAAACTTTTAGTAGGCTTAGAATTTGTTAACTCTTCATTTGCTAAAGTACTCATACCTCTACGACCATTAGTCGTTGGTTTATATTTCTTTATAGCCATATCTTACACCGCCTTACATTTCTATAGTTTGACCGTCAACTAAAGTAACGATAGCCTTTTTATAAGTCTTAGTTTTCCCAGTATATCTACCAACTCTTTTATCTTTAGATTTAGTATTTAATGTATTTACACTTTTTACCTTTACTCCAAATAAACTTTCTATAGCATTTTTTATTTGAATTTTATTAGCATCTTTAGCAACTTTGAAAACATAAGTTTTTCCATTACTTGCTAAAACTTGACTTTTTTCAGTTATAACTGGTGCAATAATAATTTCACTATTCATCATTATTTAAGCACCTCCTCTATATATTTAACTGCTGCTTCTTCTATTACCACAGTATCAGCATTAACAATATCATATACGTTAATTTCATTAGCCATTAATACTGCTGCATAACCTAAATTTCTAGTTGCTAAATATAAATTTTCAGCATCTTCTAAAGTTATGAATAAAACTTTACCAGCTAATTTTAAATTAACAATTAAATTTTTAATATCTTTAGTTTTTAAACTTTCAATATTTAAATTATCAACTATTACTAATTCTTTATTTTTAACTTTATCAGTTAAAGCAGAACGAATAGCAAGTCCTCTTTCCTTTTTATTCATTTTGAAAGTATAACTACGTGGTGTTACACCAAATACAACTCCACCACCTCTATAATGAGGAGCACGAATAGTACCTTGTCTAGCATTACCAGTACCTTTTTGTCTATAAGGTTTCTTTCCTCCACCACTAACTTCACTACGTGTTTTAGTTTTATGAGTTCCTTGTCTTAAAGAAGCCATTTGTAAATCTAATGCTTTCTTTAAAACTATTTCATTAGTTTCAATATTCCATATGTTATCATTAAGTTTTAAATCACTAGTTTTTTCACCATTTAAGTTAATAATATCTATTTTTGCCATTTCAAATCTCCTTTCATACTGAATTAAACTTCAGCAGTTTCCTCGATTTCTTTAGTTTCTGTTACATCTTCAGTAACTGGTTCTACAGTATCAACAACAGTTTCTTCTGTTATTTCATACTTAACTAGTTCTTTAGGTTCACTTTTTTTATTTCCCTTAACTGCAGATTTAATTAAAACTAATGAATTCTTTGCGCCTGGAACATTTCCACTTACTAAAATATAATTTTCATTTACATTAACATCAATGATTTCTAAATTTTGAATAGTAACTGTTTCACATCCCATATGACCAGCTAATTTTTTACCTTTTAATACTCTCATTGGTCTCATAGTACCCATTGATCCAGGTCTTCTATGATATCTCGAACCATGTGTTTCAGGTCCACGAGATTGATTATGACGTTTAATTACACCAGCAAAACCTTTACCTTTACTAGTTCCTGTTACGTCAACCTTTTCTCCAATATTAAATGTGTCAGCTTTTATAGTACTTCCTAATTCGTAAGTTGCAATATCTTCAACTCTTATTTCTTTTAAGAAGCGCTTAGGAGCAACACCTGCTTTTTTAGCATGTCCTATTTCTTGTTTTGTAGCATGTTTTTCCTTTTTATCAACAATTCCTAATTGAATAGCATCATAACCGTCTTTTTCTTTTGTTTTAATTTGAGTTATAACATTTGGTTCAACAGAAATTACTGTAACAGGAATAACCTTACCATCTGTCGTAAATTTCTCGGTCATACCGATTTTACGTCCTAAGATTCCTTTCATTTTTTACCTCCAATTATTTAGTTTCAATTTTAACATCAACACCACTTGGAACATCTAAGTGAGTTAAAGCATCAATAACTTCCTTACTAGGATTTTTTATATCAATAAGTCTTTTATGAGTACGTCTTTCAAATTGTTCTCTACTATCTTTATATTTATGAACTGCTCTTAATACAGTAAATTTTTCAATTTCTGTAGGAAGAGGAATAGGTCCTGAAATTTCTCCACCTATTCTTTTGATTGTAGTAACAATCTTACTAGCCGTATCATCAAGTACTTTATGATCATAAGCCTTTAATCTAATTCTTACTTTTGACATTATAAATGCCCTCCCTTCGTTTATATCATTGTATAAACATAGCTCCGTTACGAATTCCCTAATCACTAAACAAATTAACAACTCCGCCTAGTGTATCAGCCACCTCGCACATCACAGCCAGTTAAACACAATATTGATTATATACTACTAATGTAAATAATGCAAGCACAAATTGGAAATTTATGAAAATTTCGTGAATTTCTTTCATAACTCTCGATTTACACAATATATATACCATTAAAAAACTATAACAACTATATCAAAAACATTAATACAAACATTTAAATTATATTCACTCATCTCACTTATTAATACCACCAAAATTCACTAACAAATAATAATATTTTAGAAATTTAAAAAAATTTTTCTTAATTGCTCTACACCACTATTAATGATATAATTACTAAGAGGTGTAAAAATGTTATTAAGCGTAATAATTCCATCTTATAACGAAGAAGGAAATATAATAGAATTAAATAAAAAACTAACTAATACTTTAAAAGATTTAGAATATGAATTAATATATATAAATGATGGTTCAACAGATACAACTTTAAATAAAATTAAACAAATATATGAAAAAGATGAACATATAAAATATATATCATTTAGCAAAAATTTTGGTAAAGATGCTGCTATATATGCAGGATTAAAAAAATCATCAGGAGAATATACTTGTATAATAGATTCTGATTTACAACAAAATCCCAAATATATAATCAGCATGTTAAACCATCTAAAAACACATGAAAATACTGACCAAATAGCAATGGTTATGAAAAATAGAGACAAAGAAAAACTAATTACAAGATTACTAAAAAAAAATTTCTATAAAATAATTAATAAACTATCTGATACTAAATTAATAGATGGTGCAAGTGATTTTAGAATGTTTAATAAATCTGTTAAAAATGCAATACTTGAATTAAGTGAAAAAAATAGATTTACAAAAGGTATTTTTTCTTGGATTGGATTTAATACAGAATATATGTATTACAATGTAGAAAAAAGATTTTCTGGAACAACTAAATTTAATACAAGAAAACAAATAAAATATGCACTAACAGGAATAACTAACTATTCTATAAAACCATTACAACTATCAACAATTATAGGCAGTATAATATCACTATTAGCACTAATATATATTATAATAACAATTCTAGAAGTCATTATATTTGGAAAGAGTGTTCCAGGTTATGCTTCACTTTTAATAGTGAGTTTATTCTTAGGAGGACTACAATTAATATTTATAGGAATATTAGGTACATACTTAGGAAAAACATATACTGAAACAAAAAATAGACCCTTATATATAGAAAAAGAGACTAAAGGATTTGACGACATCCTTTAGTCTTTTATTTTAATTACTCATCTTGGAAAAAATCATCAAAATACTGATCATCAGTAATTACATTAGTATTATTAGAAATACTATTATTTTCTATTTCTTTCTTTTCTTCTGGTTTTATAGAAGAATCTGAATTTTCCATTAACAAATCATTAAATGTTTTATTAATACTACTACTTTCATTATCTTTATCACTAGTCATATCTTTTAAATTTAATGTTTCAATATTTGATTCTTTTTCCTTATTTAAACTTTCGTCTAAGTCAAACTTAAATTCTTCAAGAACTTTATCTACATCTTTATTAACATCTTGTTCTATTACTTGAGGTTTAGTATTTTCTTTCTCTTTTTCTAATCTTTCCTCTTCTTCAAGTTCTGCTATTTTAGCATCTATCTTCTTTAGTAACTCATCGACATCAACTTCTCCATTTCCCTCAAAAGGATTAGGAAAATTAGTATTATTATTCGACATAGGATTATTTTGAATAAAAGGATTTATCCCTCCACCAAACATGTCAGTTGCATTCATTCCTCCGAAATTAGAATTTTCAAAAGGATTTGGAGTTCTATTAAGATTATTCATTACTTTATCTTTTTTTCTTTTATTAACAAAATCTTTTAAATCAAATAGACCTATCTTACCTTTGGCTCTATCTACAAAATCAGCCTTAGAGTAACTATTTCCCCAATCTATTTCATAACTAGGTTTTAACTTAGTTTTAAATGGATTTAATCTCGATCTCATTATAATTGCTTCATTCATTTTCATTTTCTGTAAATCACTTACAGTAACTAATGGAGTTGAAGCTGTTTTATCTTTATCTTTACTTTTCTTTTCTCCACATAACTTACTAATTTCTTCTAATGCGGCTAACTCAGTAGTTAATAAATAAATCAAATTACCACAATTACTTCGTATAGTTTCTGCATCTTCTTTACCGTATACATCATTTAATTGAGCAAAATTTTGAATAATAAATGTAAATCTTATTGCTCTACTACGTGCAGCAGTAACCATTGTAGTAACATCTTTTAATGGAGGCATATTAGCAAACTCATCAAGTATAAAATTAGTTCTAACTGGTAACTCTCCACCACTTTCTTGAGCAACGTCAATTAAAGTTTCATAACATTGCTTAATAAAAATAGTTGCTAAAGCATGATAAGTAGTTTTTTCATCATGTATTACCATAAAAACAGCAGTTGGCTTTTTACCAATATCTCGCATATTAAAATCACTGCGACTTAACATTTCTGATAACTGTTCACGACTTGCAAAAAGTCTTATCTTCTGTCTAAAAACAGAAAGAATACCACCCTTAGTTTCCGTAGGGGAATTTATTGTATTACTTGCAAATACATAAGGTGTACTAGATTCTCCCTTTAAATTAAAATATTCTTTTATATAATTTGATGGCGGACACTTTTCCTCTCCAACAGTAGTTACATAACTAATAGAATTTAAATTTATCTCTTCTTCCTTAGCATCTTCAAATAACCCAAGTGTTACACCAGCAAAATAATCCGATGCACTTTTCTCCCAAAATGGATCTTGTGCTTTTTTATCTTGTATAATATTTAATGCAACATCATCTACAAGTTCTGTTGCTTTATCAGTATTACCTAACTTATATAATTGATAAGGTAAAGTTAAAGGATTCCAACAATTTCCCTTTTGAGGTTCACGAAAATTTAATACTATAATATTATAACCTCTAGCACGCAACAAATTTGAATGATTCTTATAAATTTCTCCCTTAGGATCAGTAATAATCATACTTTCCTTCGCTTTCGCTAAACTGTATACCAAAGGATCTACTACACTAGTAGTTTTACCACTACCAGTTGCACCTATTACTAATGTGTGATTTTCTCCATTATCAACCCACATATCTTTACCGTTATTAATTAGTACTGTTCCAGCCGCAGTTGAATCAGGACTACTAATAGGAACTTTAACCACTTTAGAGGCATTTTTTATTTCTTTTTCCTTTGACCAACGAGCATACCCTTTTTCATCTTTTTCACCAATATTAATACCAATTCCTTTACCCTTTTCTCTATTGAAAATATAAGAAGAAACACTAGCAAATATTGCTATCAAAACAACAAAAAATAATAAAAACGTTCCAAAAATATACTCAGAGCTAAATCCAGCAAAAGGATTTAATCCTAAAAACTCACCTTCATTTATTATACTTACAGCATTACTAACCGCTATACTAGATAAAAATAACAAAAAAATACAAAATACTATAAATATAATAAGATCTTTCGAACTAACATTAAATTTCATGATTACATCCCTTCAATTAATTTTATTATAAAACAAATAGTATATTTTTTCTATACTATTTGTTTGATTTCTTTATCTTTACATAAATTATAATAGTAAAAAGAACTATTATAATCAATAAAACTACAATAATATAATTAATAACATTATTAGCAACATTATTATCAATTTTTGTATATTTATCTAAAATATTATCTGAAAATTGTATACTTATAGATTTATTAGAATAATTATCTTTATTTATATACCAATAATAAATTCCATTATCTTCTTTATCAGCATTAGTATGAGAAATATTTTTATCGGTTTTAAAAGATACTGTTATTTCTTTCAAATAAGGATAACTTTCAAATATATTATTTATACTATTTGCTAATATAATATTATCTGTTACTCTAAATGACTTAAATAAATTATTAACAATAGAAGAATTTTGATAATCTTCATTTTCTTTAAAATTATAATTTAAATTTAATCCATATTTATTTTGTTCTTTTATCAATTTTTTATTATAATAATTATAATTTTTTAATATTTCTTCATCTGTCATATCACCAGGCTGATCTTTATAATCTACTAATATTATAGAATTAGTATAATATTCATTAACTAATTCATTAAATTTTTGATTATATTCATTTTGATTATTTATAACTTCAAAAGATTCATTAAAAATATCGTCTTCATATACAAGATTATAATTTGCTACACAACCAGACATTATAATTGTAATAAATACTAAAAGTATAATTTTTCTCATTATATCACCTATTCTAATGATGTTTTATAATATTTAAATAAGTTAAAAAGTTAACATCAGTATCTCTGTTATAAGGTCTCCAAGCTTTATGATAAAATATTTGTGATTTAAACCAAAAGTATGAATATATATGAACAACAGTCTTATCTACTGCTTCAAGTTGTACAACTAGGTAATCCTCTCCATAAACATGACACAGCTTAATTTTTACTGAATAAAAATTCATTTCATAAGATGTATAACTAGTATAAACAGCTTTGACGTTCCTAATAAATCATCGCAATTTCCTTTTCTACAATATTTTCTCCCCCAAATCTTGCATCATAATTTCATTATCAAAACTAGAATCATACATTTAAATTAGAACTAGCACCACTTTCAGTAGTAGCACCTTCATATCTATAAACAGTTATATAATCATGGCCACTATCCCTAAAATGAACATGCCCTCCACTATTATCTGTTGTAATAGTATTATTAGTTGGGTAAGTAGATTTTATAGACCCCCACCCAAATGTATGTGCATCATCTATATAAATCTCAGCATGTTGGCCCTTAGTACTATATAAAGTTCCAGAGTGTGCAACTAAAACGTCCCCAGTTTGTAAAGTTCCAATATCATCACTAGAATAAGCCTTCCAACCATAATTTCCAACAGTTTTAGCCCAAGAACCATTTGGATATACCATTTCACCTGAATAACTTTCAGGTAAATCAACTCCACTTACATAAGACATATAAGCAGCCGCAAATTCAGTACAATCGTCCCCAAAAGCACGTGTACCAAAAGGAGTTTCATAATATTTCCTACTCCCACTACCCTTACCACTTGTTCTATTTTGATAAGTATTTACATTAGCTATATACCAATTAGCAATTTCTTCAAGTTTTCCTGCCACATCTCCCGATGCACTACCACACATTATTTTACCAGAATTACTTAGATTAGTAGTAATAAAATTATTAACACTTTTATAAGTCTCATCATCATAATGAAGACCATCACTACTTCCAACATTACTTAAACTACTATAAGAATCTATGTAATTAGAAGAAAAATTATCTCTTAATTTTTTATTAAAACCTTCTATTTCATTATTTGTAATAGAGTAACCATTACTAACAGTTTTACTTTCATCAACAGGATTAACTGATAAAACATAAAATTTAGTACTAGGATATTTAGTTATTAAAGATTTATAAGCTTCAATATAATTATCTATATTATATAAATCATTAACACCCAACGATAATATAACAACTCCATCAGTTTTTTCTTGCAATTTACTGTCTAATAAACTCAACCCAGTAGTGGTTAACCAATCATAACCTTTACCTGATTCAGCAATATAACTTGCATTTTCATTTCCAACTGCAGACTGCATCCCTAAAGCCCTAGAGTCTCCTACATAAATTAATTTATTTTCAACTTCTTCCGGAGTGCAATTTCTCATTCCTTGGCCCTTTGAAGTCATATTCGTCCCATTTGTTAAAGTTAAGTTTTTAATATCATCACTTGCAAATACAGAAACACATATCATAAATAATAAGAATACTGCTCCACAACCAATAACCATTTTAATTTTTAAAGGTGTAGGAAGTTTAGCAAATAAATTACCTAAAACATCACCATTATCTAATGAACTAGTAGATGAACCACCATTACTATTACCAAATAGTCCATCCATTTTACTTTTATTATTTCCTTTTGTTCCTCCTGAAGTGCTACCTCCTTGAAAACCACTAGAAGGCTTAGAATTATTTAAAGCACTGGCTCCTTTACTCCCAGCACTTCCTGCACTAGGACCATTTTTCATCGAAATTAAATCTTTTGCTTGCTTAGCTGTATCTGTTATACCAGCATCATCTGCTTTTTTTAACACATTTCCAACTGGACTTTTAGCTAAAGGTTTTGCAACAGTTTTTACAGCTTTATCCCAAGTATTTTTTACAGCAGAACCAACTATAGGAACTTGTTCAGCCATATTTTTAATTTGACTTCCTTTACCTCCAGTAAAATAATCTAAAGCAACTTCTCCAGCAAGATCAACTGCCTTTTCAGTAGATTCTTGTTTCTGTTCTTTTTTACTTTTTGGTTCTTCTTGTTCCACATCAACATTATTCGGATTAGCCTTATAAGTTCCCATAATTCACCGCCTTACTATTTTATATTCACAGTACTTTCATCTAAATAAACTTCAAAATTCATAATAGATTTTTCCTTAATAATATACTGATTTCCACTTTTATCATATATATTAAAAACTTTATTACCATTAATTCTTGAAACGCTGTATTTATCCACATCCATAGAATAAATTGATAAACTCATAATATTTTCTACATATTCTTTATACTTATCAATTGTTCCAAATCTTATTTCCCTATATTCTTTATTTAAATTATTCCAAGCTTCATCAATATCAAATAACATATTATTCTTATACTCATTCAAATATTTTTTTACCATATCTTCTTCAGTAACATAAACTGGAATAAATTCATTATAGTCATACTTTTTTAAATACTTATAATTAGTTGTATCACTTTCACCAATAATTTTATTTTTACTACTAAGAACAATATATATTATAAAAGTAATAACAACTAATACTATACAAATAAATATTATTTTTTTATTTTTTTTTATATTTTCAATCATAAACCCTCCTTAAATATTTTTCCATCATAAGGAGCAATGCTAAATAATTGATCTTTTAAATCCATATTAACTTTATAATATTCCTCTTGTTTAATAGGACTTTCATCAAGTACTTCTTTAACTAAATCACCCATTACATAATAAGTTATATAATTTTTATCAACCTCTTGATAATATATTTTCTTAGATTTAAATGTGTAATTTCCATCTAACTTATTTAAAAAATTATAAACATTATCTTTAGTAATATTATTTGAATTAACATATTCATCATCTAATACACTCATAAGTGCATCAGAATTATTTCCAGATAAATATGTTATATATTTATATATACACGAATTTACAGTAAAAAATCTAGAATAATCATTTAATAAAATATAATTATCTTTCTTAACAACTTCTACTTTGTCATCATTATTTAAATATAATAAACCAACTATAGATATAAGAATTAAACATATAATAACTAAAATTATATAATTATCTTTTTTCTCATTCATTATTTATCACCCTTTTATCCATAGACATTCATATTATAATTATTGTTAACAAATAAGTCACACTCTGCTACTCTACGCTTTTTTAACCCACTTAAATAATTTCCATTAGCATCATGTAAAGCTTTTTGTTCCCACCAATTGCTACATAATGCACTTGTAGAACCATAAGCAGCATACGCTTCAAAAAAGCCATTAATATTTCCACAATTAAATTGTAAACTTGCCAGAGCAGCAACTTGATTTTCATTTAATGTTATTCCCTTAGTAGATAACATGCCTCGAATATTATTAAATCTTCCTTGAACATCATCATTATAAATTGCATCAACTATATTTTTAGGAACTAAACTACCAACAGATAAAGTACTAGGATTAATTCCATAAGCCCTAAATGCATCTGCATTATATTTTAAAGTAATTCCATGCCCTACTGTTGCAACTCCTCCAGAATCATTATAAACTTTGTAAAAGTCGCCTTCCATAGGTCCAGTTCCTTCCATATTACCAATCCACTCTAAAACTTTACTATTTGTTCCACTAGGTCTTGGATTATCAGCAGATACAAAATTCAAAGGATCTTGTACAGAAGAACTATCATTTCCACCAACTCTTACCTCAAAATGTAAATGAGGTCCAGTAGAACTTCCACTATGTCCAACTTTTGCAATAACTTGACCTTGTTTTACACTATCACCAAGCTCCACTGTTATACTACCTTCTGCTAAATGAGCATATAAAGTATAATTCCCATCAACATGTTGTATTATGATATGATTCCCATATCCTCCACCGCAAGATTTATCTCCACCATCTTTACAGACTATTCCATCAGCCTTTGTAGACTTAACAACAACTCCATCTTTACTAGCTATTACATTAGTAGAATTTAAATCCCCTGGAATATCAATTCCAGTATGATTAGAGTTAACCTTACCACTTATAGGATGAGTTCTAAGACCAAAATTACTAGAAACAGAAGTTTTTTCTGGTGTACCTACAGCCATTAAAACACCACCAGAATCGGTCGTTTCACTACTACCTATTGGCCACCAATATTGATTTGAATTAACACTAGTAAATTGTTCAGATATTTTAGAAAAATTATCTAACCCATAAGATTCAATTACACTCTTAATTCCCTTTACAATAGACTCTCTAGCTTTTTTAATCTCATCTTTATATTTTTCTTTTTCTTCAGAAGATAATTCAGACATTTTATCATGTCCAGTTCTTTGCAATACAAAATCAAAATAAGACTGCAAATGTTGCTTGTTATCAAAATATTCTCCATTAATTAAATAGTCCCAAAAAAATTCCTCATTAACAACTTTATCATTAGATGTTTCAAATTTTGATTCTATAAAACCTAATTCTTTAATTTTTTCACTACACTTTTTTTCATTTTCACTACCTAAAAAAGTTAATCCAAGAGCATCAAAAAAACTTCCTTTATACGTATCTACTTTAGAAACACATTGGTTACCCATTACTATCATACTTGATGAAGAACAAGCCTTATAAGAATTACCATTTGAATCAGTATAAGTTTTAGGCTCTTCGTTTGCAACTCCATAACATACAGAATTATAACCTATAAAACTGTTTACCAAAGTTTTTAAAGAATCTGTTTCATTCTCAAAATATTTTTTTGCACTTTCTCTATTACCATCATCACTACCAATATATTTATTAATAGTAGATTCATTCTCATCTATTTTATAAGGATTATATTCTTTCGCTTCATCCGGATCAGCAAATGAATCAGGATTTAATCCATAAAAAACAGTAGCAATAATCAAATTATCATTTATATATCCATATTCCTTTTGAACTTCATCTAACAACTTATATAGTCTAGTATAAAACTTTTCCTTTGTTTTCAAAACTTCATCTATACATTCTTGATCATCTTCACAAGAACTAGTCCAAAAATTTCTGTTTTGTTCCAACAACTCATCCCAATCAAAATCTGAATAAGCAAAACTAGCAGCACTACTATTTATTCTTATAGAAAAAAAAGTTATAAAAAGAAAAACTAACAAAAGTCCATATCTTACCACAAAATTTCTTTTCATAACTAATCACCACCTATTATAATCCTCCACCTGAACCAAATGAATCTAACTCTTCTTGTGTTAAAATTACATTTATTCTCATTCGACGACTACCACAAACGAATAATGCTTCTCCTTGACTATAACTTTTTATACTTTCTTTTTCATTGTCATTTAAATCAATTAACTTAGCTAAATCTTCAACAGCTTGTTTTTTAAGCCCCATAACTAAATAATAAGAAGCATTATCAAATATTGCCTTACCATGTACAATAACATTTTCTGCAGCAAAATCAGTAGGTTGCTGAGTAATAATTATAGTTCCAGTATTGTATTTTCTAGAACGTCTTTGCATTTGTGCTAAAAACTCAGCACCAAGTTCATTTCTACCACCTAATAATACATGAGCCTCATCAACCATTAAAACAGTATTTACACTAGGATCTAAACATAGTCCCCAAGCATATTTTAAAATATTAAAGAATAATGCATTTCTAATACTTTCATCACTATTCATTAACTCACGAATATTAAATACCATAAAGTCACTATCTTGACTTATAGTAGTATGCCCATTAAAGTAATAACGTAATTCTTTTACAAAAGGACGAATCTTTAACTCCAATCTTTCCATAACATCTTTTTCACGAGTTGCTTCAGGCATAGATAAAAGTCTACCTTTTATAGTACTATAGACATCATCAAATGTAGGATAATCTTTTGAAGTAAAACCACTAAAATCAGTATTAAAATCTATATTAAAACGTTTATAAGTATCTTGTACAACTTCACTAAACATTGCAAGTACATCTTCTTCAATATCAGGACTATAATACTTTAAAAACGCTTTTAAAGATTGCAAAGTACGAGTTAATATCGTATACCCTAAACCTTGCTTAAGTTCATCCTCATCTGCATCAACAACTACTTCCAATGGATTTATAATACCAAATTGTCCACCTTTTCCTAAATCAATAAAGTCTCCTCCAAATGATTTAGTCATTTCTTCTAATTCACCTTCAGGATCAATACAAATTAATTGACACCCATTTCTTATATGAGTTCTAAGCATAAGTTTTGCAGCAGTACTCTTACCACTACCACTTGTACCAAGAATTATCATATTAGCATTATTTCTATTAAATTCTTTTTTAGTTTGATATAAAAATTGATTAAATAATACAACTCCTCCAGAAAAATCAACTCCTAAAAGAGTTGGAGCAGTAAATTCTCCTCCTGGATCTTTTATACTATCAAATACAAAAGGATACATTGCTGCAATTGTTGGACTTGGTATAGGAATACCAACTCTTTCTTCTATATCTTGTTTAGGAAATATTGGTATCATAGATTTAAGAACTTTTTCTTGTTCAAACATCATAGGAATACCTCTCATTCCCAAAGCATCCAAATAATTTCTAGTCTGCATTTTTTTCATTTCTAGCTCTTCTTTAGAATCTGCAGATAACATTATATGCATTTGAAAATCAAATATTTTAGATTGAGTTGCTGCAAGCATTGAAACAAAGCTTTCCAAAGACTCATAATCTTGACGAATACTCTCTTGCATAGTTCTATCATTTTCATGTTGATAACGTTCTTTCAAATCAGCAATTTCTTTATTAATCATTTTACTCATAGTACTAAAATCAATTGGTATATGTTTAACAACAACTTTAACACCAGGTAAATTAGTAATATTACTTAAAAAACCAGGCCCTATTAATTTAGGATAATTAATTACTGTAAGTATTGTACAATATTTATCACTTATTACAAAATCATTTAATTTAAAATCAATTCCCTTTGGAGCAACTTCACTCTTAAACGTATTAGACACTACTCATCACCGTCCCAAATTCAGTTTTTATATTACCATTAAAAAAACTATCTATAATGACTCTCAAATCATCATCACTTACTTGTCTAGAATTTAACCCACTAGTAGCCAAATTACTAATTAAAGTATTTATTCGCTTTTGTAATACTTCAACTTTTTTATCTCTAAACAAAATATAATACTCAGTATCTACAGCATTTACAGTAGTACTTCTAAAACTTTCACCTTTATCAATATCTTGTTTAATAAGTTTTCTTATTTGCTGACTTTGAGCATTTGTATACATTAATTGTAATTGTGCTAAATACATATTAATATCAACTGGTCTATCACACACAACTAACCAAAACTCATAATCAATAACATTATAAAAGTTTCTTAAATTAAATATAATATTATTTTGTTCTTGGTAATCAAGTATAAATATATTCTTAGGTTCAATTCTTATACCAGTAACATAATAATTATTTTCTAACTGTATCATTCCGTTTTTTATATTTTTAATAGGTACCCAATCTTCAGTATATTTACTTCCATTATTATTTTTCGCCACGACCTATACACCAACCTCTCCAATAATAACTTCTTCTACCAGTAAAATAGTGATATACATTTCCAATAAATGTTCTAATATTGTGATGATTTGGTACTGGAAGTACCAAGAATGCACTTATCAATGCAGGGGTTATAATTAAAAATGCTTGTTTCAAATTGTTAGTATCAAGTATAAACAATAACAAAAACGTTATTACGCAACCTGTCCCAAATATAATTAAATCCGTTGGATTAAAGAAGCCAAGAATTAACATTGACTTCTTAGAATTAGCTGGTATCAAATAACTATTACTATTCACTTTTTATTCCTCCTATTTATCAGTTTTATTATTTTTACTTGCTTGTTGAGCTTTTAAAGCTTGATCATTGCTAATTTTAACACCTTTAGCAAGAGATTTAATTTCATCATTTATCATATAAATACTCGCCAAAGCATCTTGATCTGGATTACCTTCACTATTTTTACGATTAATTAGTTGCTGCATTCTATCTTCTAATTCATCTAAAGATTTAACATTTAAATTCATATCTAATCCATTTACATCTTTTAAATGATTTAAATTATCAAATAATTTTTTTGAAAATTCTTCACCAAATTTTGGCATAGCAGCACGTAAATCTTTTAACATGCTTTCATTTGCTCTTTTAAATCCTTCATAAATTCCCGCTTTGGATTGATTTTGAGCATATGCAGCAGCCAACTTATTTTTATATGAATCTGCAATTTCTGCTCCTAAATTTTTATGTTCAATTCTATTTCCATTCTCATCACTCCAATTATTAGCATCAACTTTATGATACTGCTTACCATTAAATTTAAAATCTTGATCAGCATTAAATTTTTTCATAATTTCTGATCTACCTGCCTTTATATTAGAAATATTGGCATTTGAAAAATCATTTTCCATAGTATCCACATCTACCATAATACTGTTTGCTGCATTTCCTAATTCACTAGAAGCTACATTGCCATACAAAAAATCGAAAAAATTATCTTTATTATCTTTTAAATTAGATTTAATATGATTTAAAACACCTTCTTGACGTAATGCCTTATGCTTTTCTCTAGAAGCATCTAAATTATCTGCAGTTGAAGAAATAGTTTGTCCACTTTTGTTAACACCATTTTTATAGCCGGCTGCACCACCTCTAAAAATTCCTCCAGCAACACCGCCAGCAGCGGATAATATTTTAGCTCCTTTATCACCTTCGGTTTTTTTATAATTTCTAAATCCGCCAACAACTCCACTACCAATTCCACCAGCTATAGCACCAAAGCCTTTCATAGCAAGTTTATTTTCTTGTAATTGTTTTCTAGGGCTCTTAATACTAAAGTTACCAGAATTTCCAACAAACTCTTTAATAAGTCCTGGGGCATCTCCTGCAAACTTTAAAATACCCAAAATAACTACTACTGCAGACAAAGATTTAACTATAAAATTACCTTCAAAGGATGTAAATAATGCATTTATAACATCTGGAACTAAACTTATAGCAAACATAGAAAAATATATTATAATTAATCTCATAAATACATCTAAATAAGTATCTTTAACATTCTTTAACCATTTATCAAAAACTGCTTCTTTCTGTTTAGGAATAACTCTCATCATTACAGCAATAGGAGAAATAATTTGTAAAAATCCTAATTTAGCGACCCTTACTCCTATAGCTAGGGTATAACAAACAAAAGTATAAACAGCAAAACAACCAGCAACAAAAGCTAATAAATAATTAAATTCAAAGTTATCATCATTATTTCTGACTTTAGAATAAAAATAAGATTCTTCATTAAATGGTTTTAAGCTTCCGGAAAAAGTAGCAAGTCTAACATCATAATAATAATAAGCACACATTTTTTTATCATCTTCTTCCTGTATTTTATCAGTTGTACATGAAGAATCACCCTTACATTTTTCAATATATTCTTGACACTCATAAAAACCATAATTAGTTGGATGATAAAAAGCCAAAAACAAAGTTGGTGCTATAGAAGATGCTCCACGAATAGAAGGAGAAACTGTACTATAATAAAGACAAGAATTATATAAATAATCAGTTGGCAAAGTAGGACTTTGAATAAAATAATCAATAACATGAACAGCAGTATTAACAATACCTACTACAGGAGAAGCATTTAATATCCAATCATACCATTCATAATTAAACTTTTTATCACCAATATCAGTTTTATCATTAATAATTGTATATTCTTTATATTTTTCACACTCTCCTACAGTTGTTCCACCTGTATCACCAAGTATAATTTGTCCTAAAATATTAGAGTCTAAAACATGTCTTTGTATAATAGCCATATAATTAAATATTGTAGGTAATAATACTATTAATACCAATGATATTATAGTTTCCTTAACAATTTTAGTCATTTGTCCAGTACTTTTTTTATCTTCAGGATTAATAATCATTAAAACTAAATTATATGCAAAAATAAATAACATTGCTATACCCATCACTACATATATCCTAGAAGTAATTTTATTAAAAGCATCTTCACTAAATAAATTTACATTTGCAACAGAAACAAAAACTTTATATAAAGCTTCAATTACATTATAAACGAGATTATTTAAACTTAACCAAATACTCATCCAAGTATCAGCTATAGCATCTCCAATAATTCCAGCAAAATTAAACAAATTCATAATCTCACCTCTATTCAACACATACACTACTATTAGTTCCAGCTAAATCTAAAAGAAAATTCAATAATACAGGCAAGAAAAATAAAATAATAGCATACATAAATCTTTTTAATAATTTTTGAAAAGCTTTTTTAACATCTTTTTCATCTTTAGCAGTAACAGCCTTTATGAAATCATAAGAGCTTAATCCTATGACTAATAAAGGAACAACAACCTTTAAAAAATTAAAAATATTTTGCAAATCAGTTTTCAAATCTCCCCAACTATCACAACTTAAACCATCAGCAAAAACTATAGTTTTAAAGCCAAATAAAACTAAATATATGTACAAAAATATATATATAATTTTTTTATTCTTCTTCATTAAATTTCCTCATTCTAAAATTAGTATTATACACATAAAGTATAACACAAAAAAAAACAACAGTAAAGTTGTTTTATAAGTAAAAAATTATCTACAATTACTTGGATGTAAAAAACATTCTTCACAAACAGAGAACCCTGCTGCATCTTTATTAGAATTATAATCATTAACTAATCCAAATACCCATAATATTATATTCGGAATTAAGAAAATAACTATACCAGCGATAACTCTATAAATTAATCTCTTAGTTTGTTTCTTAATTTCATCTTCTTTTTCTGCAATTACTGCTTTACCAAAATCAAACATACCTAATGCAATAATTAGCAAAGGAATTGCTATTTTAAACACTAATAAAACATATCCTATTATTTGAATAACGTCTTTCATATTAGTACAAAAAGATGAAATATCAACTGCACCAAAACTTAATAAACTCATAATATACCTCTTCTCTCTACATATATTTTAAAAAATATAACTATATATGTCAATATTTTTTAATTCGATTTGGAAAATAAACCTTGTTTTTTTAAATTTTCTTCACATTTACTATAACCTAATTTAACTAATAACTTATCAACACTAACAACTCTATCTAAATTATCTCTAAAATTAGATACTACACTAAATATCTTAACTTTACTTTCTACTTCAAACTCACTAACTTGTTTATCATCCATATTAGTTCTATTTAAAACAATCTTTTCGCCACTAAGCTCTTGAAATACTTTTCCATTTCTTTTAATTAACTTAGTTAGCTTAATAACACCAGGTTCTATTAAATATATAACATCTGTACAAAAATCTTTACTATCATAAGTATTTAAATCTACAACAACAGCATCCACATCGTGATGTTCTTTTATTTTCTTTAACACTTCATCTTTAGAAGTACATGAATATATACTAGGAACATTAAAGAATATAAAATCCTGCTTATTCATTTCAATACCTATTGCCTTATATTTAACATTTAACTGTTTTACCATTTGAACAGTAAGTGTAGTTGCTCCAGCATGACTAGTTAAATTAACAACACCTATAATTTTTTTATTACCATCATATTCACCAGGCAATATAAAATCTTCAAATGTAAATTCTTTTTCTTCATTATAACCATTTATATCATCAATCTCTCGATTAATATCGTAAGTACTCTTACTAATTTGAAAACTAGCAACATCAGTATAACTCTTTGGATTATTAAATAGTTCCATAATTTCACTATAACTATTAGTAAAATTATATACTCCCAATGTAACCAAATCAGATATATATTCTTTATTATTACAAATATCATTTAAATATAATATTACTTTATTAGCATCTATATTACTAAATAACTTTTTTAAATTAGTATAATCATTATATTCTTTAATACTAGTTACATCTAAAATCATTTTATTAAAGAAAAAATTAGTAAACATACCAATTAATTCTTCAACAGAATAAACGCCATCAACACTTTTAATAATATCTATATTTAAATTACTTAATTCATTACGTTTTTCATTAGCAACAATAACATTCATATTATCACGCCCCTTAACAAGTAGTTTCCTCATTTGGAAAATAAATAGATTCTGTCTCTCCCTTTATTCTAAATGTTGCAATATCACCAACTACAGGTAAATCTATTTTAAAGAAAACAATTACCCTATAAAAATTTTTCTTCAAAGTTGTGGAATTATCTGTGCTATCTTTGCTAACACAATAATATGCTTTCCCATTAGGATCGGTACTTTCTGTTCCATCAAGATTATATCCAATGTACTCATAAGGATTATTATTATCTTTTTTAGGACACGTACCAGCGATTAAATAACCAGTTTCTCTCAAATATGTTCCTATTTTTTTTCTAGAACAAGGATTATTTCCTTCATATTTGCTAACCAAATCCACTACATTATTTTTAACATTAAATGCCTTTGCATAATTTATTGATATAGCTAAAAAAGAGGCAAAGAACACAATAAATGTTATTACCAACCCAAATAACCAAGTTCCTCCAATTGCCTCTCTCATATTTTTACCTCACTTTTTAAATAAATTAAACACTATTCCGTAGCAGTAGCATCCTTATCATCACAAATCAAACCAGTTATTACATTTCCTTCATCATTATAGTAACTACAAGACAAAGTGCCATCACCGTTAGACTTACAATTAAATGCTTGAGAACAATAAGTTTGCTTTTGCAAAGCTGTTTTTATACTTGGCCAAATCAATGTAGTAAACAATACTCCTACAGCAGCTATTGCAACTACTGCAACAGCAGTCATACTTAATTCTCCACTTGCTTCTTTCATTTATATATCCTATCCTTTCTTATTATATATTTTTATTATACCAATTTTATATTTAAATACAAGAAAAAAATAACTTTTTTTAATCTAATTTTACAATTTTATTATATTTATAAATATTAAATTCATCATCTTGATATATATTTTTAATTAATTTGTTATTTTCTAAAAAAATATTTAAATTATTATCTTTAGATATTAAAATATATTCTATATTATATTTATCAAATATATCTATATAATTCTTCCCATTTATTTCCATAAACTCAGTAAAATAATCATATTTTTTATTAAATTCTATTGTATATAAATCTGCTCTACTATCAAACATACATTTAATATCATTAAATAACAAATAACTTCCATACTTATATTCATTATATATTCTTATATTTTTATAATCTAAATTATTTTTTATATAATTAACTGCTTCAACTGGATAATTATCTAAAAAATTTTCTTTATTAAATTTATTATAAATATTATTAATACAAGGATACCAAATAAAACAAATAATGCAACTACTAATAACTACTGTATAAAAATATTTGTAATTTTTTAATTTAATATTTTTTAATTTTTTTAAATCAATATATTTTACTAATACAAAACTACTTAATAAAACAAATAAAGTCTCATGCCTTCTAGAAGATAACATCATTATAGTTAATCCTAATAATAAGAAAATATCATTAAGTTTTAATTTTTTATTATGCAAAATAAACAAAATTATAAAAATATAAACAACTAATAATTTAGTACTCCATAATAATAAAGGTTGATGTTCTATTATATAATATTGAGATACTCCTCTTAAAGTATTAAATAAATAAGTATAAGGAATAAATTTTAATGGTGTAAGCAATCCCATTAATAAACAAATAATAAATGAAATTATAAGTAATTTAATATTATATTTATCATAATAAAATTTAAGATTTAATTTTTTTTGTTTTATTATTTTTACAAATAAATATTCTACAAAGAAAGGTAAAAATAATAAAAATATAAAAGGCCATACAGCAACATGTAAATTAGCAATTAATAAAGAAATAATAGATAAATAAAATATATATTTTTTATTTTGAGTAACGTTTAATCTAGTAATATTATAATAAAACATCATAATTAAACTATATGTAATTATATGTGCTCTACACATTGCATAATTTTTAATTAATATAATTGAAATAATCATTATTATAAAAGAAACTAATTTACTATTACATAATTTTTTTAAACAATAATATTGAATAATACCAACAAACATGTAGGCTATTAAAGTAAAAATATATATGCCTTTATAAGAAAAATATTTATATATAACAAATACTAATACATCAAATAACCAATGTGGATATGTATAACTTAAACTATTAATCCATGAATAATGATCTTTAAAATCAATGCCATATTTAAAAATATCTTTACCTATTTTAATCGAATAAAAAGTATCATTAGTAAAATTAATATCTAAAAAATTAACTATAACTAAAATAAAAGTTACTAATAATAATATTATTATATAAAAATATTTCTTAGACATACTTCAATTTTCCTTTCAAAAATAATTATTTAAAAAAACTACATTTTTTAATGTAGAAATTTTAAACTAATCTTCACTTACACTACAACTAGTTGCATTAGACGGATCTAATAAACAAGAAACACAAGTTTTATACTTATCCTGTTCAATTAAATTTAACTTTTCACTTAAACCAAATACAGCATAAACCAAATTTGGAATAAAGAATACAAATAACCCAGCAAATAATCTAACTCCTAAAACTTTAAGTTGCTTATTTAAACTTTTCTCATCTTTATCTATAACTGATTTAAATAAATCATATGTTCCAAAACCTATAATTAATAACGGAATGCATACCTTAGCAATCATTAAAAGATATCCAAAAAAACGTAAAACCTTTTTCATAGAATTTTCATCACAAGGATTTTGTGCTACATACAAGTCTTCACAAGCAGTTTTATTTTTATTCCATTTACATGCATTCCTAGTACATTCTTCTTCTATTGTTATAGAATCACATGCCTTACCAGTAGCAACATCACTTCCCGCGCCACTTCCACCATTAGTTCCATTATCAGAAACAGTAGCATTTTTCTTAGTAAAAGTTACATCTCCAGCAGATTCTCTATTATCATTATTACTTCTAGTCTGAACATGTGCTTGGCAACTATATGTTCCATTACGTAAATCACTAGTAGATTTTCTTCCCGTTATTTTTTCTTTAGTATAATCTCCTGCATATAAAGTTATAGTAGTATTAATATTAGCACCAGTACATTCTAACCAAACCCTTCTTATACCAGCAACTGAAGCTTCATAAGAATAAATTAATTCTTCAGTACTAGAATCCCATGTAGTACTTGAAGCTATAGCATGTACATCTACTTTACAAAAGGTGAATATTATAAATATAAGTAAAAAACAAGATATCTTCTTATTCATACTCATATTTATCACCTGACTTGCTAGCAACAAACTTTTTATAAATATAATAAGCACCTGCTAATAACGATAATATAAGTATAATTATAAATAATATTTTAATAAAATTAGACTTTTTCTTAACTTTTATATCTATAGTATAAATATTAGTAGAACCATCTTCTGCAGTAACAGTAACTTTTATAACACTTCCATCACTTATATTAGAATTTCCTTCAACAACTACTTTTGCTTTTTCATCTTCAACTTCATATTTAATATCAAGTTCTTCTACACCATTATCAACGATTAAAGTATAATTGGTAATATTAGAATTAAAATTAATTTGATAATCTTTTATAGTTAATGATTTTAACTTAGCATTATTAGATAATTTTTCATTTACTTTCTTTTTAACATTTATTCTATATTCACTTTTATTACCGTCAGTTCCAGTAACAGTAATTTTTATTATACTTCCATCAACAACATTAGTATTACCACTAATATCTACAGTACTAGTTTTATCCTCTGGAATAGCGCTAACATTAATTGTATTTACCATAGAATCAACATCAATATTATAATTATAAACATCACTAGAAAAATTTATAGTTCCACTAGATAAAGTTAAAGAAGCTAATTTTGTATTAGAAACTACCCGCTGTGTCGTAGTAGTTATTTTAGTTGTAGTCTTTGTAGTTACTCTTTTAGTAGTAGTTTTCTTTTTAGTAGTCGTAAAATATTGTGCTCCACTACTTGTTCTTTCACAGTCATAATAAACTACCATAGAACAATATCTAATCTCATCATTATTACATACTCTAGAATTATATTTTTCACAAGCACTATTATTTATTACTTCAAAATATGGAGAAGTATTACCATTAGTACATGTAACTTTATTATTAGTATAATACGTTATAATTGGATTATAATTTTCACATCTAACTTCCATACAATGACTAAAATAAGTAGATTTATCAGTTAATAAACTATTGTCTTGATACTTACTCGTACAAGTATAAACATTTGAGCCTGACCAAACTTCACTATTTCTATCAGTAGCATATACCATAGTAGGAAATAATAAAATACTTAAAACTATAAAACTTACTATTTTTTTATACATAATTTCAACTCCTAAAAAAGAAGATAAATATGATTATCTCCTTCTAACAACTATCATATTCTCTATAAATATGATAAACCATTTTAACAATAAAATCAAATATTTTTAAATAAATTAAATTTTTTAACACATACCATAAATATAGAAGATATTAAAGCTACAATTCCTAAAACTACAAAGTAAGTATTAACTCCAGTTTTTTCATTATCAACAGTAGAAGAACTACCATAATTTGAATTATTGTCATTATTATTTTGATTATTATTATTATTGTTTTGATTATCATTAACGACATTATTTAATCCATTATCAGTTTCAAGATTATTACCATTATTACTATCAGTTGTACAAGTTACTTGATAATCAACACTCCAATAAGCATCTCCAGAATACTTTTTATTATTATCTTCCATATAATCAGCGGCACCACCAGGTCCAGAATTTTGATAGTTAATATATTTTTCCCCATTAGTACACTGTACAGTCTTTCTCAAAGCTTCTTCAAAATCAGAAGATACACCCATATAGTCTACAACACATTTTGTACCATCACATTTTGAATAACCATATAAAGTTATAATCTCACTTCCAGATACTGGTATTTTATTATTTTTATTTTGTTCATAAGCTGATTTTAATTCATTAAAATTAGCATCGCCCTCAGCAGCTACTGAATTGGCAGCATTAACAATCAAGCTTATTGAAAATATGCAAAATACTACTGACAAAATAATTAATACTCTATTTTTCATACAATACCTCCTTACTCTTCAAAATATTCCTTTCTAGCTTTACTATGTTTCTTTATTACTATTATGCAACTACTCATCAAAATTATTACAGCACCTACTATAATTGAAGCAATTTCTATAGTTTTATTAAATGGATCTTTTTTAATATCTATAGAATAAGTTTCATATTTTCCATTTTCTGCTACAACTTTTATTCTTACAGTACTAAATCCTGTAAGTTCTTCATTGCCTCTAATAAATACTTCTGCTCTATTACTATTTGGAACAGCAGTTATAACTAAGCTCTTTTCTTGTTTTATTCTTACTGTATAATCTTTTTTATTCGGACTAAATTTTATTTTATGATTTAAAACTTTCAAATCTTTTAAAGTAGTATCATCAGAAATATCTAAACCAAACTCTTTTCTTATGATTGTTAGTCTATAATAACTTTCTTGATTTTTACTATTTATTATTTTAATTTCTATAAAATTTTCTCCAACATCTAATCCTAATCCAACTGAAGAACCAACTTTATATTCAGAATCACTCTTCTTTTTATAACTAACTATTATTTTACTACTATCATCAGCCAAAATACTATTTAAATCAATAGAATCAGTTTGATAATCAACACTCAAACTATAATTTGCAACATCTGATTCAAATGGTAAATATACACCTGGTATTGATAAATCACTTAATTGTAAAGATTTTTCTTCAATTATATCTTTTCCCTCTTTAATAAAAGTTAAGACATAAGTTCTTGTGCTACCAGTTTGACTAATAACTTTAATTAATTTAACAGTAGTATCTCCCTTAATCTCTACCTTACCTGGTTCATAGCCATTTACATAACTAGCTTTATCACTTGCTATTTCTGAATCTACATTAACACTTGTTGTATTTGATGGTATTTCAATTTTATAATCAGTAATATTAGAATTAAAATCTACCTTACCAACGCTTGTACTTAGTTTACTTAAAGTATTATCACTTGTTCTATCATCAACTCTAGTAACTAATATTGTATAAGTTCTTATTTTACCTTCTTTATTTTGTATTTTTAATAATACAGTATTAACACCATAATTTAAGTTTACAGTTCTAGGCCCATAACCATCAACATATTTTGAGTCTGTACTAGTTAAAGTTGCATAAACAGAAACAGTTGGACCACTAACTTCAAGTTTATATTCCATATCAAATGGATTAAATCCATCTGCTAAAACTTCACTATCTTTTTCTAAATCATTACTTAACATAACATATTTTGAAGAATTTACTTTATCAGAGTTGTAAGCAACTGTTCTACTAGGAGTCTGAGGATTTCCATTACTATCATATAACTCCAATTTTTTTACTGTAGTAGAAACATTAACTGTATCAAACACTGCGCCACTAACTGCATCACTGATATTTCCTTTAGAATCTCTAACCCAAATATACATTATTCCAGGAGAACTTTCTATTGTAAAAGTATTACCATTAATTTTAATCCATGAACTTCTATCTGTTGGTACTAAATATGTATCACTAACAAAATATGAATCTATTTTGCCTTCATTAGCAGTTGCTTTAACAGATATAGTTCCTTTACCACTACTATTAACTACACCAGAAGTAACTGATAATGTAGGTTTTGCTTTACTTCCTTTAGTACATGACACAGAATAAGTTTGAGTACAAATACCATTTTTACAATCTTTTTTCCCTTGGGCTTTTATTGCTGTTTCATCAAAATAATACCCCGCTTCAGTATCACAAGAGTAATATTCTTCCAATCTATCTTTTATTTCAGAAATAGAAGTATCTTCATCATAACATAGTGGATAACTGCCTTTTTTTCTCATTTTAGTAATTATCTTATTAGAACATTTTTTTTGATTATCTTCTATTTCAAGCTTTTTACATGCTTTTTTTGCATCATCTGAACTATTTTTAAAAGAATCTATATCAATAGTTCCATTCACATTTTTTTCAGTTTCATCAAATTTCAAAATTTTTGTGTAATTACAAGCATCATCATCACAAGTTGTTACATATATAGCTTCACCGCAAGAATAATCCGACCCATTAATAGTAACATATTTCCACCCTTCATCTTCTTCTGTAGCGGTCGCATTTGAACAAGTACGATTAGCCCCTTCAAATGTATTAGCTATTCTATCTCTTCTAATTTTTCTTAATTCACCTTCTCTTGTTCCATAGCAATATTCACCATCAGACTCTTTATTACAATAATCTATCCAAAATTCATTACCACATTCTAAATCTTGTAACCCTTCTGGCTTAGAAACTTCAGCATCTTCTTGTAAATATCTCCAACCACCTACTTCTTCTCTGTAACAAGCATAATAAACAGTATCACCATAAATTTCTGCAGTCTTATCACCTTTTTCAATAGTTACGTCAGTAATAGTGCCATCGCCACCTTGGCATAATGGTTTACCATTCCATACAGTCTTAGTCCATCCAATTAAATAACCTTCATCATATTTACTATACATTTCTGATGATTTATAAGGAAAATCTAAAGTTTGACCACTAGGAACAGTCCCAGAACAAAAACCATCTCTAACCCAATTAGTTCCATTATCACATTCTAAACCATATCCATAATTTTCATCAAAAGAAACAGTAAAATCATCTGCATTTACATTGATATTAAGAAAACCACACACAGTAAAAGTAATCAACAAACTAAACAATATCTTCTTCATATTAATTCTCACTTTCTTATTTTTCTAATTTAATAATACTATAATTAAATTAATAATTCAATATAAATCTCATAAAAAAATGATTACTCACAAGAATAATCATTTATATAATTTCTAAATAAATTATAATTTAACTTATTATCTTTAATATAACTAAAATCATCTTCTTTAATAGATAATAATTTAAATAATTCACTTTTTAAATTAATATAACTTTCTAAATCACTATAAACATATTCTAAAGTTGTATCATCATATTTAATTTCCATATTAGAATACTTATTAACATCAATCTTCTTCATATAATTATTAATATTATAATCAAATATATAACTAAATCCCATATAACTTATATCATTATCACTATATTCTATACTTATATATTCTTCATAATTATTGTATTCTTTATAACAATATAAATTATATTTTTCAGTATCACTTTTATTTATATCTTCAACTTTTTTACACCCAATAAGACATAAAAAACATATAACAACTATAATCTTCTTCATAACTAAACTTCTTGAATAACAGCAATAATCATAGGCTTACACTCAGTTTCATTATAAAAATATTTACTTAAACTTTCTCTTATTTCGAGCTTAATATTATTAAAATCAACAAAATTATTACTAATATTATTTTCTATTATTTCTAAACTTATTTTCTTTACAGTATCTATCATTTCTTTACTATCTTTTATATATATAAATCCACGTGTAGTAACTTCAGGACCAACTAACACATTCTTAGTAATCTTATCTAAAGTAGCACTTATTAGTACAATACCATTTTCACTTAACATTTCTCTATCTTTAATTACTAATTCTCCTATATCATCATTAGAATTACCATCTATTAGAACATCATTTATTTCTATTTTATCATAACATTCTACAAGTTTTTTATTTTCTATTTTAACAACTTCTCCATTAGTTTTTAAAATAATATTATTACTATCTATTCCTAAACTGTTAGCTAAATTAGCATTATTAACCATATATCTATATTCACCTTCAACAGGCATATAATATTTAGGTTTTAATAAATTTATCATAAGCATTAAATCTTCTTGTGAAGCATGATGAGTTATTTCTTTATCTTTAGATATATTAATAGTATCAGCTCCTAACATAGCTATTTCATTTTCTAATTTAACTATTATTTTTTCGTTTTCATCATACCTTGGCTCAGCAAAAACAATAGTATCATCTTTAGTTAATTTAATAAACTTATCATAACCACTAACAATTCTGTCTATAGCCGCATAAGGCTTTTCTTTATCATCACAAACTAATAATAAAGCATTAGCATCATTTACATTACTTAAATCTCCCATAATATCTTTATAGTTTTCTAAATATCCCTCATCAATAGCCATATTTATAACACTTTGTAACTTTTTACCCATAACTACTACTTTTCTTCGAGTAGATTTTGCAGCCTCAAATATTTCTTCAATCGTAAATAAATGAATTGGTAAAACAGTAAATATTATTCTACCTTCACTTCTATTTATAGAATCTCTAAAAAAATTAGTTAATCTATGATCAGGACTAGTATGTCCAGGTCTTTCTGAAAAAGCAGAATCACTTAACATACATAATACCCCTTGTTTACCAATATAAGCAATTTTTCCTATATCCATACTGTATTTTCCACTCATAGATGGATCTATAATAAAGTCCCCAGTGTAAACAATAGCACCATCTTTTGTATTAATTACATACATAACAGCATCTGGAACACTATGAGTTACACTTATAGGAAATAAAGATATATCATCAAAAGTAATTTTTTTATGAGGTTGTATTTCATAAATGTTAGAACCAAATCCTTCTAACTCTAAATATTTTTTAGTATACTTTGTACAATATACTTTTACATTAGGTAAAAGTTCACATAAATCTTTAACACCACCCATATTCTCAGGATGTGCATGTGTTAAAAATATACCAACAATTTTATCTTTATTTTGAACTAAATAACTATAATCAGGAATAATATAATCAATTCCAAACATAGTATCATTAGCATACTTTAAACCACAATCTAAAATAAATAATTTATTATCAATTTCAATTACATATGTATTTTTACCATTTTCGTTTAATCCACCTAAACTAACTATTTTAATCTTATTCATATAATCTCTTCTTTCTAAAAAATAATTCCAAGTTAAAAACGCATTGTAATTATAGCAAAAAAAAAAGCATTTGACAATATTAAATACTTTTAAAAATTAATATAAAATTTTCATTAATTTCTTTTCATTAGTTGGTAAATCCTCTACAAAATCATAAGTTTCTTTTTGAGATTCTATTCCAAATTGATTTCCTAAAGACATAATATCATTCGTAGAACAGAAAAAAGATTTCAAATAAGTAGATAATACTTCAAACAATTTTTCATTTGTATATGTATAATTATCTTCAATATCATAATTAAATAAATATTCATTACAATTAAACATATAAACTTTACCATTTTTCAAAATACCAAGCATTAAATTAGTAGTATCCACAATTAAAGTTACATCTTTATCAGGTAAATCTATAGCTGTTACCATATGTTTTGTATAATTATCTAAATTATTAGACTTTTCATCATCAGACTCAATTATAACTCTATCAACATCTATTCTATCTATTTTTACATCATTATTCATATTTTTAAGTATTACATTTCGAGCATTATATTCCCAATTTATTTTATTCATTCTATTAGTAAATTCATCAGCAAAACTTGTACAAACACCAACACCTTCTCTAATAAAAGAAAGATTATATAAACCAATAACTGTTTCTTTTGGAACACCATACCCCTTTACTTCACTCCAAATATCACTCATAACCTTAATTATTATCTCAATATCATTTAATTCTAACGAATTAATTTGAGCAACATATTCATTTAAAAACTTATTATAAACATCTAAATCTTCAGAATTTGTATACCTATTATAACTTACTATTTTTTTATAATTTTGTTTTAAATTATATTTAGAAACAAAACTAAAAGCCATTGCTCCTACTAAAAGCGCTGAAACACTCCTTTTAAAATATTTCATAATACCCCCTTAAATATGCATTAATTATAGCACAAATGTTCTTGTCTGTCAAAAAACACATCAAAAAAAGCCATAATAAGAATATCACGACTTTATTATTAAAATTTAAAAATACTTTACATATTAATTATTGAAAATAAGAACCTAGTGATGAAATCTCTTGTGAAACTTGACTAGTTTGACTAGCTGTTGTTGTTTCATTTACTTGAGTTTCAGCAGCATATTTATTTAAAGCAGATTTCATTTTATTCCCACAATCTTCAATACTTTTACCACAAGCTTTAAAAGCAGCTGAAAGGCCTTCCCAATCTCTTGCCAAAGATGCAGAAGAGTCATCTCCTGCACTTCTAATTAATTGAGCCATTGTTGCTGCGTTTGTAGCAGCATTATTAGTTTGAGCTTGAATTGTAACTGTTGCAGTTGCAGCTCTTCCTGCTAAATTTCTAATTTCTAATGAACTAAAAGTTGCCATTTTATTCCTCCTTTACTTTATATATTAATACCTTGTATTATTTAATTGTCGTTGTTGTTCTAAAAAAGCATTTGTTCTTGATTGTAAACTTTCTATACTTCCACCAAATTTACTAATACCTTCCAAAGCTTTAGTTAATTTTTGTTGAGTTTCACTACCAAAAGAAGTATCTTCAGCAAATTTAACAAATTCCCCATTACCCATAATAGCAGTAAAAGTTTGAGAATCATTTTGAATTGAACTATTAGCTTGAACAATATGCCCCATTGTTTGTCTTGCTGTTTCAATAGCAGAATTACCTAGTGCCATACAAATCTCCTTTCTATTTTACAAATACATTATCGCATATATAATAACAATTAGCAAGAGATTTAACAGAAATATTTACAAATTTAATTATTTATTTGATTTATTATTAGAACAAATTAATTTTACTTCCTCAACATTAGAATTTTTTATAATATATCCTTGACTTATATTTTTATTATTATTTTTATAAAAATTTACAGGATAAATATACTGTTCTGTTATTTTATTTCCTATATAAATTGCAGTATTAGTATTTGAAGAACTAAACCAATTATCTCCTTTATACATTGCTAAACCATTAACAGTATCAGATATTATAACACCTACTTTTTCTTTAGCAAAAACAGTATTAATACTACTATTTAATACTTCAGTTATATCAGACTGACTTTGAACAATATTTTGTAAACCAATAAAATATAATATTGTATCCCTTGACTGTTCGTCCAAATTGCCTACCTTATTTAATATTTGTGAAAGAGAGACTAAATAATTATCAGATATGTATAAAACTTTTTTATCCTCTTTTAAAAATTCATACTCTTTTAATCCATCAATAACAACAATATTATAATTAATTTTAGAATTTTCTAATAAAAACAATAATGCTTTATTAAAATCTAATAACACATCTGAATAATCAGCCATAATAACAGTAAATTTAGGCTTAAAAAAATTATAATATAATATGTCCAAAGACTCTACATACATTCCAATTGGTATATTATGACCATCATTAAAATAATTAAATAAATAATTACTATCAATTATTGGTGGTAAAACTTTTATAGAAGAAGCTTTCTCACCATACTTTTCTAATAAAGATATAGAGAAATTTGATAAATATTCATTAATATCTAAAACTTGTTTTGGTAAAGCAGTTTGAAATTCAAAGAAATTTTTGTCTTTTTTAACTATTCCTCTACCTTTAATTGATGAAGGAATAACTTTACAAGAATTTCCCATTATTGTTATATATTCAAAACTATCTTTCATTTGTAAACAAATACTTTGTTTAAAATTTTGTGATAATTTAAATCTAATTCCATTTGAAGACATAGCCGTTATGATAAAACGCATACCATATTTTTCTGAATCTCTAGTTAATTTAACCAAATTATCATCATACTTGTCTTGATATACCTCATAAAAATTTTCATAATTATTAATAATTACTAAAATATTTGGAAGAGTTTTCCCACTATTTTTTATAAAATAGTCATAACTGCCATTAAAATCTTGAAATAATTTTTTTCTTCTAATAAATTCATCATTTAAATATTTGAAACAATTTTTTATTTTTTCATCCTCTGTAACAGTCATTACATCTCCAACTATTGGAGAATTTTTAAAACAGCTTAATATCTCAGCTCCAAAATCCATAACATATACATTTACTTCTTTTGAAAAATGAAATAATGATAATGAATATATAATTGTTTGTAATAAATTTTCTTTCCCACTTCCTGCCAATCCATAAATTATAGTATTACCATTAACACTTAATGGTAAAGTTAACAACTCTTGTTTTTGATATTGGGGAGCATCATACTCACCAATAATAGGATTTAAAACAAAATTTTCTTTTTTATAACTATATTTTTGTAATAATTCATCAATATAAATTTTAGCAGGTATAGCATCTAACCATAATTTTTTTACATGAAATTCAGTCTTATTGCCTATTTCAATGATTTCTTTTAAAATATTTGGAAGCTCTTCACCCTTATAAACAGAAGTTACCGTTTTATTTTCTGAATTTATTTGTTTATAAACATCTCCTAAATTATCAACAAATTCAATTTCAGTATTAATTACTTTCTTATGTCTATCACTTTCATAATAAGGTCCTCCAGCATATGCGCTTTGCCCTTTTGCAAAAAATTCATTATATCCAACTTGTAAATAAAATCTTCCAACTTCTTTTAAATAGGCCGCATCAGGAACTAATATCATCTCTTTACTATCTGCTTTTTCTTGAACTTTTAAACATACCCTAAATTTAGAATTTGACCATATTTGGTCATTAACCACTCCGCTAGGTTTTTGAGTTGCCAAAATCAAATGAACACCCAAACTTCTTCCAATACGTGCTGTTGAAATCAACTCATCCATAAACTCAGGTTGCTGAGCTTTTAACTCTGCAAACTCATCAGAAATAAGAAATAAATGACTAATTGGTTCATCAATTTTTCCTTCTCTATACCATCGTTGATATTTATAAATATCAACACTACTCTCACCCAACTTATCACGTGCTTGATTAAATAAAGATTGTCTTCGTTTTAATTCACTATTTATACTTGCTAAACTTCTATTTATTTCTGCAACATCCAAATTTGTTATAGTTCCTGCTAAATGAGGTAATCTAAAACCACTCTCCTTGTTCTCAAAAGTTCCTGCTAAACCACCACCTTTATAATCTATCAATACAAATTGTACTTCATCAGGGTGATAATTAATACTCATAGATAAAATATATGTAATTATCCATTCTGATTTACCGCTACCAGTCATACCAGCTACCAAACCATGCGGACCATGATATTTTTCATGTAAATCTATTTTAAATAATTCACCTTGTTCATTTATACCAACTGGCGCAGCTAAACTTTGTATAGGATTATTATTTTTCCATCTATTCTGAATATTTAGTTGTTTTACATTTCCAACATCATACATTTCTAAAAAACTATATGTCTTAGGTAATTGAAATTTACCTTCTGAAACATCAATAGGAATATTACATAAATTTATATAACACATATTCATATTAAAATAAGGAATATCTGGTTTAAAACTTCTTTGATTACTAGACAATAGTTCATTTTCAAATATACCACTATTTTGAGGTCCTATATTAATAAAAGTAGTACATTCATCAGGTAATTTATCAACCTTTTCTGTAATTATTATCATACTAAATCCATAATTTGTATCTTTATTTAATAACTCATTATAAATAGTAGTACTAGTTAAATAATCTACCTCATCACATATAATCAAATAATAGTCTTTATAATCCTTATATTTATCAACCTTATTATTTTGTTTTTCTTTGTCATCATCATTGTTGTATCTTTCATTTAGTATTTGCACTAACATATTTGAAACACTATTTATACCATCAGAATCAATTCCAAAAAATCTAAATGTTTTATCATTATTCCAAAAATGCGGTATATTTCTATACTTTTCCCAGGTATTTTTTTTCTCATTACTTGAAATTATTGCTATTTTTAACATATCATAACTATGAAATGCTAAAATTTGTAACATAAAACCATCTAAGAACTTCTTGACATAATTATAACTACCTATAATACCTGTAATTCTATTTTCAATTAAATTAACTGTTACAGGAACATTATTTATAATTTTTATATTTTTAAATAACTCATCATAAAGATCTTTTAAATCATCTTCATCCATAGTAAAATGTTCTTCTGGCAAATTTATCTCTATTTCAGGATTTACACTTCCAATACCCAATCTTATATTCAAAAAATCAGGATGTTCTATTTTTCTATCCCAAAGAGTTCTCTGTCTATTTAATATAACCTTAGCTACTTCTTCTAAAGGAATATTATTTTCTATTAAAATTTGTCTTTGAATTTCATACTCTTGCAAAATTTCTTCACGCTTTTTATCTATATATTTTTTATATTTTTTTCTTCGCTTTATTTCATTTTTTTTCTGAATATGTTTTCTATAAATATTTTGCAAAAAAGGAAAAACAATCATTCCTCCCATCATACCAAGTGCAGTCATAATAGGAACTAAATTTTGTTTAAAAGAAGATTCACCATTAATTACATTAATAACTGCTAAAACACCAGACATTATAGATGTCATCCCCATCAACATCATAGGCCCCATAGTATATACTAATGGCATTTCATCATCTTTTATTTCACTTTCCGTTGGAGGATCAATATTAAATTCTTTTTTTTCAATTATTCTCTTAAAACGTGGTGGTCTTTGAAAATACTCACTTCTATTAAAAACCTCAACAAAAACATCAGTTTCTGCTGTATATTCTAAAACTTTATTAATAGGTAATATTCTCTTAGATAATTTTAACGAATCATAAAATATACAATTATTAGGATTATTAATTAATAACAAATTCCCAACAACATAAAATACAATTCCATTTATAAAAAGCATATCTCCATTTGAAATAAACTGTTCATTCTCTAAAATATTATTTATAAATAAAGGCACTTTAACATTATTATTTTTTACACTATACTTGCCATTTTCAAAATTTATTAAAACTTGCTCTTTCGCAAAATCGCTTAAAGAACAATTAATTGTAGCACTTTTATCATTTCCTATAATTATATTCTTTATATTTTTAAAATCTATAACTAATTGTATTAAAGATTTATCATAAACTGGCATACAATAAATTTTATACTGTGTATTAGTAGACAATTCAATTATACAAAAAGATAAATAATCTTTTAGCTCAATAAATTCTAATTGATTTACATTTGTTAATAGTTCATTTTCTTTATATTCAGCATTTTTAACAATCCTAAAATCGACATTGCTTTTTAAAAGCCATTTGCCATTTTCAGCTTCAATATTGACTAAATTATTTCTTTTAGAATTACTAACCCAATAATTACCTATTACTTCTTTTGGTAATTTAAATGTTATTAACTCTTTTTCTTCTTGTAATATTATTTTCATATTAACACCTATATTAAAATTAATCTACTTCCATTTTTTATTTTATTATTTTTTACACTATAATCAAAATTATATAAAGTACATGTATACAAATCAATTAAAGATAGATCATTTTTTATAGGAAATTCTCCATCTGTTAAATCATTTATTGCTTGATTAACTAATTTTACAATTTCACCTACCGTTTTATTCACTGGAATAAAAAGATTATAAGTTTCATTAATACTAGGAACCAATATATCAACATTTATCTTATTCTTCAACTGAAACACCCTCTAATCTAAATTAATTTTATAATAAAAAAAAGCATTTGACAATACTAAATGCTATTTTACAGTAAAATAGTAACTATTCAGACATTAAATAGATAATTATTAATAAATTGTCTATTTTTTTGATGTTGATAAATATAACTTTAATAACAACTTTTAATAGTTATCCACAAAATGACTTTATTCTATTGTTTAATTT